>CASGEQ010000121.1 GCA_949300535.1 uncultured Bacillota bacterium
CTCGCTGTCCGAAAACGCCCTGACGTTAAGGGACGGGCGCACCTTGGCGAGACGGGCAAGCCGCGTATCGATCGTAGGCGCGATGTGATTGAACACCCGACGCGACTGCCAGTAAAACGCCGCGTCCTCTTCCTCGATCTCGCCCGACGGCGAGATGTCGCAATACTGATTGCCGCTGACGAAATTCATGTTGAGCTGCCAGCCGCGTTCGAGATTTCTGCGCGCCTGCTGACGGCGGAGGAAGTCTTCCCTCACTTCCGCGACCAGTTCCTTGACGCGCCTTTCTTCCGCTTTCTTTTCAAACTTTTCCATTTTCTTTCTCTCCCAACTGCGCGAGCAGTCTTTGCTTTTCGCGTTCCAATTCCTCGTCGCTCATCAGAGAATAATCCTTCTCGTCCATGAGAAGTTTCACCGCCTTGAGGTCGGGCGGAACGTCCTTTTTCGTTTCGCGGCGCTTGACGAGTCTGAGTTCTCCGTCCTCCACGCCGTATTCTTCCGTCACTTCTTCCAGCGAATAGCCGAGCGCCACTTTCATGAGCGCCCGCTTTATCTGTTCGTCATCCATTCGGCCTCCTTCTGAGTTTTCGTATCCTGCGCATCTTATCCCGCGCGATCTCGCTTTCTTCCTGCGGCGGCACTGCGTTTTTGGGACGGGTCATCAGATAATAGCGCAGCTCGTCCATCGCGTGGTCGTCCCGCTTTTCGGGAGAATCCCCCTTCCCCCAGAAATACCCCTTGATCTCGCGGATCATGTTGGTGCAGCAGGAAAAAATGTAAAGATCGGGAAGCCCGTTTTTTCGGCTGAGATAGCTCTTTACCCGCGCGATCCCGCTGAACAGATCTTTGTCCACGCGCGGATTGACGAGGATCCCCCTCTCGTAAAAGAGTTCGGAAACGCTCTTGGCGGAAGCGAGCGTGCGCTGTCCCGCCGCGCTGTCGATGAGCGCCGATACGCGCCCCTTCGCGTCCGTCTTCCAGCCGAGCAGCGCGCTGATGCGCTTGATCTCCGCCGCATGATAATCCACGTCCTTCCCCGCCGCATAGTGCTCGGCGACGACATAGACGTTCCCGTCAAAATCCACCGCATACCAATGCGCGGACAGCGGATTGTGCAGTCCCGGGTCGATGGAGACGGTATCCTGCCACTCGGCGGGCACCGTAAAGGGCGGAATGACGTGCACGCTCTCGTCAAATTCGGGATATACCAACCCTTCCCGCGTGCAGAATCTTCCGTATCGGCGGGATTGGAGCGTCGTTTCGTCCATCGTGCGTTCCAAAAGAGAAATTTCTTTTTTGGAAAGATAGGGATTGTCCGCCCATTCCATAAACTCGTACCAGATCTCGGGATTGTTCTTGCGGTTGAGATAGATCTCTTCATAGAGAAAGGTCAGCCCTTTCAGGGGCGTCATGGTTCCGAAGATGTCCCCTTTTCGGTCTACGACGCGCATAAGGCATTCTTCATAGACGTCCTTGGGCGGCTCCTCGTCGAACCACACGAAATCGAGCGAACTGCCCTGAAATTTTTCCCTGCCCTGATCGCAACTCTTAAAACCGATGACGGATGTGCCGCCGAGCGCGCTTTTTATGACGATCTGATCGATGATTCCCGTCGCGGGATTATCCTTTCTGCCGCTCTGCATCACGATATCCACGATCCAGTCGGGACGGAGGTAGTGCAGGATCTTTTTCTGCGCGACGTCGCGCTGTACCTGCGAAGTAAGAGACACGACCCATCCGAACACGTTTTTGCGGTTTTTGCGATAGGGATGCACGCCGCGCGCGATATAGACCGCCTCCACCGCCCCGCATTCCGTTTTCCCCGAGCGGTTGCCGCCGAACACCCAGCGGTTGCGCTTTTTGCACTTGTGAAAAGCGATCTGCTTTTTGTGGCGCACTTTGCCCGTATTGTAGGCGGCGAGCGCGTCGTCGCCTTTGCGGCGCTTCTGCTCCCGTTCGATCGCGCGGATTTTTTCTATTATTTCGTACATTTCGCTAAAATAAATGCTTTCACGCCACGCTTTCCGCGCTAAAATGGAGCGGATATGAAACGCATGATCGCATTATGCCTCCTTCTGCTGTTCCTTGCGGCGGCGTGGACGCCGCATTCTGCGCGGACCGCACGGGCGGAGGAAGACGCGGGGCAGACGCAACAACTGTATGCCGTTGCCGCGGAACGCGGCGTGTGGCTGTATTCGGAAGCAGACGAGCGCACGGGGCTTTTTATTCTGCCCTACACCTATTATGTCAGGGTGATCGCGCCCGGCGATCCCTTCTGCTATGTGGAATATATGGACGACAGCCCGTCCTCTCCGAAAGTTTCGGGGTATTGCAAAAAAGACGAACTCACTTTTGTGGACTTCATTCCCGAACGCCCCTACCTCAAACAGGAGATCACCGTCGTTTATTCCCTTCCCGACGCACCTTCCGTTTCCGTCGGGGATGATTTCTTCTATACGACGGAAATCACTTACCTCTATTACGGCGACTATACGATCGGTTCGGCGGCATACTATTACGTCTGTCTCGACGGGAAATTCGGATACATCCCCGCCGTGCAGGAGATCGAATACGACCTCAATACCGACTATCTTTCCCAGACCAACGGAAATGCGGTACAGCCTCAGCCGGATACCGATTCCCCCGCCCTGTCGGGGATACAGATCTTTCTCCTGTGCGCGGCCTGCGCTTCCGTCGTCGCCGTATCGGCGTTTGTCCTTCGGGGCAAGCGCGCCGCTGTTCCGCCACGCGACGACGCGGAATTCTGAGAAAAGGACATTCCGCGCTTTTCCCGCTTGCGGACGAGCGAGCATTCTCTTCCCTCTTTCAGCGCGCGGTATACGCGCAGAAAGGGCGGATACTGCGAAAACGCGTTTAAAAACCAACGCTCGTCCATTCCTCGCGATATGAATGCGGATGAGATTTTTTTCAGCAATGCCGCCTGCCTGCGGAAATAGCTGCGCTCCGAACAACGGGGCGTTTTTTCTTTCAGTTCCCGCAGGCGTTTTTTTCTGCGGAAATATTTGTATTCGAGCAAAAACAGCTCTTCCCCGCTCAGACGCGCTAAAATCCCGTCCATCTGCTCGCGCACGGCGCGAAGTTTGCGGCTCACGTCGATTTCCTTTACGATTTTTTCCGCGATCCCGAGGCAATCCCCCACCGCCCGAAAGGACAGCACCGCCTTGACTTCCACGCTCGCCGATACGGCTTCTGCCAGCTCGTCTAGCTTCGGATATGCGTATAACAACACTTTTTCGTATTCGTAATCGAACATTCTCACCTCCGTCCGCGCCAACGGGGAAGCGCGGACATTAAATACGAACATTTGTTCGTGTGCTTATATCATATCACGGAAATATGACAAATGGGTGCCGAATGCCAAATTTTTTTCAGTCTTTCGCAATTTTTTTTCGGGGAAAGCCGCTTGTCTTTTGCGCGCGCGCGTGTTATAATGGGTTTATCATGAGTACAAAAGCGATATTCGGTCTGATTTTGTCTGCCGCACTCGTCCTGACGGGCGCGGGGGCGGCGATGCCGTCCCTTTCCGCCGCCGCGGACGATAACGCAGTCGCGCAGATCGACAAGGAAAATTCCGAACTGTTCCTGCCCGAATCTTTCGAGCAGTATCTTCCGCTGACCGCGCCCGCAGACGTTGCGTTCTGCGAAAAATATATCGCCGTGGCGGACGGCACGAAACTTTACGTCTACGACAGGATGGACGGAACGTACTCGAGCTATGAGCACAGCGTGATCATTTCCAAAATTCAGTTTTCGCAGGAAAACAAACTGTATTTTTCCGACCGCAACGCGGCATTCTATACCTTTGATACGGATGAGATGACCGCAACTCTCACCGCGATCCCCGCGGCGACCTTCCATATCGAAGGGACGACGCTCTACACCGCCGCGGTGGTTTCCAGCACGACGACCTTATATGCGGTCTCGCTGAACGGCTCTTTGGATACGCCCCCCACGACTTCATTCGGGACGATCGTGACGAACAGCACGCCGCGCATGACGTTCGCCAACGGAACGCTTTACTGTGCCGCAAACACCAACGTCAACGCATACGATACGTCCAACCTCTCCTCGTTCACCAAGCTCTATCTCGACAATACTTCCGAGGTTCCGGGACTTTCTTCCGTGTGCGCTTACGGAGATTCCCTCTATTATACGGTCTCGGGCACGGCCGTTCAGTCGGAAAATGGATTGTACCGCACCGACTATGCGGGCAACAGCGAACGCATTGCGGAAGGCGACGGCTACGCCGCGCTCACCGTATACCGCGGTGAGCTGTATGCGATCAGGGGTACCTCCGTCGTAAAGCCCGACGTTTCGGGAGAAACCGTCACTTTCACCGATTATGAGATCTGCGCCTCTTCCGCTTCCGTCAACCGCCTTGCAAGCGGCGTTCAGACGGCACGGGCGGGAAGTTTGCTCGTCTCGACGGATGAAACGAACAAGCGCGTCAGCATATACGATATGTCGACATCGACCTATTCGGTCATTTCCTGCGATTATATCCCCTCGCTTGTCGCGACCGACGGAAACATCATTTCGGTGACGGACGGCACAACGCGTATTTATACCTACCGCACGGACGGAACTCTGCTCCCCGAACAGTGCGTAACGGCTCAGACGAACGTCGTCGGCATTGCCTGCGTTTACGGGGAATGTTATTTCGTAACGGGCAACAACGGCTACGGCATTGCGCGCACGGAGGCAGCCATCGCTTACCGAAATATCGCCGCATCCGCTTCCGCCCTTACGTCCGATATTTACGGAAATCTCTATGTCTCTCACACGGACGGAAGCGTATACCGTTATGCGGAATCCTCCTTCACCGACAATCAGGCAAACGGAGACCTTCTTTCCTATACCATTCCCGCCGATTCGGACGTTATCCGCGCCGACTTTGAAGGCAACGTATACAGCCTTTCGGACAGCGGTATTTACCGCAACGGAGACCTTTACGCATCGGTCAATGCGGAAGGGAGCGTCTACCGCGACGATATCCCCGCTCTGCGCTCGTTCGCGCTCGGATTCGAAGACGGCACCGTCTTCCTGCTCTATGACAATTTTATCCTGAAAACGGACGCGATCTCGTTCCCCACGCTCCGCACGATTCAGACGCAGGGCGCAAAAGACATCATCTTCACGGCACAGCCTCAGCTCAAGCTCGTGACGGTTGCCGCGGGAAGCGTGACCGTCCGTACCGATCTGGACGTCCTTGCTGCCGATGAAAGCGGATATTTCCCCTATTCGGGATATACGCGCACCGCGGAAAGCGCGCGCGGCATTCTGCTCGCGGAGACGGACGAATACTGCGTAGTCGCGCTGTTCGGAAGCGACCACAAATACACGGCGAATCTCGTACGCAAAGACCGCTGCACCGCCGTGGATGAGAGCGAATACTGGCAGGACGCGGAAGGCACGCGCTACCTCACCAGCAACGCGTCCGTCTATCTGTATCCATGCCTCGTAAACGCGCTGCGCGGCGAAACGCTGGTCCGCGCGTTCTGCGTTCAGCTTGAGGGCGTCGTCACTTCGGGCGATACTTCCGATTATCCTTACGCGCTCGTTTCGTTTGAACAGGACGGCGCGACAAAATACGGCTATATTCCCCTTTCCTATCTGACCTCCGTCTCCCCTTCGGTGACGGAAGAATCCTTCCGTTACGCCAATCTCGCGGAGGGCATAACGGTCGAGTTTACGGCGGATGACGGGGAGAAAATCACTCTCACGGACGGCGCGCAAGTGGAAATCTTTGACGGAGCGAATGCAAACGAATTCACGGCAAGGGTGATGAAAGACGGGAAATACTATTATGCGACGTTGACGGCGGAAGAACTTGCGGCGCCTTCAACGGACATGATGCGCATCAGCCTCATCATCATTCTCTGCGTTTTGGGCGCGCTCATTCTGGGCGATTATCTGCTTCTCCGCCCCAAGAAGCGGGCATAAAAAGTTTTGGCTTTCTATTGACTTTGCAAAAAAAGCATAGTACAATATTAACACAGTTATCTGAAGAAAAATCTAAAATAGGGTGGTAAAGAAATGGTAAAATATTTTTCTCCTCTGGTTCCTCAGCGTGCGGATCCGTACCTTTATAAGCACACGGACGGCAAATACTACTTCACTGCGACCTGTCCCAAATACGACAGGATCGAAATCCGCTGCGCCGATACGATCAATGAAATCGCTACGGCAAAATCCAGAACGGTATGGACGCGTCACCTGTTCGGCATTATGTCCTCGCATATCTGGGCGCCCGAGATTCACTATATCATGGGCCAATGGGTCATTTACTTCGCGGCAGGCGAACTGCCCGATATCTGGAAGATCCGTCCCTTCACGCTCATCTGCAAAACGGATGACCCCATGACGGGCGAATGGGCGGAAGGCGGTATGATGCAGGCGGCGGAAGACGACCCCTACTCCTTCACCGACTTTTCGCTGGACATGACCGTATTCGAGCATAAAGGAAAATGGTACACGATCTGGGCGCAGAAAGTCGGCTCCACCAACGGAATTTCCAACCTCTATATTGCAGAGCTGGAAACCCCGACCAAGCTGAAAACCGTTCAGGTGCTGCTCACCACGCCCGACTACGATTGGGAACGCATCGATTTCTGGGTAAACGAAGGTCCCGCGGTACTCAAACACGACGGCAAGATCTATGTTACGTTCTCGGCTTCCGCAACGGGCGCCATGTACTGCATGGGAATGCTGCGCGCAGATGAAAATTCCGACCTGCTCGATCCCCTTTCCTGGACGAAAAACCGCTATCCCGTTCTGAAAACCGACGAAGAGCTCAAAGTATTCGGCCCCGGGCACAACTGTTTTGTTTTGGGCGATGAAGGCGAACAGCTCTGCATGCTCCACTTCCGTAACTATGAGCGCATCCTGGGCGACCCCCTGCGCGACCATAACCGCCACGCACATGTGATCCGCGTGACGTATGACGAAGAAGGCGCCCCCGTCTTCAAACTCAACAAGGAAGACTTGTACAACACGCCGTTCGAAAACGAGAAACAGAAGAATATCAACTGAAAGAAGAATAACGATTGAATATCGTAAAAATCAAAAATCCGACGCAGTTTTGCGTCGGATTTTTCATGTTTTTTTAACGATGTTTATGGCACGGAATATCTGAATTTTACGTGCCGCAATTTTTCCTGATCATCGACTCGCATGAAAAACGATGCGCCCGAACGCATGCAGCGTTCGGGCGCGTTTTTTTCTTATTTTTCCAGAATCTGCGGATAAGTTTGCCCCAGAACGTATTCGGCAACGGTAAGCCTGTTTCCGTCTCGGTCCGTTTCTTCCTTTACCGTAAACCATTCGGGATGGCGCAGGTACTTGACCGCCATATCATCCCATACGTAACACCCCTTTTCGCCCGAGCGGAAGGTCATTTCGCGCGAACGGTTGACGAGGCGGACGGCAAGACTGTTCCCCTCGAGCGCCTTTTCCTGAATGTTGAGGAGCGGATTGCGGCAGGTGTCCATCGTGATCGCAACATGCGGTGCCTTTACGCAGGCAGAAAACGCCGCGCGGTCGAGCGCGTGGTTGAATTCATAACCGTGGAAATTGGGGATTTCCGAAATATTCCCGCCCATGAACACAAAGCGGCGAGGCGTATCGCGCTCCAGCAGGGGCTGAACGAGCGTCATCGGTCCAAGGCTGAGCAGATCGAATTGTTCTCTCTCCTCTTTCAGCCAGTCAGAATAACGGACGACGGGCACGGGAGAAGGCGCTTTCGCAAACAGATCGCCCATGCCGTCGTCGCCGTGAATGTCTTTCAGGAACTCATACGGCTGTCTTTCCGCCGTCGTGTCGACGAGCCGCACGAAAGAGAGATCGCAGCCAAGTGCGGCGAGAAGTTTCGCCCCGTTCGCCAGCGCGACTTCGGGCGGGACATTCCCGCCGACCGCCACAAGATCGACGCCGTCGTATCCTTCCGCATGACGGAGCATGTCGTTGGTCGCCGCGGCGTCATCCAAACCGTAATCGCAAAACATGATGAGTTTCATGCCTGTATTATACCACGCCGCGCCCTTTTTGACAAGGGCCGCGGCGAAAATATACGGTCTTATGCCGCAAACGGGCGCAACATTGGGGCTATTGACAGGCGCAGCGGCGAGCTTAACAGGCACAACGGCGAGCTCTTGACAGGCGCAGCAGTGAGCTTAACAGGCACAGCGGTGCGCTCTTTGCCTGCACCTTTATAAAAGAACTCCGATCACAAAAAAGCGGCCGGATGTTCTCCGACCGCCTGTTATTTTTCAAGTATTCGTATTTAGCCGAAAGCCGTTACATGATGTTTCCGACCGTGCGGGGGAAGAGCGTCACGTCGCGGATATTCTCCATGCCCGTCACATACATGACGAACCGCTCGAAACCGAGTCCGAATCCGCTGTGCGGAACGGAACCGAACGTGCGCAGATCGAGATACTGACGGTAAGAAGAAAGGTCCATTTTTCTTTCCTTCATCGCCTGCAGGAGTTTATCGAGATCCGCCTCGCGCTCGCTGCAACCGATGATCTCGCCGATTCCGGGGACGAGCAGGTCGGTCGCCGCGACCGTCTTGCCGTCGGGATTCTGCTTCATATAGAAGGATTTGATCGCCTTGGGGTAATTGATGACGAATACGGGTTTTTTGAAGACGACTTCAGTGAGATAGCGCTCGTGCTCCGTCTGGATATCGCATCCCCAATCCACGGGATACTGGAATTTAACGTCCGCCTTTTTGAGGATCTCGATCGCCTCGGTATAATCCACCACGCCGAACTTACTGTTGACGACGTGCCAGAGTTTGTCTTTGAGCCCTTTCTCCATGAAGCTGTCGAAGAAGTCCATCTCGTCGGGACATTCTTCCAATACGGCGCGGATGACGTATTTGATCATGTCCTCCGCGATCTCCATGATATCGGGCAATTCCGCGAACGCGACTTCCGGTTCGATATGCCAAAACTCCGCGAGATGGCGGGTCGTATTGGAGTTTTCCGCGCGGAAAGAAGGTCCGAAGGTATAGATCTTGGAAAACGCCATCGCCGCGACTTCCCCTTCCAGCTGACCGGAAACGGAAAGCCCCGCCTTTCTGCCGAAGAAGTCGTTTTTGTAGTACTCCTCTTCCGAAGCGTACTTTGCGTCATAGCTCTGCGTGGTCACGCGGAACATTTCCCCCGCGCCCTCGCAGTCGCTCGCGGTAATGATGGGCGTATTCACATACACATAGTGATGCTCGTGGAAATAGCGGTGAATCGCCTGCGCCGCAATGGAACGGACGCGGAACACCGCGTTAAACGTATTCGTGCGAAGGCGCAGATGGGGAATGCCGCGCAGAAACTCGAGCGTAGTGCGCTTTTTCTGAATGGGATATTCGGGCGGGCATTTGCCGAGCAGGGAAACCGCCGTCACGTTGATTTCCACGCCGTCGCCCTTGAACGCCTTGACGATCTTCCCTTCCACGCGGACGGAAGCGCCGTTTTTCGTGCATTCGGGATCGACGCTGACGGCGTTCTTGTCGATGACCGCCTGCAAGCGCTTGAAGCAAGTCCCGTCGCTCAGTTCCAAAAAGGCGACGGCAGACGAATCGCGGCTGGTGCGCACCCATCCGCAGACGACGGCCTCTTTGTCAAGAAAATCCTCGGGTTTATTCAGGATATCGACGATGTCGATGTGTTTCATAATTCCTCCTCTGCGCATTTGCGCAAAATCGCGTATTTACGTTATTTTACTCCGCCGCCGCCCGATTGTCAACGGTTTGCGGCGGTCGGCTGCGGATATCCCGCTTACTTTCTCAGAATGACGCAGGCGGAGCAGGCGGGAACGACTCCTTCCTGTACCGCGCCGCCCGTCGAAAAGAGCACCTCGCCCGAGCAGTCCGTCTTGACATAAACGTCGCGATCGGCGGGATTGATGACGACGAGGATCTTTTCTCCGCGCGCCCTGCGCTGGTAGATGAGCGGATAAGTGTGCTTCTTGGCAAAGATCGCCTTGAACTCTCCCGCCGATTGCAGCGCGGGATGTTCCATTCTCAGAGCGATGAGCTTCTGCACCGTATGATAAAGGGAATCGGGTTCCTTGATCTGTTCTTCCACGGTCGGCGCGTCCGCGCCGTTGTCCGCGGGGATATACGTCCTCGGGCTGTCGGAAAATCCGTATCCCGGCTTTTTCTCCCACTGCATGGGCGAACGGGAGCCCGTGCGCGAATATCCCCCCTCCACCGAGGTCAGACCGCGCAAGTAACGCATACCGATCTCGTCGCCGTAATAGATATAGGGCGCGCCGCTCATCGTCAGAAGGAAGGTGAAGCAGATCTTCAGATCCTGCACGTCCCTGCCCGAGGAAAGGCGTTCCATATCGTGATTGCCCGAAGGAATACAGATAAAACCGTTTCCCGCAGTACTACGATAGGAAGCGAGAAACTGTTTCATGAACACGGAGATGTCCCCCTTGCCCTCTTTGGAAAAGAAGGGATGCTCGCAGCGGAAGAGAGAATTATAGCCCGCAGGTCCGAAGTGAAGCAGGAAATCCATGTGGAATCCGCCCTCGATCGCCTTTTCGGGCACGCCCCATTCGGATACCATCGCACAGTCGGGGTATTCCCTGTCGAGGAAGGCACGGAAATCCTTCCACAGCGCGATCGTCTGCCGCCAGCCGTCGTCCGCCTTGACGAGCGAAGACGCCATATCCACGCGGAATCCGTCCGCGCCCATATCCAGCCAGAAGCGCATGACGTCCTTGATCGCCTCCCGCGTGGCGAGAGCCGCCGCCGAATCGGGCGGCATCATCCACGGGCGGGTGCGCTTTGCATATCCGTAATTGAGCGCGGGCTGCGTGGAAAAGAAGTTGACGGCAACCGAGCCGTCGCGGTCGGACACGCCGCGAAGACAGGGCAGGTCGGTACTCTCCCATATGCTGTCCGTCCAGATATAGCGGTCGGAATATTCGTTGCGCTCCGCGCGTTCGGAAGCACGGAACCACTCGTGTTCGATGGACGTATGTCCGGGAACGAGATCGATGAGGACGTGCATCCCCCGCTTGTGCGCTTCCTTGAAGAACTTCTTCGCGTCGGCGTTCGTGCCGTAACGGGGCGCGATCAGCTTATAGTTGCGCACGTCGTATCCCGCGTCCGCAAAGGGCGAATCGTACCAGGGATTCACCCAGATCGCATTGCAGCCCAGTTCGCGGATATAATCCAGGCGGGAGATCATGCCGGGGATATCCCCGACGCCGTCCCCGTCCGAATCCTGAAAGGACTGCGGATAGATTTCGTAAAAGACTGCGTTTTGCAGCCATTTCGGCATTTTTCTCATATTGCGTCTCCGTGGAACGCCGCGCCCGCCCGTTTTCGGGCGGGCGCGGCGACATCGCTTTTAATATGCGCGGGCGAAAATGACGGTATGCGCGGCGGGTTTTCCGCACACGACGCACGTCTTTTCCGTATCCTCTTTTGCAAACACGCGGGCGGTCGCCTGCGCGAATTCCTTGACTTTATCCTCGCATTCCCTGCATCCGCACCAGCCCGCACGGACGAAGTTGCCGCCGTTCACACCGCTCAAAAGCTCGTCGAGCGAGCCCGCGGTCACGATACGGGATTCCATGCGTTCTTTCGCGCGCTCGTACATATTCCGCTGAATGTCGGAAAGCAACGCTTTGACGCCCTC
Source organism: uncultured Bacillota bacterium (assembly GCA_949300535.1). Taxonomy (GTDB): domain Bacteria; phylum Bacillota; class Clostridia; order Christensenellales; family Borkfalkiaceae; genus Gallimonas. Next base: position 11,673 of record CASGEQ010000121.1, read on the forward strand.
TTCCGCTTCGGAAAGGGCAAGTTCGGTCTTTTCGTGATTGTCGCGGCGGGCGCAGAGCATTTTGCCCGCTTCCAGATCGCGGGGGCCGAGCTCGATGCGCACGGGCACGCCCTTCATTTCCCATTCGTTGAACTTCCAGCCGGGCGAGTTGTCCGAATCGTCCAAAACGACGCGGATCCCCGCCTTTTCGAGGCGGACTTTGAGTTCCGCGCACGCTTCCGCAACGCCGGGCTTTTTCGCCGCGATCGGGACGATGACGACCTGCACGGGCGCGACGACGGGCGGCAGGACGAGTCCGCGCTGATCGCCGTGCGTCATGATGATCGCGCCGATCAGGCGGGTGGAAACGCCCCACGAGGTGGTATAAGCGTATTTCTGCGTTCCGTCTTTATCGAGGAACTTGATGTCGAACGCCTTGGAAAAGTTCTGACCGAGATAATGGGAGGTTCCCGCCTGCAGGCTTTTGCCGTCGTGCATCATGGCTTCCATGCCGAACGTCGCCACCGCGCCCGCAAACTTTTCCTTCTCCGTCTTTCTTCCCGTGAGCACGGGCATTGCAAGACAGGTGCGGGCGAACTCCTCATAGACGCCGAGCATTTTCATGGTCTCTTCCATCGCCTCTTCTTCCGTCGCGTGCACGGTATGCCCTTCCTGCCAGAGAAATTCGCTCGTGCGCAGGAACGGACGGGTCGTCTTTTCCCAGCGCATGACGTTCGCCCACTGGTTCATGAGTACGGGCAGATCGCGATAGGACTGAATCCATTTTGCGTACATGGTACCGATGATGGTCTCGGACGTCGGACGGATGCAGAGCGGTTCGGCGAGCTTCTCCCCGCCCGCATGCGTCACGACCGCGACTTCGGGCGCAAAGCCCTCGACGTGCTCGGACTCCTTGGTCATAAAGCTCATGGGGATGAGAAGCGGGAAATACGCGTTTTCGTGCCCCGTTTCCTTAAAGCGCTTATCGAGCTCTTTTTGTATATTTTCCCAGATGGCATATCCGTACGGACGTATGACCATCGTCCCCTTGACGGGGCCGTAATCGACGAGTTTGGTCTTGAGAACCACGTCGCTGTACCACTGCGGGAAGTCCGTTTCGATATCCGCGATCTGGGATACGAACTGAGAATCTTTTGCCATAACACACTCCGTTCACTAAAAAAATAAGATATGGTAATTATACCATATCTTTTTGTTTTCGTCCATTATTTGCATTGTTATTTTGCCGTCAACGCAAAATTTTCGTCCTCTTTTCCGCCGCTCTCGGGCGGCTTTGTGCGCCTTATGCGGTAAAAAAGACGGGTCAGCGGATAAAACAGCAGGAATACGCTGACCGCCGTGCAGATGGTCTGCGGGATCATGGCAAGGAAGCCCGTATAAAAGTAAGCGATCCCGGCGTCGGGAGTGAAGGCATACCACAGCGGCGTCAGAACGTCGTCGAGGAGCGTAAAGCAGACGGTGAAAAAACACGCGAGCGCGGTGACGGACGCGATTTCTCTGCCCGTACCGCCGCGCCGCGGTTTGAAAAACAACAGCGCGAAATAAAAGACGAAAAGCGCACAGAAAACGGAGAACAGAACCCAGAGCATGACGCGCAGTTTCTCCTGATAGAGGATGCTCACCTTTACGCCCGCCACGGCAAAATAGGCGCAAAAGCACGCCATGGCGGCGATCAGCACGGGCGCAAGCCATGCGGCAAACGGTCGGCCCGCATGCCGCCCCGCCATACCGAACGTAAAGGCAAACACATTGAAATAGATGAGATAGAGCACGATCACGTTTGGCGTGAATCCCCAGATCAGGCACCGCAGCAGGGAAAACGCTGTCGCGGAAGTCACCCCCATCGCGGCGCCGAAGGCATAGGAATAGGTCAGGAGCAGAACGGTAACGAGTTCTACCCCCGGGACAAATCCCAGCACCTGCTGCACGGCAATGAGGAATGCCGACATCATGGCACAGACCGCAATATCGCGGACGTGTCTGTTTTCTCTGCGCCTTGCCATATCAGTACGTCGAAAGCGCGAGGATATAGGTATATCCGCTTACGAGGGGCATGCCTTCGCAGCCGTAATTGGCAGACGCATACTGCGTCCCCGCATATTCGTACGTGCCGTATTCCGCCGTGGAATAGGAAACGTCCTCATATTCTCCGAGCGAGGTATAGATCGCCCAGAATTCCCCTTCGCCCGCGGCGGTGCCGTTGACCGACTGGATATAGAATCCGTATTCACCCTGAGAACCCTCGAATGTAATGAGATCTTTTTCTTTGAGTTCCTTCATCGCGTCGTAAAGGCTTCCTTTTGTCTCCGTTGCCTCAATGACGACGTACTCGGGCGTGCTCTCCACGAGCTTCACGCCCTCGACGGTCTGTCCTTCCTCACAGGCGGAGAACAGGACGCATCCGAGCGCGAGCACTGCCGCGCTGAAGAATGCAGCCAACATCTTCATTCGTTTCATAAAAAACCTCCTACGTTTATGCCGCCTTTCCGGCGGGAAACGACAAACAAAAAATGCGCGCCCTTTCGTGTAGGAGCCGAAAGAGCGCGCCAAAACATAAGGATAATAATATCCTCTCATTTTCGCACCTCTCTTTCTCCGACCCGAAAAAGCAAAGTTCTGATCCCGTGCAGGCAGGTCTCCTGACTTAAAAGGACGCGTATCCGCGCCGTTCCTTCCCGCTTTCGCAGTGAAACGGCGCCGCGCCCGAACAGTAGCGGGGGCTGTGGAGCTATCGGCTCTCTTCCCAGTTAGACCTCTGCCGCAGCAAAGGTACCCGCACGGGCTTGAAATTTTCTTATGACTGTTCCCGTTGCGCCTCGACGTCCGCATTGCGCAGCGTATCGGAAAGATATCCGACCGCGAACGCGTTGGGTCCGACGTGCGAACCGATGACGGGCCCCATAATGGATACCAGCGGCTCAAACGAGAAGGTCTCGCGCACGAACTGCACCAGCTCCTCCGCCGCCTCCTGATTATCCGTGTGCACGATGCAGACTTTCTGCAGCTTGCTCGGCGGATTTTTGACCATTTTTGCCTTGATGTAGGACATCGCCTTTCTGACGCCGCGCACCTTGTCGATGACAAAAAGTTTGCCGTCGTTGTCAAAGGAAATGACGGGCTTCACGTTGAGCACGCCGCCGATCGCCGCCGAAACCGCGGAAATGCGTCCGCCGCGTTTGAGGTAATTGAGATCGTCCGCCACGATATAGTGCTGAATATGCAGCCGCTGTCCGTTGACGTAATCGTAAGCCTCCTGCGCGGTCTTGCCCGCATTGCGCTGTTCCAGGGCGAGCCTGACGAGCAGTCCCTGCCCCACCGTCGCCGTCAGCGGATCGACGACGAGCACGTTGAAACGGGGAAAATCCTTTTTCACGTCCGCCGCCGCCTTCGCCGCCACCGTCTTGGTGGGCGAAAGCCCGCTTGAGATGGTAAAGTGAAGGACGTCCTCAGCGCCCTCCTCCGCCATCTTGCGGAAATGTTCGTAATGCGCCTCATAATTGAGCATGGACGTGCGCGAAAGCGCGCCCGCGCGCAACTCGTTATAAAAGGCAACATACTGGTCATAGGACACAAACGCGTCCTTCCTGTCTTCGAGAACGCCGTTTTTTTCGACCGTAAAAGTCAAAGGTACAAAACGGATGTCGTTCCCGTCGATAAAATCGCGATACAGATCACAGGTGGAATCTGTCGATAAAGTAAACCGATACATAAAAAAACTCTCCAATGTCTGCATTATATCACAAGAGGATATACGCCGCAAGAGGGTTGCACCGATTTTTCTTTATTTTCGCACATTTTTTTTGAAAAAGCCCTTGAAAAATCAGTCATGTGTTAGTATAATATTGTCAATATGGATAAAATGCGAAGCATATTGGCTTACATTTTTCAGGGGGGTATATGACAGAACAAGATTGGATGAAACTCAAAAACGGGACGGACATCCGCGGTACGGCGATCGCCGGCGTGGAAAACGATCCCGTTACGCTGACGGACGAGGCCGTGACCGCGATCGCGAAGGCTTTCTGCGTCTGGGCGGCGGAGCACACGGGCGTCGCGCACCCTACCGTCGCGGTAGGACACGATTCCCGGCTTTCCGCAGACCGCATCTCCTCGCTGGTCGAAAAAGGCATTACGTCCTGCGGCGGAAACGTCATTTTGACGGGACTTTCTTCCACGCCGTCCATGTTCATGCTCTTGCAGGACGGGTTCGGCGCGGATGCTTCCGTGATGATCACGGCGAGCCATCTCCCCTTCCAGAAGAACGGACTTAAATTCTTCGTAAAGGAAGGCGGGCTGGAAGGCGGCGACATCACGCAGATTCTGACCATCGCTTCGAAGGGACAATTTCCCTCGGGCAAGGGAACGACGCAGAAGAAAAGCTACATCGAAAAGTACTCGGCGGATCTCGTGGAGAAGGTAAGAAAGGCGTGCGGCGAGGACAAGCCCCTCTCGGGCAAGCGCATTCTCGTGGACGCGGGCAACGGCGCGGGCGGATTTTACGTCGACCTCGTGCTGAAACCTCTGGGCGCGGATACGACGGGTTCGCAGTTCCTCGATCCCGACGGCTCCTTCCCCAACCACATTCCCAATCCCGAAAACGAAGCGGCAATGCAGTCCGTCTGCGCGGCAGTCAGGGCGAATAAGGCGGATTTCGGCATCATTTTCGATACGGACGTGGACAGAGCGGGCGCGGTCGCGCCCGACGGGACGGAGATCAACCGCAACAGCCTGATCGCGCTCATCTCGGCAATCCTGCTCGAAGAGCAGAAGGGCGCGTATATCGTCACCGACTCGGTCACGAGCGACGGACTCGCTTCGTTCATCAAAGCGCACGGCGGCGTGCACCACCGTTTCAAGCGCGGATACAAAAACGTCATCAACGAGAGCAAGCGCCTCAACGCCGAAGGGAAATATTCCCCTCTCGCCATCGAAACGAGCGGCCACGCGGCGCTCAAAGAAAACTATTTCCTCGACGACGGCGCGTATCTCGTGACGCGCATCCTCATCTCGCTCGCGAAATGCGCAAAACAGGGAAAGAACCTGCTCGATCTCATCGCAGACCTTCCCGTCCCCGCGGAAGCGGCGGAAATCCGCCTCACCTTCACGCCGGGATGCGACTTCAAGGCGCTCGGGAACGGCGTGATCGAGGACATCAAAAAAATTGCAAACGAAAAGGATTATCTGACGCCCGCGCCCGACAACTATGAGGGCATCCGCGTCAATTTCGACAAAGACCACGGAGACGGCTGGGCGCTCGTCCGCATGAGCCTGCACGAGCCCATCATGCCCATCAACGTGGAGAGCAACCGCGCGGGAGGAAACAAGGTCATCATCGCGCAGCTTTATGAGATTCTGAAAGGGTATCCCTTCCTGAATACAGACAATATGGAAAAATATTTATAATTTTAAGGAGTAACATGATGAAACAGCTTACTATCAACGCAATTCGTATTCTTTCGGCGGAAGCAATTCAGAAGGCAAATTCGGGACACCCCGGTCTTCCTCTCGGAAGCGCGCCGATCGCCTATACCCTCTATCAGAATTTCCTGAAATTCAATAATAAGGATCCCAAATGGGACGACCGCGACCGCTTCATCCTCTCCGCAGGACACGGCTCCATGCTCGATTACTCCTTGCTTTATCTGTACGGCTTCGGCCTTACCAAAGAAGATCTCATGAACTTCCGTCAGCTGGGGTCCAAGACGCCCGGACATCCCGAATACGGCCACACGGTCGGAATCGAAACGACGACGGGACCTCTCGGCCAGGGCATCGCGAACGCGGTCGGTATGGCGGTGGCGGAAGCGCATCTTGCGGCGGTATTCAACCGCCCCGGATTCCCCGTAGTCGATCACTACACCTATGCGCTCTGCGGCGACGGGTGCCTGGAAGAAGGAATTTCCTATGAAGCGTGCTCGTTTGCGGGAACGCATGAGCTGGGCAAACTCATCCTCTTCTATGACGACAACGACATCACCATCGAAGGCGATACGGACATCACGTTCAAAGAAGACGTCGCGATGCGTTTCAAGGCGCAGAACTGGCAGGTACTGCGCGTCGATCTCGTGGCTTCTCCCGACGATGTGAACGCGATCTCTGCGGCGATCAGAAAGGCAAAGAAAGAGACGAAAAAGCCTACGATCATCATCTGCAAGACGAAGATCGGCTATGGCACGCCGCTGGAAGGCAGCCACAAGTGCCACGGCTCCCCTCTCGGCGTAGAAAATCTGCAAAAGACAAAGGAAAAGCTCGGCTGGCCCTGCACGGAAGCGTTCGACGTTCCCGAAGAAGTATTCGCTCATACCAAGAAAGCGGGTGCGCGCGGCGCAAAAGCAGAACGCGCCTGGAAGAAGATGTTCGCGGAATACGAAAAACAGTATCCCGAACTCGCAAAGGCTTACAAAACGGCGATGTCGGGCGAGATCGTCGATCTCACCAAGGCAGACGATCTGTTCGTATTCGAAAAGCCCATGGCGACGAGACAGACCTCCTCGGTCGTTCTGAACAAAATCGCGGCGCTCATTCCTTCCCTGATGGGCGGTTCGGCGGACCTCGCGCCCTCCAACCTCTCCGATATGAAGAACACGGATACCATCCATTACGGCGATTTCTCCGCGCAGGACAAGAGCGGAAGGAATATGCACTTCGGTATCCGCGAACACGCAATGGCGGCGATCACCAACGGCATGCAGCTGCACGGCGGTCTCCACTGCTACTGCTCCACCTTCTTCATCTTCTCCGATTACTGCAAACACGCAATGCGCCTGTCCGCGCTCATGAATATTCCCGTCATCTATATCCTGACGCACGACTCCATCGGCGTCGGCGAGGACGGGCCTACGCATGAACCCGTCGAGCAGCTCATCGCGCTCCGCTCCATCCCGAACATGAAGGTATACCGTCCCGCAGACGGCAAGGAAACGGCGGCGGCATGGATTTCCGCACTGACGGGAACGGCTCCCACCGCGCTCGTGCTCACCAGACAGAATCTGCCTCAGTATGCTGGGAGCGGGCTTATCGCGCTCAAAGGCGGCTATGTTCTCGAAGACTGCGAGGGCACGCCCGACGTCCTGCTCATTGCGAGCGGTTCGGAAGTGGAACAGTGCGTCGGAGCAAAGGCGGAACTCGCAAAAGAAGGCATCAAGGCGCGCGTCGTTTCCATGCCCTGCTTTGAAGAGTTTGAAAAACAGTCCGCCGAATACAAGGAAAGCGTCATTCCCTCTTCCGTCAAGGCGCGCGTATGCGTGGAAGCGGGCTCCCCTTACAGCTGGTACAAATATGCGGGCGACAAGGGCGAGATCATCGGAATGTCGACCTTCGGCGCGAGCGGCCCTGCAAGTCAGCTCTTCAAACTATTCGGCTTCACGGTGGAAAACGTCGTCGAAAAGGCAAAGAAGTCCCTCGCAAAATAACCGAACGACGATCTGACAAAAGCGTCCGAACGAAAAGCGGCTTATCGTTTCTCTGAACTGAGAGATGAGAGCACAAACGATCGGCATAAAAAAACACGGACGGGCGCGGCGCGTTGCCGCGCCCGTTTTTTACAAGAGGAGGAATATTATGGATCTGAAACAAATAGAACAATTATACCTGCACCGCCAGAGCTGCCGCTCGTTTTCCCCCGAGCCCGTATCGGACGATCTGCTCAAAGAGATCTGCCGCCTTGCGTCCCTCGCCCCTTCCGCGTGCAATTCCCAGCCGTGGGTGATGATCGCCGTCACAGGCGATAAGGCAAAAGAAGTCGCCTCTGCCGTACAGGATCTCGGCATGAATAAATTCGCCTCAGACGCGCCCGCCTTTATCGCGATCGTAGAAGGGAAAAGCAATCTGTCTGCAAAGGTGGGATCCCGCTTCAAAAATACCGATTTCATGCACAACGATATCGGAATCCTCACCGCGCACCTCGTACTTGCCGCCGACGCGGCAGGACTCGGGACCTGTATTCTCGGTTGGCGGAATGAAAAAAAGCTGCGCGAGATCCTCTCTTTCGACGAAAAGACGCGCATTCCGCACGTCGTAGCAGTCGGTTATCCCGCCGAAGGATATGAAACGCGCGAGAAAAAGCGCAAACCGCTTGAAGAG
>CASGEQ010000122.1 GCA_949300535.1 uncultured Bacillota bacterium
CCGAAATCGAAGTAGTTCACCAGCCGCGTGCGCCCCGGTTCCGAACTCGTCTTGGCGAGTTTTTTTCGGTTCGCCAGAAGATTGATGAACGAGCTTTTGCCGACGTTGGATTTGCCGCAGACGGCGATCATCGGCTTTTCAGGCTTCAGAAACTGCGCTTCGGTCGCCGCAGAGGTAATGAATTTTGCCTCTTTAACCAGCATAGCCGACCCCCGTCACCGCCGTGCGGAACACCTGATCGATGTCGCTCACGCAGATGAAATGCATATTCTTGCGGATGTTCTCGGGGATCTCCTCCACGTCCTTCTTGTTCTCTTCGGGAATGATGACGTCGTGAATCCCGATACGGTTCGCCGCAAGCGCCTTTTCTTTGAGTCCGCCGATGGGGAGCACCTTGCCGCGCAGGGTGATCTCGCCCGTCATCGCCACGTCGCGGCGGACGGGACGGCCCGTGAACGCCGACAGGATCGCCGTCGCCATCGTGATGCCCGCGCTGGGTCCGTCCTTGGGCGTCGCGCCCTCGGGAACGTGGATATGGATATCCTTCTTTTCGAACTCTTCGCCGTCGATGCCGTACTTGTCCGCATGCGCGCGGATATAACTGATCGCCGCGCGCGCGGATTCCTTCATCACGTCGCCGAGTTTGCCCGTCAGGAGAATATCGCCCTTGCCCTGCATCGCGGAAACTTCGATGGTGAGCGTCGTGCCGCCGACTGCCGTCCACGCAAGCCCCGTCGCAGCGCCCACTTCGTCCTTTTCGCGCATATCTTCGTCGTAATTATAGCGCCTTGCGCCGAGATATTTTTCCAGATTGTTTTTGTTGACCGTCAGGCTGGAACCGTCCTTTCTCTTCGCGATGCGCACCGCCGCCTTGCGGCAGACCGTGCCGATCGTGCGCTCCAGACTGCGGACGCCCGCTTCCATCGTGTAACCGTCGATCATGGCGGCAATGGCGCCGTCGGTGATGTGCAGATTCTCCTCTTTCAGACCGTTCTCCGCGCGCTTTTTGGGAACGAGATAGCGCTTGGCGATCTCTTCCTTTTCGTCGGGGGTATAGCCCGAAAGCTCGATGATCTCCATACGGTCGCGCAGGGGCGTGGGAATGGTATCCAGCGTGTTCGCCGTCGCGATGAACATGACCTTGGAAAGATTGTAAGGCACTTCCAGATAGCGGTCGCGGAAGGTGGAATTCTGCTCGGGGTCGAGCACTTCCAGGAGCGCGCTCGCCGGATCGCCGCGCATATCCGCGGAGATCTTGTCCACTTCGTCCAGAAGGAACACGGGATTCACGGAACCCGCGTTCTTCATCTCATAGAGAATGCGCCCGGGCATCGCGCCGATGTACGTCCTTCTGTGCCCGCGGATTTCCGCTTCGTCTTTGAGCCCGCCCAGGCTCATGCGGACGAATTTTCTGCCGAGGGCGCGCGCAATGGATTTCGCCACGCTCGTCTTTCCCACGCCGGGAGGCCCGACCAGGCAGAGGATGGGCGCTTTGAGCTCGCCCGTCAGTTTCAGGACGGCGAGATATTCCACCACGCGTTCCTTGATCTTCTCCAAGCCGTAATGGTCGGCATTGAGGATTTTCTCCACGTCTTCCAGAGATTCGGTGTCCTTTGTCTCTTCGTTCCAGGGCAGATCGAGCAGCCAGTCCGCATAGTTGCGGAGCACGGTATATTCGGGCGAGGAAGGCGGCATCTTGTCCATGCGGGCAAGTTCCGCAAGCGCCTTTTCTTCGATCTCCTTGGGCAGTTTTTTGGCGAGAATCTTCTCGCGCAGTTTGATGTTCTCTTCTACGTCGTCGCCCAATTCCTGATGAATGGCTTTGAGCTGTTCACGCAGGAAATATTCCTTCTGCGATTTGTCGATGCTCTGCCGCACGTTCTGCGAGATCTTCCGCTCGATCCGCGTGATCTCCAGCTCGTCGTTTAAGCACCGCTCGAAGAGTTTGAGCCGCTCGACGAGATATTCCGTCTCCAAAAGCTGCTGCTTCACGTCGTCACGGATGCGCATGTTATGCGCGCACAGGTCGATATAGGCGTCGATGTCCGTAATGGTCGAAAGCTTGCTTTCCACTTCTTTGGGTATCTTGCCGTCGGCAAGGACGATGTCCTTGACCAGCTCTTTCGCCGTGCGGAAATAAGCCTCTTCCAACGTCGGATCGCCGTGTACGGCGGGCAGTTCGTCCGTCACCGCATAGATGTATCCGCTCTCATAGCGGAAATCGCGCGCGCGGGCGCGATACAACCCGTCTGCGACAATCCTTGCCCGATCGCCGGGAAGCCGCGTCACCTGACGGATGCGCGCGACTGTGCCGACCGTGTAAAGATCTTCCGCTTCGGGGAATTCCTTATCCCCGTTCTTCTGTCTGGTCAGAAAGACCAGCTGACCGTTATCGCCCGCCCGTTCGATCGCCGCGAGGGAAAGTCCCCTGCCCGCGTCGAACAAAACGGTGGTATTGGGGAATATGACCTGCGTCCGCATGGGCACGACGGACAAGGTGTTTGTCTTATTCGTTTGGTTTGCCATATTTCCTCCTTTGCTTCCCTCCGCCCCTTACGGAAACGGACGGAAATTGATAATTCATTATTATATCACACGTTTTTCCCCTTTTCAATCGGGAAATACGCGATAATTTCTGACATAATTTCCTGAAAACGGAAACAGGGCGCGATTTCAGCGCGCCCCGTCCGTCTTGTCGGATTTATTCCTGCTCGAATTCATCTTTTCCTACGCCGCAAAGAGGGCAGGTAAAGTCATCGGGCACGTCCGCCCACAGCGTTCCGGGTGCGATGCCGTTGTCGGGATCGCCCGTCTCTTCGTCGTAAACGTATCCGCATACGCTGCAAACATACTTAGCCATAAGATTTCCTCCTTTATTCCGCAATGCGCTTTCTGCGCCGCGTTGTTTATTTAAGATCGGCCGCGATGGTTTCCGCCAATGCGCAAAGCGCCGCCGCCTGTTCTTCCTTCACCGAAGAGAGAACCGTTACTTTCTCCCCGATCTGCGTCATGTCCTTCATCGACGATAAGCATTCGTTCATGCAATTCGCCGCAACGGGCGCCCACGAGCCATTCTCGATGAGCGAATACTTCCTGCCGCGGAAATTGTGTGCTTTGAGATCGGACAGGAAATTCTCCATGTTCACGAACACGCCGTTGTTGTAGGTGGTCGACGCGAACACGAGATGAGAGAAACGGAACGCCTCGGAAACGAGTTCGGAAACGTCCGTCACCGATACGTCGTACATCCTCACGTTGCGAACGCCCGCCTTTCCGAGCGCGAACGCGAGAATTTCCGCCGCGTTCTGCGTATGCCCGTAAACGGAAGCATAGAAGATCGCCACGCCCTTTTCTTCGGGCAGATAGGAACTCCACGTCGCGTATTTATCGATATACCAGCCGATATTTTCCCGCCAGACGGGCCCGTGCAGGGGGCAGATCATGGAAATTTTCTTCCCCGCCGTCTTTTTCAGCGCCGCCTGGACCTGTACGCCGTATTTTCCGACGATATTGGTATAATATCTGCGCGCTTCGTCGAGGAAATCGCGTTCAAAATCCACCTCGTCCGCGAAAATATTGCCGTTAAGCGCGCCGAACGTACCGAACGCGTCCGCCGAAAACAGCGTCCCCGCCGCCTCGTCGTATGTGAACATGACCTCGGGCCAGTGCACCATGGGCGCAAATAAAAAGCGCAGGGTGTGCGTTCCCGTTTCCAGCGTATCCCCTTCTTTTACCCGGCGCATGCGGCAGGGACACGTTCCGAAATACTGGCAGATCATCGCCGCCGTTTTTTGGTTGGCGATCACTTCCGCGCACGGGTATTTTTCCATCAGGCGGCGCAGGTTGGCGGCATGGTCGGGCTCCATATGATGCACCACCACGTAATCGAGCGGCCTGCCCGCAAGGACGTGTTCCAGTCCTTCAAAAAATACGTCGCTCACCGCCTCGTCGACGGTATCGAAGAGCACCGTCTTCCCGTCCAAAAGTATATAAGCGTTATAAGACACTCCGCGCGGGACGGGAAATGCGCTTTCAAACAGGGAAAGGCGGCGGTCGTTGCCGCCAATCCAATATAACCCGTCCGCAATGCAAACGGAATTCTGCATAAAATCCTCCGAATTTTTCTTTTTTCGCTATTATAGCATATTTATACCCGATACGCAAGCGGTTGAAAACAACGCATGCAATTTGTTATTTTCTTTCCCTGCTCTCCCGCGCCTGCCTTTTCGTCGCATTGAACGGCAAATCAACTGACGGGAGCGGTTATCCGCCTCCCGTAGTTTGTCATTCAGACAACAGAAGAAATCCGCAAACAGAAAAAACGGCGAAAAAAATCCGCCGTTTTTTCTGAAGATTTTTTCGGGTCTGACCGACCGAAACCGAATTTTTGAAATTGCTCCCGCGCACGCAAACAGCTCCGCCGTCCGCTTGCGCCCCCCCTGTTCCCGCGCACAACCCGCCGACAAAAGTTTTTCGGCACAGAATTTTTTCGTTTGAAAAATCACTTTTCTGTCTATGATTATACAAGAAGTTTTCTTCTTTGTCAAGTTTTTCAAGAAGATTCCTTCTAAAATGGGGATATGAGCATCGGGGAAAACATCAGAGAATTGCGAACAGAACGCGGGCTCACACAAAGTGCGCTCGCCGCTCATATCGGCGTAAGCCAAAAAGCCATCGATTATTGGGAACGGGGCGTCAACGAACCGAAAGCCTCCTATATTTCGGCACTCGCCGCTTATTTCGGCGTTTCTGCAGACTTTTTACTCGGACTCAAAGAAGAACCTTAACCGCGGCGTTTACGCTCCGTCCGATCAGAAAACTTATCCCGACCGTGCAAATGCCTCGGGGCAAGGAAAGTCGCGTCTTTTGCCGCTGCGGAAGAACCTTTTCGGGTAATTTTCAGACGTACGGATTGCGTATTGCCGCAATTATGATCTTTGGCGTCGGGAGTCTTTCATTTTTTATCTGCCGCGCATACGGTTTATTTTGTCCGAACGGCATGTTCCTGCCCCGCCGTTGCGGTAAAACATTTCCGTCGGTCTTGCATCCTTCTTTTGACTGTATTTTTATTCGGATATATAAAACAGGCGATCCGTCAGGGACCGCCTGTTATTTTTTTTGCTTACGGCAAAATCTGCTTTTCCGCATTCTTTGCCGCCGCTTTTACTCGTCCTCTTCGATCTCTCTCGGAGGCTCTTCTTTGTGCAGTTCCTCTTTCGGAGGTTCTGCATGATGGAACCCTTCTGCCGCGGCAGCCGCCGCTTCGGCGCGTTTTCTGTCGCGCACGATGCGTTCTTCATCCGTCATACGGCGCCACTTGGCAAACAGGATAAGGTTTTGTTTGGGCATCGTGGTGAGCAATGCCCGATCGCGGAACTCTTCGTCATAATACCAGCCGTCAAACACCTCATCCTCCCGTTCGGGCAGAGGAAGATCGATCAGCGAGCTCTCTCTGAGTTTCTGAGGCGCAATGCCGCCGTTGACATAGTTGAGTTCATAAACGCGTCTGTAACGGGCAAGCAGCATTCCGATGAGCACAATAACCGCACAGCCTCCGATCACCACAAGAATCCACCACCAAGCAAATCCCGGCACGGCAACGACAGGCGTGATATCCACAACCGCATAATGGCTGAAATGCTCCACGAAGAAGTACAGCTTTCCGTCTTCCCCGATATGCGTCGCAAGTTCTTCCGCCATTCCTTCTTCAGGGATATACGCAATGCTGAATCTTCCCTCCGCTTCTCCGAGATCGTCTACGCCGATCCCGACCGAAATGGGCTGCGTTACAGAAACCGCATTGCCGTCCGCGCCGATCAGCTCAATATCATACAGGCGCGCGAGCGTCATATTTTCCGCAAGCGCTTCTCTCGCGAGGCTGATTGCGCTTTCTTCCGTGACGCGGACAAACTGCAACGTTGTGCCGTCGTCGAATCCCGCATCCGAACTCACTATGACGGTCGTTCCGTCATCGGCAGTCCCTGTGACAATCTGAAGTCTCCACTTCGCGTACAGAGTAAAGTCTCCCGTAACCTCGGTATTGAAATCATACCGCTGCGTAAGGGTCTCATCCGTAAACCAGCCGAGGAAGAGGTAATTTTCCCGTTGCGTTTCCGTATACGCAACTTTTCCGCCATGCGCGACCGTCTGAGATGCCGCACCTTCCGCAAGATTGCCGCCGTTCGCAACAAACGAAACCGTATACTCCTTCGCTTCCCAGATCGCGTGCAGCGTCAGATTTCCCGTACTGCCCTTTGCGATCTCGGTCACTTTGGCGCCGCCCACCTCTGCATTATACCAGCCGAGGAAGTTGTATCCCGTACGGCTCGGCGCGTTCAGCGTGATCGTATCCGTCTCGATCGTATAATCCGTCGGATTGTCACCGTTCGCACCGCCATTGAGAACATAGGTGATCGTATACTCAATTGCACTCCACTCCGCCGTCAGGGTGAAATCTCCCGTTACCAAAGCCGCAAAATCGTAAGCCGTCTCGCTTCCCTCTGTATACCAGCCGAGGAAGGTATAGCCTGCCTTCACGGGCACGGGCGGTTGCGTCACGGTCGAACCGTGGCTGTACTGCGCCTCGCTTGTTTCGGAATCGTTTACAAAAGTCACTTTATAGACGTTCTGAATCCAATTCGCGACAAGGGAAATATCACGGGAAGGCATCGTATCCTTTTCAAAATCCCACTTGACGAGATCGTAATACCATCCTTCAAAGGCATATCCCTCCCGTTCGGGAGCGTTCGGCACGGATATGCTCTCGCCGAATACGACGGTTATCGTTTCTTTGTCTTTGAGCTGACCGCCGTTCGCATGGAAGGTTACCGTGTAGGAGTTGACCGACCATTCTGCAACGAGCGTATACCCTTCGCCGAGTACGCCGACAATCTGATTTCCGCTTACCGTATCCTCGCCATGCTTCCAGCCGAGGAAGGTATATCCGTCGCGGACGGGGCGTTCCGTCCAGCCGTCCGAATAAGCGAACGCCTTTCCGAACGTAACCGTGATCGTCTCCTGCTCGTTGCCGTAATTGAGCGTGACTTCATAGGTATTTGCGGTCGCAACGGCATAAATCGCAACGGGAGCCGTGATAACGAGCTTTCCGCCTTCGATCGGCTCGTCGCCCTTTCTCCAACCGCTGATGGTGTATCCCTCCACCTCGATTCCGAGTCCGTTGAGATCGAGTTCCTGAGCGTAAGTGACTTCTTCCGAGCGGACGGTGCCGTCGGGAAGCACAATGGAAACGGAAACCTTTTCCTGCGCATACTGAGCGACGATCGTGAGATCGCCCCCGAGCGCGAACAGCCACTCTTTTTCGCCTGCAGTCACCGTCCAGTCATAAAGCGTCTGATAAGGCGCACCCGTTACATTCATTCTGATCTGGTTGAGAACGGTCGTATAGACGTCCGTACCGTATGCAAGGGAGACGGTGAACTGCGTCCAGCTGCCGTCCGTGCCTTCCGTTCCGTTCGCGCCGTCGGGGAGCGCGGTAAACACGCCGCCGCCTCCCGCGCTGACCGTGACCAGATGCATATCGGCTACGCCTTCCGCCAAGATGACAAGGTCGCCCGTAACGGAAGAAATCGTCACCGTGCCGCCGCTCACCTGCGCCGTCTGCTTCTCGCCGCCGCCGACCGTATAGCTTACCGTCTCGGGAAGCCCGTAACCTTTGACCGCCGTCAAAGATACCGTATAATCGCTTCCGTGCCCGACCGTTTCCGCGCCGCTGAGCATGACGTTGACGCCGCTGAGCGTTACGGAATATGCGTTGATCTTCCAGACCGCGTACAGCGTTCTTTCGCGCGCGCTTGCCCCTTCCAACCCCGTAAAGAGCAGAGAAACAGGCACATTTGCGCCGCCCGCATAGACGACATTCCCGTCATTCGCCGTCGCCCATCCGAGGAAGGTATACCCCTTGCGCGTTGCCGCGGGCAGCGTGACGCTTGCCGTGAACGCAGCTGTCGCATCTTCAAGGGTATCGCCGCCATTCTCGTCATAGGCAACGGTATACATCTTTTTCGTCCATTCCGCCGTCAGGGTGATCACCGTTCCCTCATCGGGAAGAACTTCTTCAGTAACGGTAAATTCCTGTCCGTCCTGATACGTCTTTCCTTGCCACATCCATCCGCCGAAATCGTATCCGACATAGACGAACGTATTGGGATTGAGCGTTCCCTGCGTGCCGAAAACAAAGGTCTGGGCATTCATCGAACCCGTTGCGCCGTTGCCGTCAAAGCGCACCGTGTATTCGTTAGCCGCCCACACTGCGGTAAGCTTGATCGTCACGCTCTCCTGCATTCCGCCCGCATTGCCGAGAGCGGTATTTGCAAACAGTTCTTCGAGCGTAAAGACGGTTAGTTCTTCATATTTCCATCCCGCAAAGGTATACCCCGCCCGGGTCAATCCGCCTGCAAGTTCGGCAATGCCTCCCTCGCCGCCGAGTATGAAGTCCGTTCCGTCCCAGGTGAAGACAAGATCAGCCGTCGAGACGGTATCTCCGCCGTACTGAACTGTATAGGAGATCGTCTTCCAGACGGGTGTGACGGTCGCATTCTCGCCCGTAACGGTGAGGATATTCTCCTCTATGTTACCATCAGAGGACTGCCAGCCGCCGAACACCGCGCCATACTTTGCGGGTTCTGCGAGCGTTCCGAGATCGAATGTATATCTTCCGTCCTTTTCGGTCAGATAATACGTCTTATTTTCACCGTCGACCGATACCGTCACCGTCTTCACTTCGTCGTTTGTCCAGCCGCCCGCATAATCGGCGTTGCCCGCGCCGAGCGAATCGGCAGGAGCCGACGTCCAAACGAACAGGTAGAGCGCATCGTTCACCGTGATCTGAGAATAGGTCTCTTCCGTGCGGAAGAGCGCGCTCAGATCGGCAAGCGAAGTACCGTAAACAAGATCGGATACGGTCACCGTAAGCGAAGTCCCGCTTTCCGCAATGGAAACGCTCCACTTGCTCAGCGCATTGGCGATATATCCGCGCACCGCATTCAGAGTCGTCGCGTCCGTGCTGTCCGGCATCGTAAGATTTACCGTCACGGTATAGCTGTTGATCTGCCATACGGCATACAGCGCAATTTTATCACCGTCTGTCGGCAGGGCAAGTGTGCTCAACAGCGCTTTGTCGGCATATGCCACATAGCCGTCCTTGCTCGTTGCCCAACCGCTGAAGGTATAGCCATCGCGAGAATAAGAGTTCAACACCGCGCTCGCAAAGTCTTCGTCCGCATAGGTGAACGTTTGCGTTTCCGTTCCGTCCGCGCCATCTGTATCGTAATAGGTGATCGTATATTCGATCGCTTCCCACTGCGCGTACAGCGTGTGCGCGGTGGCGGTATTCACCACCGAGACGTCCGTCACCCGCGTGCCGCCCGTCTGCTCCGTGAACCAGCCGAGGAAAGCATATCCCGTCCTCGTCGCCGTCGGCAATGTACCGTAAGCGGAGCCGAACGTCACCTGTTTGCTTCCGATCCCCTGCACCGTTCCTTCGTTGCCGTCGAATGTCACGGTATAGCTGTTTGCCGTCCACACTGCATATAGATGAACTTCCGCACCGCTTTCAGAAGCGAGGTTGATGACCGTCGCGCCGTCAAGATACGCGACCGCGCCGTCCTCACTCGTCGCCCAGCCCGCAAACGTATAGCCGTTCCGCGTGAAGGTATTGCCCTCGAGCGCCGTCTTCTCATCGTACGTTACAGACTGTTCTTTCGTCGTTTCGCTTCCGTCGTTCGCATGGAAGACGATCTTATAAGAGTTCGCCGTCCACTTCGCGACGAGCGTAATGTTGCCTGCTGGCATCGTATTGCTTTCGAAGTCCCATGCCGCGCCGTTATACGTCCATTCCGCGAAGGTATAGCCTTCTTTGGTTGGCTGTGCGGACTCAGAAATCTTTTCGCCGTATTCAACCGTCTGTCCCGTCACAGACGTGCCGCCGTTGGAATCAAACGTGACCGTGTATTTATTCACATTCCACTGTGCGACAAGCT
>CASGEQ010000123.1 GCA_949300535.1 uncultured Bacillota bacterium
ACCACAGGTACAATCTCTCGGACGGAGTGCTGCTCAAAGACAACCACATCGGCGCGGCGGGCGGCGTGCGGCAGGCGATCGGGGCGGCGCGGGCGTATGCGCCCTTCGTGCGCAAGATCGAAGTGGAAGTGGAGACGCTCGCTCAGCTCCGCGACGCGCTGGACGCGGGCGCGGACATCGTCATGCTGGACAATATGAAGGGTGAAACGCTGAAAAAGGCGGTCGAAATGGCAAAGGGGCGCGCCGAAACAGAAGTTTCCGGGAACGTAACCAAAGAGAATATCGCGCAGCTCGTCTCTCTCGGCGTGGATTACATCTCGTCGGGAGCGCTCACGCACAGCGCACCCATCCTGGACGTATCCCTGAAAAATCTTCGCCCCGTGGAGTGAGCCATGAACGGAACGGAAAGAAGAGAAGCGCTGTCGGAAGAGATCAGGACCGCGCGGGAAGCGGTATCTGCGGCGCAGCTCGCCCGGAAATTCGGCGTATCCCGTCAGGTCATCGTGCAGGATATCGCGCTGATGCGGGCGGCGGGCTGTCCCGTGGTTTCCACCAACCGCGGTTACTTATGGGCAGTGGAACGGCGCACCGAACGCGTATTCAAAGTTCTGCATTCGGATGAGGAGATCGAAGACGAACTCAATCTCATCGTGGACGCCGGCGGGCGCGTGGAAAACGTATTCGTCAATCACAGAATTTACGGAACGCTGTCCGCGCCGCTCGGAATCGAAAACAGAGTTCAGGTGAAGGAATATATGCGCTCGATCACGGGCGGAATGAGCCGTCCGCTCAAAAGCGTGACGGAGGGGTATCACTATCATACGGTCAGCGCGCCGAGCGAAGCGGCGCTTGATGAAATCGAGAAAAAACTGCGCGCACGCGGTTATCTCATCGAAAAATAAACGAAGGGAAGGAACTTTTGAAAGTTTCACGATAAAGGCGGGGAAATTTTGTCAGATACGACAAAATTTCCCCGTTTTCTGTATTCATTCCCCCCCGAAAAGCACCGTATAAAACACTGTTCGGCTGCAAAAAATAAGGGAAAAGCACTCAATCGGATATATTTACCCGTTCGTGAAAAGGTTAATTTTTTTCTTGAAAAGCCCTTGACACGCTCGGCTTTTTGTTGTAAGATTATGATAGCCATAAAAAAGTGGTTGATATTATCATAATAGGGGGATCAAAAGACATGAAAAAGCTCAGAATGGCTTTTATCGTGCTGTTTGCGCTGTGCTGTTCATTGTTTTTGTTCGCCTGTGCGAAAGGTAACACGAGCGGTGTCCGCAGCGTCGCGGTAAGCGGCGCGAAGACGTCGTTCCTGGAAGGAGAGGATTTCTCCGCCGAAGGCCTTGTCGTAGAGGTTACGTACAAAGACAGAGAAGTCAAGACGCTGACGGCAGAAGAGTATGAGATCGACAGTTCCGCATATCAGAAAGACGTTGCGGGAACGTATACAATTGTCGTTACTCCTACAGGTCAGCTGAATGAGAATGTAACCGTTGCCGTTACGGGTTCGTATCAGGTAACGGTCGAGCATGCGTTTGAAGACAAGGACGGACAGGAGATCTGCTCCGTCTGCGGCGCGCAGCGCGAGATTTATGAACTGAACGACACGATCGTCACGACCGCATGGGATGAAAAGGCGACTCTCACGTCGGCGGAGGGGACCACGTCTCCCGCGACGATTGCAACGGGCGAAGACTATGTAAGTTACGGCCAGCTTTCCATCGGTCAGTCGGCGACGCTCGTCGGAGAGATCACGAAGATCGATACGGGCGCGGCATGGAATACGCCTCTGCTCGGCATCAGGTCGGGCGCTCAGGGCTATATCACCCGTGAGGACAACTGGATTATAGGAACCTCTCCCAACGGAACGTTCAAGTGGGATTTTGCGGATGGCGGCGCGCAGAGCGGTTCGGCTTCCGCAACGACTGCGGACTGGCAGGTCTACAATGTGGACGGAACCACCTGGACGGCTACCGCGCTGGAGCCCGCCGAGGGTGCGACGACTCCGTTTACCGTCGTCTTCAATTACCGCGAAGACGGGATCATGGAAATTCGTCATCAGGCGATCGGGAAAGAGATCGTCTATGAAGCGAAGGTTCCTGCGTCGACTTATGACCTCGTCGTTTACGGCGAGAAGGTGTCCATGCACTTCACCCAGCTTACCGTCATCAGAAACCTCGTCATGCAGGAATTTAAGGTGACGAGCCAGCCTTCCAAGACCGCATATGCGGAACACAATATGTTCGATCTTACGGGACTGGCGGCGGAAGCTACCTATAACAGAAACATCAAAACGCCCATTTCAACCTATTCTATTCTTGCGGACATCACCGCGAAGGGCAAGGACGGAGAGGACGTCACGACGAGTTACGATCTTCGCACGACGCCTCTGTCTGCGGAGATGAAGAATTTCCGCGTGGAATTCGGCGGAGTCAGCGTGCCTCTGAACGGCATTACCGTTACCGAGTCCCTGTTCGATAAGGCAAACGGCGATTACGATTTCGCATACAACGGAGCGACCTTCTTCGGCGACGACGCGACGTACAGCTACGACGTCGACGATCAGAAGGCGATCACGATTTCTGTTGCAGGCAAGGCGAATGAGCTTACCGCAGAGCAGAAAACGGCGCTCGGAACGACGAAAAATTACTATATCGCGTTCAAACTTGAAAATGCGAAGGATACGGCGATCGCTTCCGCAGAATGCAGCCTGAGCGATGCGGTCTGCGTGGTAGACGGAAAGGATATCAATATCATTCTTCCCGTAGACGATTCCGCAGCGAACTTCACGGTCACCGCGAAGAATGCAGCGGGCGAAGAAATTGTCGAACCCGTCAAGATCGATGTGTCCAAGCTCGAAATTCCCGCAGTATCCTCTGTCCAGAGCGGCGAGGCGTTCATCGATGCGGGCGGTACGTTCACCATTACCTATACCGGCGCTATCCCTGCGGAAGATACCGCAAGAATCCGTATCGGCAACAACGGCTTCAGCATTGCCGACATCAAAGAGGCGATCGAAGGCGAAAACTACAAGAAGAGCGGCCTTGTGTCGATCACGGGCATCGATTACGGTACAGACGAGGTTGTCGTCACGCTGAAGATGGCGGCGCCCGATCTTACGAGCGCAAGCACCAGCTTCATCGGCGATTATTCGATCGAACTTGCGGACAGCAGCAACGTTTATGCGGAAGAGACGATCAGAATGAGCTTCAAGATGAAGGATGCGGCGGCGAACGGATATATCAACGTTCCCGGAACGGAAGCTTATATCAAAGTCGACGGAAAGCAGTTTGTGGTCGTTTCGCTCAATACGACGAGCGATCTGCAGACCTCGAAGATCAAAACCGATCTCTTCGTCAATTTCCAGAGCGATACGGCGGAGGCGACGGAAGTCGCGTTCGGCGCAAAGCTGCAGAACACCAGATACGTCACGGCATCTTCCGTTTACAATGCGTTGATGAATGCGACGACGACGAGATACTCGATTATCACGCTCGGCACGTTCGACGATGCGACGAACCGCGACCGCGGCGTACTCACGGCGGTTAAGGCAGATCTTTCCGTCCTCGGAATCAGAGCGACAAACGAAACGGCAACGCAGACGTTTGCATTCGAAATCGTATCCGGAACAGTCAACGGCACGGCTGTGACCGCTCCGGACGAAGGAAAGAGCGTCATCTATGTCGTCGGTGCAGATGACAAGATTACGGCAACTACCGTAACGAATGCGGATTGTGAGCAGGAGACCTTGCAGACGCTCAGCTGCGTGACGGACGAGGTCAAGGCATATAAGTACGAGATCGCAAGCGGTAACGAGTTCTATTTCGGCCGCACGGTCAAAGAGGCGACGGGCGTTCATACCTGGGTCGCAGGCGAAAAGGGCGATACCTGTTCCGCATGCGGATCCTTCAAGTCCGAAGGCGAAGCTAAGAACACGCAGGTCGCAAAAATCGAAGGGATTGCGGAAAGCGGACTTACGGTATTCTTCAATATCAAGAATGTCACGAGCGCCGGCGAAGATCCCAATGTGGTTTCAGGTGACTGGGCGTCGTCCGTGATCAACAACAGCGGCATGATCATCACGCTTCCCAACCTTGATCCGTACAACAATACGACCAACGGGCTGTTCCCGACGGGTTCAAACAAATTCCCCTCGGCTGATGCAGGAAACTTCTACAACGGAGGCGCATGGAACAGCTTTATCGGTACGGAATGCTCGGTTGCGATCGTCATTTCGCCCAATACCGGTATCACCTATTACAAGGATGGCGTGAAAGTTATCGCATATGGCGCAGGTGAAGCACTCGGGAATAAGACAGTCGGCGAATTTGCGTCTGTACTTCTCGGCCTTATCGAAAAGAGCGGCTTCCTGTTTGCAAGCGGCGAAGGAATCGGTTCCGCAAGCGATCTTGCTTATATCACGACGGCTCTTAACGACGAGCAGGTTATGACCAACGGGCTCGAACTCGGCTATAAGGTCAGCGTGCAGCTGGGAACAACGGATAACAAGACGGCATATACCGGCGAGACTCCTCTTTGGACGGGCACGATCGAAAAGGGCGAGAAGATCACTATGAGCGGGACGGCGACTTCCAGCGGCGCAAACGTTTGGAATTCCCCGATCGCATATCTGTGGACGGGTGATAAAGCTTCTCTGAACTTCCGTGCGGATAACTATATCAATGTTCCCGCGGGCGGCGATCAGGAGAAGGCTCCCGTGTTCGACTTCGTGTTCACGAAAGTCTGGAAGGGATTCAATCCGTCCAGTGCGAACGGCGACGATTGGGTCGCTACGTTGGTAAATCAGTATAAAGCAGGCGAATTTGCTACCACGATCACCTGGGATTGGACGGATGAGAGCAAGATTGTCGTAAGCTATGCGTTCACCTGGGGCGAGGGTGCAGAGGCAGTTACCTTCAATCAGTCTTACGAAGTAACGGCCGCAGACGGCAAGACGCTGCTCGATACCTATTCGATCGGGCTCGGCGTGGATGAGGCTTGCTTCACCGTAACGCAGATGACGGTTGAAACGGCTTCCGCTACTCCCGCGGAATAAGAACATCTATCCTCAGCATCATTTCACGGTAACGTGAACGGAACAAAGTTCCCCGAAGAGTTTTCTTCGGGGAACTTTTTTAGTGCCAAAAAAATGAAGGTTACGCGAAAAACGCCGCCGTTCACGGGCCGCACGCCAAATGATTGTGACGGTCGGGCGCACAGCGGAGAATTGCAGTCTTCGAAGGAGAGATCGGCATAGCGCGTAAAGCGAAGAGGGAGCAAGGACGGCGGAACGTGCGGCAAGAGGCGGCAAAGAAAACAGGCGCGACAGGGAACACCGCGAGGCGTCGCGGACGGAAGGATAACGAAGGAAAAAGGAACGCGCAAGGGACGGCGCGGAAGGGTCGACGACGAGGAAATGACGGCAGGAGAGGGAAGGCAGGCGCGCGAAAAAACAAAAATCGGCGTTGCGTGGCGCGGAGTTCGGGAGCGACCATGAAAGGATGCGAGCAAGGGAAAGGCGGCGCGGACGGAGGAGCCGAGATGAAGGGGAAAGGAACGCGCTAGGGACGGCGCGGAATGGTTGTTGACGAGGGCAAAAAAGCGCAAAAATATTCGGAAAAAATCATAAGAAAACGCAAAATCGATTGACAAGCCCTTGAAAGTGTGGTAAACTTCATTTACGCACCTGGAAGAGGGGTGTAATTTTTTTGTATGGAGTTTTCGACAAATGGCAACGAAATCGACGAGAATGAAAATTACATTCGAGTGCACGGAATGCAAAAACAGAAATTACGACAGCTTCAAAAACAAGAGAAACGATCCCGATCGTCTCGAGATGAAGAAGTATTGCCCCGTTTGCAAAAAGCACACCGTTCACAAGGAATCCAAGTAATTTTCCGCGCGGTGCGCGCCGCGCGATCTGATGAGAGGTAAATCATGGCACAGTCCAACGAGAAACAACCCGTGGAGAAGAAAACAAAGAAGGCGGATAAGGACGCAAAGCCGAATATCTTCGTTCGCTTCGGCAGAGGCGTGAAAGGCGTCTTCTCCGAATTGAAGAGGATCACGTGGCCGACGTTCGGCAAGACGGTCAAGGCGACGGGCGTCGTTTTGGTGATCGTTCTCATCCTTACCATTGTCACGACGGGGGTAAACCAGGGCTTCGGGAAACTTCTGGAACTGATCACGACGTGGGGGGCGTAAACGATGGCTACGACGGACAGCGAACCCAAGTGGTATATCCTTCACACCTATTCCGGCTATGAGGCCATGGTAAAGGACAGCCTTGAGAGGTTGATTGAAAACAACAATCTGAGCGACAGCATCGTAGACGTCAAAATTCCCACCGAGCAGACGATTGAAGAAAAGGCGAACGGCAAGAAAAAGGTCGTGGAGCGCAAACTTCTTCCCTGCTATGTCTTTATCAAAATGGTCTATTCCAACCAGCTTTGGTATCTCGTGACCAATACGAGGGGCGTGACGGGTTTTGTCGGCCCTCAGGGCAGGCCCATTCCCATGAAAGAGGAAGAGATCCGCAAAATGCGGCTGGAAGACTATGTCGCGGACGCGGATTTCCGCGTGGGGGATCGCGTTTCCATCGACAACGGCCCGCTCGAAGGATTTATCGGGACGATCAAAGAGATCAACGAACAGACGCAGCGCGCGAAGGTCAACATCACCATGTTCGGCAGAAGTCAGGACGTCGAAGTGGAATACGTGCAGATGCAGAAGATTTCCGAGGACGCGGTAGAGATACCCGCCGAGGAAGAGTAATTGCCGAAACAGCAGGTTTGCTTTTTCGATAGAAGTGGGAGAGGCGTCAAATTTATAGCGGGACGCCTTGCTAACACCACAAAAATGGAGGATTATTATGGCAAAGAAAATTACCGCGGTAGTCAAATTGCAGTTGCCCGCAGGTAAAGCCACCCCGGGCCCTCCCGTCGGTTCTACCTTGGGCCCTCACGGAATCAACATTCCCGGCTTTACGAA
>CASGEQ010000124.1 GCA_949300535.1 uncultured Bacillota bacterium
GGGATCTATGACGTCGAGGGCGAGGAGATCGTGCAGGATTTCGACGACGGCGAATATGATTTTACCGTAAAACCGGGGACCGCGGGCATCACGGCGGAGGACGGCGTGCTGGTGACGGCGGCGACGTCCGAATATAAGCTCTTGCTCAATAACAGCGGCGCGCTGGACACCTTTGAAGTATCGGTAGATATCCTGAATGTGGACGGAATGGTGAATGCGGGACTGTATCTGTTCGCGAGCAACGCGGGCGCAGGCCAGGACGACATCGCCGCCTATAACGTGCAGGTGGAGAAAGCGGCGGGAGCGGGAAGCTATACGGTTTCACTGTTCCTATTTGAAAACGAGTATATCGGATCGCTTGCAAAGAGCGGAGCGATCTCGCTGGAAAGAGAGGTTATTACGCTGCGCGTGGTGGTAAAGGCGAATACGATATTTGTGTTCACGGACGGCGGAGAAGAACCCGTGCTTACCTATGAGGTGCCTGCGGGAACGAGCGGGAACGTGGGGCTTCGTTCGCAGATGGCGGAAACAACGTTTGACAACTTCTGTCTGAAGACGGAACAGTATGTGCAGTCGGGTGGGGATAAATCGGCACTCTTCGAGCTGATTCGTCAAAGCAACCGCTTCTCGGAATACGGCTACACGGCGGAAACGTATGCGGCATTCCGTGAAGCAGTGGAAGCGGCGCGTGCGCTGGCGGACGATGCGAAGCAGAGCGAGATCGACGCTTGCTACGAGCGGTTGGAAAGAGCGATGAGCAACCTTCGTCCGCGCGACGTGACTGCGGAGAAGCGGCAGGCGCTTGAAGATCTCGTGACTGCGGCGGAAAAATTCGTTTCGGACAATTACACGGCGGAAAGTTACGGAACGCTCTCCGAGGCGTTGACGGCAGCCAAAGCGGCGCTCGAAGGCGGCACGGATTACGATTCGGCAAAAACGGCGCTACAGGCGGCGCTCAAAGGATTGGAGGTTCAGTCTCCTGCTGATGTGGGTGAATCACCCGATCGAGGCGGTAGCAGCTGGGTGCTTCCCGTTGTCCTGTGTCTTGCGGGGCTTGCCGCGGGGGCAGGCGGGACGCTGGGTATTTCGGCTCTCGTGCGCAGAAAGAAAAAATGACGCCGTCCGCGCGAAATGATTTTTCAACCGGAATGGTGTATTATCAAATTAGGTGCAACACATGATGAGATCTTGTTTAAACAAATCTTGCGGTGTTTGAAAATGTAAAAATTTTTTAAGCCTGGCGTTGATCAACGCCGGGTATTTTTTATGGCGAGGGTGGTGTACTCGACAGTCCCTGTCTTTCGGACATGGTTCTTTGAGTAATCCGTTCAGATTTCCGTTCGTTTTTTCTGCGATGTGCGGTATAGGGCTGCAAAATATACATCGCAGGCAAAAATCAAGCGCCGCCGCTTTCTTGCGAAAAGCGGCGGCGCACCTGTCATTTTTTCCTTACCCGTTGACAAACTCCGAAAAATGCGTTAAAATCGGAGCATACGACGGAGGAAGATATGGCAGAACGGGAATTCCGATTGAGGATCGAAGAGGAAGAGCGGCTGGACGTCATCGTTCAGGCGCTGAATGCAAGTGTGCGGCGAAAGATAATGCATCTGCTGCGCTCATCCAGTTATTCTATTGCAGAGCTTGCCAAACTTCTCAAATTGCCCGTTTCCACCGTGTGCTTCCATATCAATATTCTGCGCAAGGCCGGTTTTATCAGCGTGACCGTAAAAAAGAATACGCGGGGCAATGCAAAACTCATATCCAGACAGATCGATCGCTTTTCCCTCGATTTCCGCACCGAGGATTATGACAATCGTCAGCATCAGTTTTCTCAGGAGATCCCGCTCGGCAGCTTTTTTGACGCACATGTGGAAGCGGGCTGCGGAATGGCAAACGAGAAGGAGATCATCGTCTCCGACGATCTACCCGGCGCGTTTTTCAGTCCCGAGCGCTATGAAGCACAGATTATCTGGTTCAGCAAGGGCTATCTCGAATACCGCGTCCCCAATTATATGCTCAAAGACAAACAGGTCAGCGCGGTCTCATTCAGCATGGAATTATGCAGCGAAGCGCCCAACTATCGGAACGACTGGGAGAGCGACATCACCTTCTGGGTGAACGGGGTGGAACTGGCGACCTATCTTTCCCCGGGCGATTTCGGCGGACGGCGCGGACGACTCAATCCCGATTGGTGGTCGGATTTCTCCACGCAGTACGGCATCATGAAGACGCTTCGCATCACGCGCGAATGCGTTTATCTGGATGAAACGGCGGTGAACACGTATACCATTGATAAACTCCATCTCAAAGAAGGGGATTACATCACCTTCCGCATCGGCGTGAAGGAAGGCGCGCGCCATCAGGGCGGCGTCAACCTGTTCGGGGAAAAGTTCGGCGATTATTCGCAGGGACTTGTCTATTCCGTGGACTATTATTAAAACCATATCGGCACTTATTTTATCAGCGTAACAGGCGTCGGAAAGTTCCGACGCCTGTTTATTTGTACAACTTTCATATCACTAAAACGAGAAATTTTGCAAATTTTCATAAACCTATTGACGGCGGCGGTGAAAATGATTATTTTAAGATAAAAAAGGAAAATAGTCCCAAATATCGTTTTTTCGCTCAATAATTTGTAAAAACCGATAAAAAGGGAGAAATTTTCCGAAAATATTTGAAAACAAAACGGAGGGAAAAAGATGATAAGAAAGATTGCAACGTTATGTCTTGCCGGACTGATGACGCTCGGACTGTGCGCGTGTGCGCCGACGGAACAAGGCGGGGAAGACGGAAAAGTGACCATCGAATTCTTCGGATGGGGCGATACCGCGGAGCAGGAAAACTATCAGACGCTCATAAATCTTTTCATGGAAGAGAATGAAAACATCACGGTCGTATATAAAGGGGAGAGCGCGTCGACGTATATGACGACGCTCAAAAACCGTGCGAACCGTCTGCCCGAGCTTTTCTATATGCCCGACTATGATTTCCTTGAATGGGCTGCGAACGGCATGCTGAAAGACATTTCGTCCTATGTGACGGAAGAAGAGCTTTCCGAGCTCTGGCCGCAGGCAGTGGATGAATACTATTATAATCCCGCGACGGCGACCCTCGGGCAATCGGACGGCGCGGCGCTTTACGGTCTGCCCAAAGACCTCGGACCGTTCACGCTCGTGTACAATAAAGACCTGCTCGACAAGCAGATCGTAAAATATGAGCTGAACAGCGAGGAGATCTATGCATATCTCGATCCGACTGATCCCATGACGTGGACGGAATTCCGCACGCTTCTCAAAATGATCGATCCGGACGGCGGCGAGGACAGCATTTACGGGATCTCCCATTATGAGATCGAAGCGGCGGTGTATTCCAACAACGCGAATTTCTTCAACGATGACGCAAGCGAGCAGCGCATTACCGATCCGAATTTCTATGAAGCGATTCAGTTTATCGCCGACCTGACGCTCGTCGATCACGTCATGCCTACGGCGTTCGATCAGATCTCGACCAACGGCTATCAGCGTTTCAAGGGACAGGGCTGCGTATTCAGCTTCATGGGACCTTGGGACTGTGCGGAGTTCTGGAAGACGGCAAATTTCAGCTATGACATTCTTCCCGTTCCCTACAACGGAGACAATCCCGACGCGCAGAGCACCGCATGGGTAGGTTCCATGGGTTATTGCATCGATAATAAAGCAACTGCTGCGGAGACGGAAGCGGCGATCAAGCTCGCGAAATATCTTTGCTACAATGAAAACGCGCAGAGAAAGTTCTATGAGCTCGGACAGCAGGTCCCCAACATCACGGATATGGCAAACGACGAATATGTCAACGATACGCAGGGGCTTCTGGAAGGAAAAGATCCCGTCACCCGTTCGGTATGGGTGGATACCATCAACGGAACGTCTGATACGGACAAGATCGGAGGAAAGGTGCGTGCGCGCTACTATACCTATCAGTCCGACTGGTATACCTCTCTGTCCGAGTGGTTCTCGTCGACGAAGATGTGGGACGGCGCAGTGACCGCGAAACAGGCATGTGAGAGCTTTGCGGAGACGTTCCAGCTCGCGCTGGACGAAATGCAGGCGAATCTGGGGTGATCTCATGGCAAGAGAAAAGGTCAGTCAGCTGACGAGAAAGGAAAACATTGCGGCGTTTCTCTTTATCCTCCCGCCGATCATCGGATTTTGTATCTTCACGATCGGCGCCATGATCTTTTCCTTCGTGTACAGCTTCCAGGATTTCAACATCCTGACGGGAGAATCCTCTTCCGTGGGGTTCAAGAACTACGTCGATCTGTTTACGCATCAGCTGTACTCGAAGAGTTTTTTCAACAGCATCTGGAATACGATCGTCCTGCTTCTGAGCGTGCCGTTCAGCATGATCCTGGGTCTCATCCTGGCAGGGCTTCTGCGCATGGGGGAAGTCAAGGGCTCCAAAGTGTTTCAGGTGCTCTACTATCTGCCTGCCGTATCGAGCGCGGTCGCGATGAACATCGTCTGGCGCTATATCTTCAACAACGAATTCGGCGTGCTGAACCTGCTTCTCGGGCAGAAGATCCCCTGGCTGAGCGACGATAATCTCATCAAAGCGGCGATCATCATCAAAAATTCGCTCAACGGCATGGGCGGCGCGATGATTTTATACCTTGCGGGAATGCTCAACGTGCCGAAAGATTATTATGAGGCTTCCGAACTGGACGGCGCGGGGAAAGTGAGGCAGTTCGTCTCCATCACGCTCCCGCTCATCACGCCCATCACCTTTTATCTGCTCATCACGGGGCTGATCGGCGGATTGCAGTCGTATGCCGATTCGCAGGTGTTCGGCGCGGGCGTGCAGGGATCGCAGACCATCGTCTATTTCATCTGGGCGCGCGGCATCGATCAGAGCCGTTACGGTCTGGCGTCGGCGGCATCCATTTTGCTGGCGGTCGTCATCATGATCATTACCCTCATTCAGTTCAAACTCTCCAACAAGTGGGTTTACGAGGATTAACGCCATGGAAAATACAGCTTCAATCGGAAAAGAAATTGCAGGGAAGGCGGGGCATATCGCGCTGCGCGTAGTCATCTATGCGCTTCTCGTCGCGGGTGCGTTCTTGCTGGTGTTTCCGTATCTTTGGATGCTGCTCACCTCGTTCAAGGACGACTATGAGGCGATGAGCTTAACGCTCGTGCTTTTCCCGAAACACTGGATATTCAGCAATTACAGCGAGATCTGGACGGTCGTTCCGCTTCTGCGCGGCGTTGCCAACACGCTGATCGTGGAAGTGTCCGTCATCGTCGTGGGTACGTTCGTATCCGCGATGGCAGCGTACAGTTTCTCAAAACTCAAATTAAGGCATAAGACATTCTGGCTCTTGTTCCTCATGAGCGGAATGATGGTGCCGTATGCGGCACTTATGATGCCGCAGTTCCGCGCGTTCATGGCGCTGAATATGTTCGATACGCTCTGGCCGCTCATCCTGCCCGGATTTTTCGGGAACGTCTCCATGATGTTCTTTCTCATCCAGTATATGCGCGGTCTTCCCAACGCCATTTTCGAGGCGGCGAAGATCGACGGCGCGAGCTATATGCGTTCGTTTATCTCCGTCATGCTTCCCATGGTCCGTACGGCGCTGGCGGCGCAGATCATCTTCTGGTTCATCGGCATCTGGAACGACTATTTCGCTCCCGCGATCTATCTCAAAAGCTATGAACAGATGACGTTGCAGCCCATGATGGCGCGCATCAATTCGGATAACTCGGGCGGGACCAACCTTCCGCTCATCATGGCAGGGGCGGTGCTTTCGAGCATCCCCATGCTGGCGATCTACATCTCCTGTCAGAAATTCTTCATCGAATCTCTGGCGATCTCGGGCGTAAAAGGGTAAAACTAAAAAGATAAGGGGTGTAATTATGCAGAAAAAATGGAAGAGGACACTTTTATGTCTGACTGCAGCGACGCTTGCCGCTTCTCTGGCGGCGGGCTGCGCGCAGACAGGGCAACCGGGAGACAAGTACGAGGACTACAATGCCGAGAAACAGCCGGGCGACGATTCGTTCGATTTTGACGGCAATTACGTCTCCCCCGAACTGACCATTGACGGAATCGGAACGGAAGAGGCGTGGACTAAGGCGTCCGTTCTCGCTTCTTTCGGCGTAGGCGGAAATGCGGCGACGGTAAAGGCGTACCGCGGCGAAAGCGCGCTCTTTTTCCTGTTTGAAGTCAAGGACAGCATTCTTCTGACGGAAGGGGACGCGAACGACGATTCGGTTACCCGCAGCGACAGCATCGAGTTCTATCTCGACACGCTCGCGGACGGCGGAGCCAAACCGCAGAACGACGATTTTCAGATCAATCTCGGCATTCACGGCAAAACGCGTATCATGCAGGGCTCGGGCAGCGGCTGGGGCAACTGGAACGGGCTCATCGACTATGAAGTCGCGCTGGACGGTACGCTCAACGACGGGACGGACCCGACGGACGGCGGTTACAGCGTGGAAGTCATGATACCGTATGCGCAGATCAACATTGAAAAGGACGATACAATCGCCGTTTCTTTTGGTCAGGTGGATAAATTCGGCGCGGGAAATCAGGTGCAAACAGACTGGACCTGGAACGGCTGGACGTACGGCGGCAAGCTGGTCGAACCGCAGACGCCCGACAATTACGTTCTTCTCGACAAGGATAACAACCTGATCACGCGGGACGAACAGCAAAAACCGCCCGCAGACATGGCGGGATACGTCTATCTCGACGGAACGGAGACCCCCGTGGCGGGCGCGACCGTCACGTTTGTGATCAACGGGGAACCCGCCGTCCGCACGACGGACGAGCAGGGATATTTCATCCTCGCAGACGTAGATTCCAACCTTAGCTATACCGGTACAGTCGAAAAAGACGGCTATCTCACCGCGACCGTGCAGTATACCCGCGAGGAACTGCGCGCAAGCGACGGCGGACGCGTCGTGAAGAACGTTTCTCTCATCTCCGAATCGGAAGTGCAGCGGACGGTGATCGCGGGGACGGTCAAAAATGTCGTGGACGGAATCATCGCGGGCGCGACCGTAAAAGTGGAAGGGTATGACCTTTCCGCGCAGACG
>CASGEQ010000125.1 GCA_949300535.1 uncultured Bacillota bacterium
TCGACGCAGGGCTTTGTGGATGCATACAATAAAATCATCTCCGACGGCAACGAAGTGATCTGTCTGACGCTTGCTTCCACGCTTTCCGGGACCAACAACAATGCGCGTCTTGCGGCTGAAATGTGCAGTGCTCCCGAAAAAGTCAGCGTTTTGGACTCTGGAAGCGCGGCGCAGACGATCTGGCTTTACTTTGAAGAGATCGTCGAGCGAATTGAGGCAGGTAAAACGCGTCAGGAGATCGTGGAGGAATTTCCATCGATCAGAGATCGCGGCGGAGTGGCTTTTGTGCCGGAAACGCTGGAAAATTTGCGGCGCGGGGGAAGAATTTCCATGCTCTCGGCGGCGCTGGGCAACGTTTTGAAGATCAAACCCATTCTTATGTTCCAAAGCGGCGTTCTCAAATGCGTGAAAAAGGCGATCGGGGACCTGAAAGCGGTGCTTGCGCTGGTCGAATCTATTCCCAAAGAGGCAAAAAAGATCATCGTATTGCGTATTTCGCAGAGTCAGTTCTTCGAAAACGTCAAAAAGGCCGTCAAACAGCACTTCCCATCGGCAATCGTGCTTGAAGGAGACGTCGGTCCCGTAATCGGTGCGCATATCGGAAGGGCGTTCGGAGCGTGCTGGATCTGCTGATAGTCTGAAAAGATAAATAACAGTTTAAAAATACATAAAAAACAGTTAAAAATTGTGCGCCAAATGTTTCACGTGAAACGTCAAAAAGCCGAAAAATTCGGTGGGAGTTTCATGTGAAACATTTTTTTGCCCGTTTTTGGGTGTTTTTTGCCCAAAAACGGGCCATTTTTGCCAATTTTAAGGCTAACAGGTGAAATTTTTGTAAAATCGGAAACTTTTCAAGGACAAACACTTGATAAAAGAATTTACTTATGATACAATATTTGCGTTGAAATACGCATAATATAAATGTATTTCAGAAATCAAAGAAATATAAAAGGAGCGGTATTTTGAACAAAACATTCAAAGCGGTCCTTTGGGCGGTTCTGCTTGTCGTTTGCGGATTGGCGATCTATTTCTTCGTCACAAGTCAGATCAGTGCTTCAAAGGCAGTGTCCTACGACCAGTTTATCAAGTACGTAGAAGACGCAAAAGGGGATGGGGGGACGATTGAGGACAAAGACCAGATCGTCCGCGTTGAAATCAACGGTTACAATCTTTACGGTTATAAGGAAGGAGACAGATCTTATTCTTATTCAACCGTAGGACCTAATTATTACAATTCTAATTCGGAAATTGTGAATAATTGGATTACGGCAGGGATTAAGGTCGAGTTCAAAGATCCCAATGCAGGCTCAATTTGGGGCAACGTCATTTATGTCGGAATTATGGTCGTTGCGCTTGTTGCATTCTGGCTGATCCTGCGTGCAACGAGCGGCGGTGGCGGTAAAGTGATGAACTTTGGCAAGACTAAGGCGAAAGTCACTACCAACCTTAAAACGCGTTTTTCCGATGTGGCGGGAGCGGAAGAGGAAAAAGAGGAGTTGCAGGAAGTTGTGGAATTTCTTAAAAATCCCAAGAAGTTCTCCGACCTAGGTGCAAAAATTCCCAAGGGCGTATTGCTTGTAGGCCCTCCCGGAACGGGTAAAACGCTGTTTGCAAAAGCGGTGGCGGGGGAAGCGGGCGTTCCCTTCTTCTCCGTCAGCGGTTCCGACTTTGTGGAAATGTATGTCGGCGTCGGCGCTTCGCGTGTGCGCGACTTGTTTGATCTTGCAAAGAAGAATCAGCCCTGCATCATCTTTATCGACGAAATCGATGCGGTCGGCCGTCAGCGCGGCGCGGGTCTCGGCGGTGGTCACGATGAACGCGAGCAGACCCTGAACCAGATTCTGGTGCAGATGGACGGATTCGAAACAAACGAGGGCGTTATTGTCATGGCGGCGACCAACCGTGCCGATATTCTCGACAGTGCACTGCTTCGTCCTGGGCGCTTTGACAGACAGATTTATGTCAATCTGCCCGATGTCAAGGGGCGCGAGGCAATTCTTAAAGTGCACGCGCGCAATAAGCCTCTGGCTCCCGATGTCAACTTCAAAGTGATCGCGCGTATTACGAGCGGCTTCTCGGGCGCAGACCTTGCGAACCTTCTGAACGAGGCGGCAATTCTTGCGGCACGTGCAGGCAAGACGATGATCGGTAATCTCGAACTGTATGAGGGAATCAACAAGGTCGTGATGGGACCTCAGAAGAAGAGCCGCGTCGTGACGGAAGCGGATAAACGCTGCACGGCATATCACGAATCGGGTCACGCCATCCTTGCCAAACTGTGCCTGCCCGACGAGAACGTACACGAAGTTTCCATCATTCCCCGCGGTCCCGCAGGCGGTTATACCATGGTTCGCCCCGAATCGGACGACAACATGGACTTTCCTACCGTTAATCAACTTAACAATGATATCTGTATGTCGCTCGGCGGACGCGTTGCCGAAGAGCTGGTCATTCAGGACGTATCGGCGGGAGCGTCGGGCGATCTCAACCACGTGTCCAAGATCGCGCGCAAGATGGTGACCGAATGGGGTATGAGCGAGAGAGTGGGACTTGTTTCCTATGCGAGCGGCGGCCCCGTGTTTATCGGCAGGGATTTCGAAGAGCGGAAATCGTACAGCGAAGAAGTTGCCGGCATCATCGACGAAGAAGTCAAGTCTATCATCACCAAGCAGTACGAGCGTGCGAAGGAACTGCTTTCGCAGCACCGCGAAATTCTCGACAATATGGCGCGCGTTCTTGTGGAGCGCGAGACCATTTATACGGAAGAAGTGGATATGCTCATGGCGGGCAAGGACTATAAAGAAGTTCTCGCTTACATGGAACAGCACGACAAGGAGCATCCCGATAATCCGTTCGGAAAAGCGGACGCGTAACGCGCGGAGGTGAGAGCATGGGAAAAATCATATCGTATTCCAACCAGAAAGGCGGCGTGGGAAAGACGACGACCTGCGTGAACATGGCGGCGTATCTTGCCAAGGCGGGAAGAAAAGTTCTGCTTGTGGATATCGACCCGCAGGGCAACGCGACGACGGGCCTCGGATTTTCCAAGGGTACGCTGAAAAAATCCGTCTATAACGTCCTCATCGACGAGGAAGAGGTCAAGGACAACGTCCTGCCGACGGAAATCGATGGTATGACTATTCTGCCCGCCAATATCGACCTCGCGGGCGCGGAAGTGGAGCTCGTCTATAAAAAGAGCCGCGAGAAGGTGCTGAAAAACGCGCTCGAAAAGGTGCGCAAGGATTACGACTATATCCTGATCGACTGCCCGCCTTCGCTGGGACTGATCACGATCAACGCGCTTGCCGCGGCGGATTCGGTGATCATCCCCATTCAGAGCGAATATTATGCCCTGGAAGGGCTGAGCCAGCTGATGAACAGCATTTCGCTCGTCCGTCAGCAGCTCAACCGCTCGCTTAAGGTGGAAGGCGTCGTCCTTACGATGTACGACGGAAGATCTCTGATCTCAAAGCAGATCGCGGCGGAGATCAAGAAGTATTTTACCAAAAAACTCTACGAAATCGTGATCCCGCGCAATATCCGCCTTTCGGAGGCGCCCAGTCACGGAAAGCCCATCATGCTGCACGACAGCAAATGTATGGGCGCGCGCGCGTATCAGGCGCTGACGGAAGAGTTTCTGAAAAAATCCGAGGGGAAAGGAGAATAACAAATGGCAAAAGGTCTTGGAAGGGGATTATCGGCGTTATTCATGGATACGGAAGAGGCGTACGAGCACGCGCAGGGCGAAGGCGCCGGCGTGACCGAGGTCTCGCTCGAAAACATCTTCCCCAATCCCAATCAGCCGAGAAAAGTCTTTGACGAAGGCGCAATGAACGAACTTGCCGCGTCCATCAAGGAACACGGCGTCATCATGCCGCTCGTCGTCAACAGCTGTCCCGACGGCAATTACATGATCATCGCGGGCGAACGCCGCTACCGCGCGGCGAAGATGGCGGGGCTCACGAGCGTGCCCGTCGTCATCCGCGATTACGACGAAAAGAAAATTCAGGAAAACTCCCTGATCGAAAACCTGCAGCGCGAAGATCTCAACCCGATCGAAGCGGCGTACGGCATGAAACGCCTGATGGAGGAATATTCCCTCACGCAGGAAGTGCTCGCGGAGCGGTTGGGCAAATCCCGTCCCGCGATCGCGAACACCCTTCGGCTGCTGACGCTCTCCGAAGGCGTGATCGACCTTGTCAAGAGCGGAAAACTCTCTTCGGGTCACGCGCGCACGCTCGTTCCCGTCGCGAAGGAAGAACAGGAACGCCTCGCGCAGGAGTGCGTGAAAAACGGCTGGTCGGTACGCGAAATGGAACGCGCCGTCAAGGCGCTGCTCAATCCGCCCGAAGTGCTCGCAAAGGAAAAGGAGAAGAAGACCGCGCAGTCGAGCGCGGAGCTCAAATACCTCGTCGAGCGCCTGCGCAACACGTTCAAGACGAAGGTGTCGCTCATCGGCACGGACAAAAAGGGCAGAATTTATATCGACTACTATACGCGTGACGATCTCGACCGTATCTGCGAACTGCTCGATATCATCGACCGCGAAGAATAACGCATTCGCCGCGCAAGTATATTGCGGCGTAACCGCATTGCCCGTGACCCGTACAGGAAAGCGTAGGGTATTCGCCGCGCGGTCGATTCGGCGGAAGCATTTTCTGCTTCCCGTACAGGAAAGCGTTTTGCGCTCGCAGGGGGGGTATGCCCCGAATTGCAGGCGGATCCGTGCGGCATGTCCGCGGATTTAGCGCAAAGCGGAGATCGGCTCGGATTTTTACGGATACAAAAGTGCGGGGGCATGTCGGCGGTTATCCGCCCGACGGGCTGGGCATGTCTGCGGCGGACAAACGCACAAAGCGCGGACATGGCAGGCAGGTTTAACGTGAAACGGCGTGAAGTCTAAAATCGGAAACAGGAGAGAAAACGGCCCCATAGCGGGCGAGTTATGCTGAAATTTGAAAAATTAGAGAAAAACAGAATTCAAGAG
The DNA here is from genome assembly GCA_949300535.1 of uncultured Bacillota bacterium. Lineage (GTDB taxonomy): Bacteria > Bacillota > Clostridia > Christensenellales > Borkfalkiaceae > Gallimonas. The sequence goes on from CASGEQ010000125.1 coordinate 4,988, forward strand.
CTTCTGCCCTTTTTCGCGGCGCAAAAGACGCATATCAGCGATTTTTCGGCGGGATTCCAGTTTATGTGGAGCAAACAGCTTTCCCCCGACTTTACCGTCTGGGAGGACGTGCTGATCATCCGCGAGCTTTACGTGGGGAAATACTATTTTCATTATCCTCTTTCTCTGACGGGGGATGAGGAAAAAGAGAATGCGGCGATCTCGGAGATCGAGCGGTATTGCAGAGATACCGACGCGCGGCTGCATTTTACCAATATACCGAGATCAAAGCTCGGCGCTCTCGTCTTGCGGTACGGTTCGGAAGTGCACGTTTCCGATCCCCGCCGTTGGCGCGATTATCTTTACCGCGCGGAGGATTTCCGCTCCTATCCCGGCGGGAAATATTCGGGGCAGCGCAACCATGTCAATAAATTCCGCAAGAATTATCCCGATTGGCAGTTCCGCGAATATACGCCTTCCGACCTTTCGGCGCTGACGCAGTTTCTGGGCGAATACGAGACCGTGCAGCGCAGCAAGGATTCGTATCTTGCGCAGGAGGAGATGACGGAGGTGTACGAACTGCTTCCGCATATCGCCGAATACGGGCTCAAATGCGGAATTCTGCTTGTCGGAGGGAAGATCGTGGGCGCGTCCGTCGGGGAGCGCTGCGGCGACATGATGATCGTGCACATCGAAAAGGCACTGCGCGAATACGAAGGGGCGTATCCCTTCCTTGCGCAGCAGTTTGCCCAGACCTTCTGCGGGGAAGAGATCGGATATCTCAACCGCATGGACGACGCGGGGGACGCGGGGCTGAGAAAGTCCAAACTGCAGTATCTGCCCTGCGAGATCGTGGACAAGTATAACGTGGTCCCGCACCGCGCGATCGACGCGATCTCTCATCCGCCCGAGATTGAGACCGAACGCCTTGTCATCCGTCCCGTTCCCGACGAGGACGGGGAGACCTACCGCCGTCTTGCCGCCGACGTGGCGCGCAACCGCTGGTGGGGTTACGATTACAGAACGGACTGCGAAGGGGATGAGATCCCGTCAGCGGATTGGTTCTTACAGCTCATCCGCGAGGATTTCCGCAAAAAGAACGAGATGGCGGAGGGGATTTACTGCAACGGAAAGCTGATCGGCGAGGTCGTCCTGCACCGATTCGGATACGCCTGCGACGCGGAGGTCGGGGCGCGGCTTCTTCCCGAATATGAGGGGCGCGGCTATGCGTCCGAGGCGGTCCGCGCGATGGCGGCGTATGCCTTTGTAAAGCTGGGGCTGGAACGCATGGAGGCAAAATGCAACCGCGAAAACGAGCGGTCCCGCAAGATGCTCCTTTCTGCGGGAATGCGGCCGTGCGGCGAAGACGAAACGTATTACTACTTTTATAAGACGCCCGCAATGTAATCAAGGGCTGTAATACAAAATCGGAATATGGGGAAGGCGGAAAGCTTTCCCTTTTTTGTATAGTAAAATCCCCGTATCCCCTCAGGGGAAAGAGGACTTTTGCCGTTATGCAAAAAAGCAGGGAACTGTCAGGAAAGCGTACAGAATAGGGAAAAGACGGCGGATAAGGGGCGGAAATGCAGAAGAATGTCAGCATAAAGAATATCCGTTGACAGCAAAACGGGAGGTCTGACAGGCGGTCATGCGCGCGGATTGCGCACCGCCGAAAGCGTATCAGCCGCCGTACTTTTTTGTCGTCTTCACGGCTTTTATGCGCGCAGGTTTGCACGCTGCCGAGAGCATCGGGGCTGACAGTATGAAGCGAAAAAAACGACCTGTTCAGCCGGCAATTATTTTTTCTGTCGCTTTTTCTCGGTTGCGCGAAATCGGCATAAGCCGTTTTGGCGGGGGGACGGGAAACGGCGCGCGCATTGCCGAAGAGGCAAAAAGGAGAAAATGAAGGGAAAATTGACGAAATTGTCCAAAAAATAGGCGAAAAAAGATAGAATTTTCACAAAAAAAATTAACAAATAACATTGACAAAGTTTTGTGTGTATGTTATGATATGTGCAGTACAAGAAATGACGATAGGGGGAAAAGTCATTGAGATAGGCATTCGCAAAGTTTTCACAATCTTTCCGCGCGCATTTTTTTGGCCGGCGCAGGACAGAAGCTGATGATTTTCCGAATGTTTTTTTCTTATTTGGCAAAACCGTTCGACATTTCGTTCCCGGAAGCAGAACGCACTCCGTAAGCATGCAATCCCCCAACGCATTGAGCGGCGGCGGCGCGGAAGAGGGACGGTACGAAAGATTTTATATTATAAGAGGTAGGAAATGAAGAAAAAGTTTATCAGAAACGTTTCTCTCGTTGCCCTCTCTGCGGTCATGCTCGGCGGTAGCGCGGTCGCTTTTGCAGGATGCAAAGGCAATTCCGATTATACGCTGACGGCATCCATCTTCTGCGATGAGACCGACCGCAAGACCAACGAAGAGATCTGTAACACCTGGGCGGCGAGCTATACCGAAAAGCTCCGCGCAGAGGGCGTGATCGACGAGAACACGACGATCGAAGTCGAGCTCACGACGGAATCGAATACGGATACGTATTTCCAGCTGCTCAGAAACGACCTCGCGGCGGGAATCGCACCCGACGTGTTCTACGTTTCTCCCAAATACGTGAAGACGTGGGTCAAGCTCGGCCGCATTCTCGACCTTACCGAGTATCTGACGGAGAGCAGCGATATGCTCAACGACATCTGGCAGGACGGCCTCAGCTTCTACGCTTATTCGGAAGACCCCGAATATACGCAGGGCGAGCGTATCGTCTATGACGCGACGAGCAGTTCGTTCAAGACGGAAGCGGGCGGGATCGGCGTCGGCCTTTACGCGCTGCCCAAGGACTATTCCAACTTCGGCCTCGGCGTGAACAATATCTATTTCAGCGATGCGCTCAAAGAGGCGTATACGACGGCGAAAGCAACCGACGGGCGCAACGTCAAGGGCGCGGGCGGCACGGCGGCTACCTGCAACTACGTCGGCTCGGATGTGGGCGTCGTCACGTATGCGGTGGACGGCGACGGATTCAGCGCGGGCGATGACGCACCGTTGATCAACATCGGCATTCCGACCACCTATAAGCCTTATAACTTCTACGCTTATTCGAGCTATGAAGAAGCGTTCGCGGCGGGCGATCCGATGGCGAAGGCCGTCGAACAGCTTACGGGCGGCGAAGGCTACACCGTGACTATCCCCGGATGGCCGGGAGAAAAATTCGACATGCCGGCGGATTCCTATGCGGAAAGCGATCAGTACGACGCGTCGAGAGGATATATCACCTATACGTACGCGGAATTCGGAGCAATCACGTGGGCGGTGACCTATTACCTCAACACGTTCGCATGGGATACGCGCACGACGTCGAACAACACGACGCAGGGCGGCATGGAGAACGCGAGCGGCGAGTGGAAGAACGTCTACGGCAACGACCAGTATGAAGGCGTGCTGTATCTGCTTCCCTGGCTCGCGGGCAACGACGCGGACTACATCGATTCCACCTCGACGATCGTGAATAACGAGACGGGCACGGATACGACCACATCGATGGGACTTAACATCAAAGGCGAATATGTGGAAGAAGAGATCCAGTACGGCGTCAACAGCGAAAACTTCATCGAGACGTTTGCGGCATTCCTCGCATACGGCTCTGACTGGAACGGCAACTCCTATTATGCGGGCGACGGCATGAGCGCGACCGCAGGCGGATGGGACGGCTTCTGCGAAGGTTCGGTCGTATTCTACGGCGTCGGTACCTGGAACGGCGGTTCGCTCAACAAGACGGACAGAAAGTTCCTCGAATACAAACTTATCCCCGAACCCGTCAGCGAAGACTTCGCCCTGTATTCCAAGATCAAGAATGCAGACTATGAGCTGGAGGAATACGGCGGAGAGTGCAAAGAGTATACCGAGAGCGATATCATTGATAACCAGGTCAAGAGACAGGATCAGTGGGGCGCGCGTATGGACTCCGTCGGCTACGGCGTCAACGCGGAAGTGGAGAGCTATGCAGGCTCGGCAGCGGAATGGAAGATCGAAGGCGCGGCTTCCCTTGTACAGGCTCTTACGGCTCAGAAAGAAGCGCAGCTGACGCTCACCTATTCGGGCGCGCAGCTTCCCAACTTCGTCAGCCAGTGCATCGATTATCTGTACTTCCAGGATGAAGCGCATCAGGACGGACAGTTCAAGAACATGATCACGCCGGAGGGCAACGCTGCGGGCGAAGACGTCTGGGACGAATATTATGAAATCGCAAGAGATCTCGTCGCGCATAACAACGATACCAGCACGACGCTCGAAAAGTTCATGCACGATAATTATCCGAACAATGTCTATGACACGACGTTCGCCGATTATACGCTCAACGATATCGTGGACCTTGCGTTTGCGATGAAGGTGCTGTATATGATCTCTTATACGTATGACGACCGCAACCTCAGCCTGAGAATGCAGGCAGGTCTCAACAGCGTGAGAGACTCCGCGATGTACACTTACGATGACAGCTGGCTGGATACGTTTGTCGCATCCAAGAACGTCTACCTGCTCGCTTATACCGGACAGGTGCCCATCAGCAAAGATATGGATCAGGTCATCGTTTATAGCGCAGGCTCCATCCAGTCCGGTCAGTATTATACGCCGAGAGCATGGTGCATGGATCGCGTTGATCCGGTAGCGGAAGAACTTGCGAAGGTCATTCAGCAGGAACAGGACGACATGTCCTAAAAATCCGTCGCCGAGCGACAGAAAGTGAACAAGACGGCAACGCATACCTTCCTTTGCGGGGGTATGCGCGCCGTTTCCGTTCATAAACGATGAGAGGAGGAGATTTGATGGAAGAAGTTGTAATCAATCAGAACCAAACCACCGAATCCGCCGCCGTTTCGGAAGCGGTGCTTCCGCCGAAAAAGCAAAGGAAACCCATCAATCAGCAGAAGCTGCAGGATAACATCTGGGGATGGGCGTTCTGTATCCCGCTGATCGTAGGTACGGTCTGGTTCGTCTACACGGCGTTCGTCATGGCGCTGATGCTGTCGTTTACCAACTATACCCTCAACAGAGGTTCGATGACGGAATTCCTTGCGCATTTCAGCGAGCACATTCATCCGCAGGGCGCGTGGTATTGGTACATAGATGCGTTCACGCACAATATCAGCGCGGTCGGACAGGCGGGCGGCAACGAAATCGGGCTGTATCTGTTCAACACCGTATTTTACATGATCGGCATTCCGATCGGCATGATTCTTTCCATGTTCTTTGCGGTGTGCATGTCGCGCGATATCCGCGGCGGAAACCTGTTCCGCGTGCTGTATTATCTGCCCGTCGTCGCGAGCACCGTCTCGATCATCTACACGTTCCAGATTTTGTTCCAGGACGGCGGCGTGATCAACCAGATGCTCGGCATCGACTTCCGCTGGCTCGCGGGAAACGACAGCTGGAACATGCTGTTGGGCAAGGACTCACCGGGCAACTTCATGAACGACCCGTATTGGTGTCAGGGATTCTTCCAGAAGATCGTGGTTATCGTCATGTGCGTCTGGAAGGGCCTCGGCGGCACGATCATCCTGTATGTCGCGGGACTTTCGGGGGTGAATGAATCCACGAAGGAGGCGGCGCAGATCGACGGGGCAAACGGCTGGCAGATTTTCTGGAAGGTCACGATGCCCGATCTGTATCCCGTTATTTTCTACAATATCGTCACGTCGGTCATCGGCGGCATGCAGATCTATATGGAACCCGAACTGCTGTTCTCGGCGAGAGCGTATTATACGTCCGGCTACGTTTCCCTCATCTGGGGCTACGGCATTGCGGACGGACAGCAGGCGCACGGTGCGGCGCTCGGCATGATCCTTGCGGTCATCATCTTTGTGCTCACCATGTTCCAGTTCTATCTGGATTCGAGAAGAAAAGACTGAGGGGAGGAAACAGAGATGGCAGAAAATCAGAATATCAATGTTGCAACTCCCGAAACCGAAGAAAAGCAGTATTCTTCCCTGCGCTATGCTTGGGGCGCTTTTGCGGCATTCTTCGGATTTACGACCAGAACGCATCGCGGCAGCAAAAAGCGTGCGAAGCTGGTCGCGGACATCGTCACGTATGCGGTGCTTCTGTTCGGCGCATTCATCATGATCTATCCCTTCTGGTGGATGCTCGCAGGATCGTTTGCATACACCGAAAACAACGGCAATACGCAGCTTTACACCATGGTGTGGTGGCCCGCACGTTCGACTTTCGATAACGGCAACCGCGGCGCATTCGCCAACTACATCGCAGTCTTCGAAAGGGGCTTTACGGGAATCCGCCAGACGTTCTGGAGAGTCCTTTTGAACAACATTCTTTATTCGACCGTTCCCGTCGTCGTCGGCGTGCTGACGTCTGCTTCCGCAGCGTTCTCGTTCGCAAAGATCAACTGGATCGGCAGGAATGTCGTGTTCTACTTCCTCCTTGCGGCGATCATGGTCCCCGGACCGTCTCTCATGATTTCCCAGTACGTCATGTACGTCAACCTCGGGTGGGCGAATAACGGACTTGCGCTGATCATACCCGGACTGTTCGGTTCTATTATGACTGCGTTCTTCATCCGTCAGTTCCTGTTCGGATTGCCCACTTCCATCATCGAAGCGGCGAAGATCGACGGCGCGGGATATTTCCGCATCTTCTGCGGATTTATTCTTCCGCTTGCAATGCCCGCGATCATGGCGCAGGGAATTCTGTCCTTCATGGGTTGCTGGAACAACTATATGGGCAGCTTCCTGTTCGTCAGAAACACGGAATGGTATAACCTGCCGCACGCGATCTCCACGATGGAAAGCCAGAGCACATTTGCAAGCAACTTTGCGCCCGTCATCGCGGCGTCCGTTGTATGCGTTCTGCCCGTCATGATCCTGTTCGGATGCTTCCAGAAGCTCATCATCGGCTCGCTGATGCTGACCGGTTCCAAGGAGTAAGAGAAAGAACAAAAATTACGGAGCGGATAACCGCTCCGTTTTTTTGTCCGTTTTCATGTGATTTGCGAAAAATGAAGAGAACGGATTCCGCAAAATGCAGAAAAAAGCCTTTTTATGCGGGAATGGGGCCCCGTCGGGACGTCCCGCGCGGAAGAGCCGACGACGCAAAACGGCGGGGGGCAGTTCGCTCAAAACATAAAAAAATTATAAAATAGGGTTGAAAAACACGGAAAAATGCTTTATAATAAAATCAGTATCAATCAACAGGGGGATAACATGAAACGCAACAAGATCGCAACCATAGCGCTTGCGTCCATGCTCGCCGTGTCGGCGTGTATCGGGCTGACGGCGTGTAAGGAAAACAAGAGCAATTCAAAACTGCCGGAATATCCGTTCTGGCTGCCCGAAGAGCCCGCTACTCAGAACGCATCCGTGCATGATCCGTCCGTATTCCAGGATCCTGCGGACGGCAAGTTCTACGCATTCGGTTCTCACTTTGCCGTCGCTTCTTCGACCGATCTCATATCCTGGCGGCAGGTCGCTTCGGAGGGCGCGCAGGGTCAGCAGATGCTGTACGGCACAACCAACTGGCGCAGCGTACTGCCTCTGTCCGACGCGCTGGTCGGCGGTTCGCAGAACACCTGGGCGCCCGACGTGGAAAAAATCGGCGATACCTATTATATGTATTATTCGCTGACGTCGGGCTTCGGCAGCGGGAGATCTGTCATCGGCAGAGTTTCTTCGGACAGCGTGACGGGGCCTTATTCGAACGAGGAGATCATCGTATACAGCTCCGAAAAGGCGGGCGAACCGAACGCGATCGATCCCGAGCTGTTCTATGACGAAAGCGGCAGGCTGTGGATGGTATACGGCTCCTTCTACGGCGGAATTTTCCTCATCGAGCTGGATCCCGCGACGGGGCTGCGCAAAGACGGAAGGACATATCGGGATTATCAGGCGGGGAAATACACGCTGAACGAATATTTCGGGAAAATGCTCTGGAAGGGCGGCGGCGGAGGCGTCGAGGGGCCGTTTATCTTCTATGATGAGACGCAGGGCTATTATTACCTGATGGTCAGCGACGGCGATCTGAGCTCCAACTACAATATGTTGGTGGCGCGCAGCGAAAATCCCGACGGACCTTATACAGATATCAAGGGCAACGACGTCGCGGCAAATATCGGCGGCGGGAACAAGCTCGCGGGGAACTATCAGTTTGCGGGCGATCAGGGATATGCGGCGATCGGGCACAATTCGGTCGTTCAGTTGGACGGCAAGACGCTTGTCGTCGCGCATACCCGTTACAGATCGGGACCGGACGGCGTATCCGGCAACCACAATCTGCGCGTCCTTGAAATGTACTTCAACGAGGACGGCTGGCCCGTTCTTTCGCCCAACGCATATGCGGGCGAGGAACCCGGGCTCGTCACGCAGGCGGAAGCGGCGGGGGATTATCAGGTCGTCGTCCATACGACCAAGCGCAACGACGCGACGTTCGTCGATTCCGTGCCGTATACCTTCTCGGAAGACGGGAAGATTCTGAGCGGCACCGCCGAAGCGGGTACCTGGACGGTCATTTCCGATTATTATGTCGAGATCGTCCTCAACAATATCACCTATAACGGCGTGATCGCGCCCGCATGGATCTCTTATGAGAACGCAGGCGGACTGTGCATGACGGCGGTGTCCGATCAGGGCGGGAGTATCTGGGCCAATCAGGTGATCGGAGAATAAACAATTATATAATAAGCTCGGACAAGAGGCATTTGGGGGGAGAAAAATGGCATTACGATATCCGAGAAATCCGCATTTCAACAAACTGCAAATGCGCAGTCCCGACTTCCATACATGGCAGGAAGGCTGTGCGCACGATCCCGCGATTCTCGAATGGGAGGGAACGTATTACGCCTACTCGACGGATACGTTCGGCGCGCCCAACGGGTATCAGATCCGTAAGAGCACCGATCTTCTGCATTGGGAGTATCTCGGTTCCGCGTTTCATCTGGAAGGAACGGCTCCGCATTATAAGAAAAAGGAAGCCATGCGCGCTTACGGAAAATTTCAGCCCGCCTTCGACTGGTGCGTGACCGATCAGAGCGAGGTCGGTTACGGCATCTGCACGCGCACGGACGGCACGATGTCTTTCTGGGCGCCCCACTGCGTGCGCGGCACCGACGGAAAATTCTGGCTGTATTTCGCATTGACGGGATATTTCGGCGGCTCGCGCTCGTGTATCGGCGTGGCGAAATCCGATTCGCCGACGGGCGGATTCGAATATGCGGGCATGATCGTGCAGTCCCCTGCGGGCTGGCGCACGCCCAACGCGATCGACCCGCAGGTCGTCTTTGCGGAAGAGGGTAAAATGTATCTCGTTTACGGCTCGTACGGCCTCGGAATCTATCTCATTCCGCTGGATCCCGAAACGGGATTGCGCAAGGACGGGAGGACGTATGAACAGTTCGATGCGGGCGAATGCTCGTTTTCGGAGTATTACGGCACGCACCTCGCGAGCGGTTCGATGGAGGGCGCCGTTATCCGCTATCACGAGGGCGTCGACGTCCTCGAAGGGGATAAATGGGTCAAAAAGAACTATTACTATCTGATGGTATCTTACGGCTCCCTTTCGTCTGTGTATAATATGCGCTGCGGCAGGAGCGAGAAGCCGGAAGGACCTTATACGGACGTCAACGGCAATCCGCTCGTCTGTTCGACGGATATCGGCACGGGCAACAAGATGCTCGGTTCGTTCCGCTGGGCGGGGTCGGCGGTCGACTTCTTCTGTCCCGGGCATAACGATATGTTCACGACGAAGGGCGGCGTCAATCTCATTGCGTACCATTGCAGGACCAATTATTTCATCGAGAAGGGGCTGAGCAGATCGAATAATTTCCACTATCTGTATCTGTCGCAGTACACGTTCAATTCGGACGGCTGGCCCGTGATGAATCCCAACCGCTATGCGCTGGAAGAGATCCAGGACGTCACGGCGGAAGAGCTTCTCAACATTACGGCGGGCAAGTTCGAGGCGGTCGCATTCACGCAGGGCGGCGACGAGGTCAAATCGCGTCGCGTCATTCTTCGCGCGGACGGCAGCGTCAGCGGGGGATATACGGGAAGCTGGAAGATGTACGGATCGCATTATATTCGGCTCGACGTATTCGGTGATACCTATCTCGGCGCGGTCATGCCCGCATGGATGGACGATCAGAACGTCGGCGGGCTTACCGTGACGGCAATGGGAAGGCGAAGCGGCATGGCGCTCATCATGAACAGCACCAACAAAATCCGCGATTAAAAAAACAGCGGGCGTTCCGAAGAACGCCCCGTTCATACGGAAGAAAACGGCAGCCGCGCAAAATGCGCGGCTGCCTCATTTTTCGGGAAAGGCTCGTCGGAAACGCGCTTTTCACGGCGCGGTATCCGTAATTGTCCTATATATATAATATGGTATAGAAAGCGGGCGGCGGCGAAAAGGGCATGTCAGTTATGATCCAAATCTTTTCCCGCGCCGTTTCCGCTTTCCGCGTCTCCGTCCGCCTGTTCGGATAATCCGTCATCCGCCTGATCGTCGGCGGAATGCGAGCCGACGCTCTCCCGCCCGGCGAGGATTTCGGCGTTTTCCTCGTCCGAATTCATGAAGTCGGTCTGCCTCGGCTTGCGGCGGAAGGGAATTCCGTCCTTGAACAGCATGAGCAGGACAGCGAACAGCGCCATGCCCAGCGCGCAGAATAGGGCGTATATCCAGCCGAGCAAGGCGCCGACGGGGATGATCGCCGCCGCGCACAGTACGGCGAGAATGGTGAAACAATAGCGGAATATCTTTGTCATAACTTTTCCTTTCGGGTATGGATTTACAGAAATTGTAGCATAATCTCATTGAAAACACAAGATATTGTAGGGTCAAAAAAAAGAGAAAAAAAAGGAAAAAAAGTTAAAAAAAATGACGAAAAACAGTTGACTTCCTGAATGGAAAGTGTTAAGATATGCAAGCTGTCTGACGGAGAGGCGCCTCGGGTGCGGAACCGCAGCAAAAAAATCTTCATAATTTCCGAAAAAAGTTGTGAAAAACAGTTGACAACGAAAACGGAATATGATAAAATAAGCAGGCTGTCTGGAACGGAGCAACAAGAAATCGGACGAACGGAAGCAAAACAAAAAAATTCCAAAAAAATCCGAAAAAAGTTGCGAAAAATGCTTGACATTCATAACTGAGATATGTTATAATAACAGAGCTTCACCGCGAAAGCGGGCAGCGCCGAACTGTTGTTCGGGTAACGTAGATTAAAAATAGAATAAGAAAGAAACGATTTTGTGATTATGCAATACTAAGTACAAATAAGTTTCTGTCAATTTTTTTGAGCATACAATAGTACTCAAAACAAAGTCAGCAAAAAGATAACGAGAATTTATTCTAGTTAGAGCCGCTGATATGT
>CASGEQ010000126.1 GCA_949300535.1 uncultured Bacillota bacterium
TATTTGATTTTTTATTTTTTATAATGTAAACGTTTACATCAAGGAGGATATTGAGATGAAAAGACGGATCGCGGCAATCGCAGTAGGCACGGTCATGGCGTTATCCGCCGTGGCGCTCGCAGGGTGCGGCGGGGACGATTATGACGGAAAGACGCCGGTGCGCATCTGGTGTCAGACGTTCCCGGAAGTGGAAACGCGCACCTGGTTGCAGAATAAAGTGGACGAATTCAACGCGACGGACGCGGCGACGGAGGGGAATTACCTCATCGAGCTGACGTTCGTTCCCGAAGACGCGTGGGAGCAGACGCTGAAAGCGGCGCAGGGCAACGGCACCGCGCCCGAGATCACCGTCCTGAACTACGCGGAAGTGGCGCTCAATTCCGTGGAGGGATATTACAAACCGTTGGACGATTATATGTCGGAATCGTGCTTCACCGATCTTCTGGACAACGTGAACGAGATGACGGACGTCAACGGGAGCCATTATATCTATCCCTGGTTCATCGAGCCGTACAGCATCCTCTTCTATCGCAAGAGCGCGTTCGAAGAGGTCGGGCTGGATCCCGAAGTCGGTCCCGCTTCCTGGGACGAGATGGTGGAATACGCGCGAAAGCTGAACAAGACAGACCGTTACGGCATCGCGATGCCCAATTCCAGCCAGCTCGGCTGGGTGCTTTGGGGGTTCCAGGCGCAGGACGAGGCTTCGCAGGGATATTACCTGTTGGACAACGATTGGTCACACGCGTCCGTGAACACGCAATTCCATAAAGAACTCTTCACGATGTTCCAGACCATGTATTCGGAGAAGCTCACGCCGACGGTCGCGCTTTCCAGTTATAACGAAATCACTCCTCTTGCAGAGGGGCATGTTGCGATGGCGCTCGGCGGATCGTGGTCGATCGGTCAGATCAAGAACAATTATCCCGACATTCTCTCCGACATCGGCTATGTGGTATGCCCCACGATCGACGGCGTGACGGAAGGCAAGACCACCGCTGCAATGGGCGGCTGGGGAATGGCGATCGACGGAAATGCAAAGCATCCCGAAGAGTGCGGGCAGTTTATCGAATGGCTGCTCGGCGGCGATCCTCAGCATCTTGTGGAGTTCATGAGCGATCTCGGTTATTCCAAGTTTGCGGCGAGAAAGAGCGTGGAAGAAGCGCTTGCGGCGAATGAAGAAGCTGCCTCCGATCCCTTCTATAACTTTGTATCCGACAGTATTTTGCCCTATGCGAAAGCAGAGCCCGCCTATATCTGGGAAATTTCCAGAAAATATGCGGATGCGTTGGAGACGGTGACGCAGCTCGGCAAGGAAGTCGATTCGACGCTTGCGGCGCTGGAAAAAGATCTCAACAACCTCATTGAAGCGGAGGTCATGCAGGGAACCAATCCGTTCAACTGATAAGGAGGAAGAGCCATGACGGAAGAAACTACGGCGCGCGAAGCGGCAGTTTCCGTAAATAACGCGGAAGGCGGCGTTTTAGTGCAAACGCCGCGGAAAAAACGCAAATATAAACGGAGCGAAGTGATCACGGCATATGCCTGTCTGTTGCCTTCTTTCGTGCTCATGATGCTGTTCATTACCGTTCCGCTCATCATTTCGGCGTATTTCAGCCTGTTCGACGTCAATTACTATCTGGGCAATACATTTGTCTGGTTCGACAATTATCACAAAGTACTCGCGGGTACAATGAGCGCGGAATTTTATCGCTCCATCCTCGTGGGGGTGGAGTATATCGCGATCATCGTTCCCGTACAGATCATACTGTCTTTCCTGATCGCAAATCTGATCGTCAAGATCAACCCTAAATTTTCCGCGGTCATCAAAGTGTGTATTTATCTTCCCTGTCTGATCTCGGGGATTGTGGTAGGGGCGATCTTCTCTTTCCTCTACAACTACGACGGCGGATTGTTCAACAGCATCCTGCAGGCGTTCGGGCTTCCCAAAGTAAACTGGACGGGCGAGCCGGGCTGGGCGGTATTTTCCGTCTGTATCGCGGCGATCTGGAACGGGCTCGGCTATACGACGCTCATCATGTTAGGCGGATTGTACGATATCCCCGGCGACTACTATGAGGCGGCGAAGCTGGACGGTGCGAGCTGGTGGCAGCAGACGGTTTACATCACCGTACCCTGTCTCAAAAACATCGGGATGTATCTTCTCATCTCGCTCGTCGTCAGCTCCTTCCAGTTGTATGAGATCGCGCTCGTCATTGTGGGGAGCGGGGCAATGCACGCCACGGAAGGTCCCATCTATTACTTATACTATCAGTTCAATTACAGCAAGAACATGGGCGAGGTATATGCGGCGTCGCTCATCGTCGCGGTGGTGCTTACGGCGCTTTCGTCCGTCATCTTCCGCCTGACGAGTTCGGAAAAATCGCTCGATTGAGGAGGGGAGATATGCAGGGCGTCAGAACAGTGAATAAAGCCGTCGTCATGCGGACGGTCGGGAAAACGCTCATGTGGCTCGTGGGGATCCTCCTTCTCGTGTGCAGCGTGTTTCCCTTTCTGTGGGTAGTTATTTCTTCCTTCAAGCCTCTGGCGGAGATCCAGAGCATTACCTTCCATTTCTTCCCGAAAGAATGGACGGCGGAAAACTATGTCAATCTGCTCGCGGGGAATTCCGTTTATTTCCCGCGCGGGGTATCCTTCCTGCGCTCGCTCGGCATGACCTTTCTCGTGTCTGTGACGGCGCTCGTTCTCAGCCTTATCGTCAATTCGCTTGCGGCTTATGCATTTGCGCGGCTGGAATTCCCCGGAAAAAAATTGCTGTGGGCGATGTATGCGGTCAATATGTTCATCCCGAGCATTGCGACGCTTATCCCCTGTTATTACGTCGTCAGCAAGCTGAATATGCTCAATAACATCTTTGTGCTTATCCTGCCCGGCGTGACGTATGTGTGGTCTATCTTCTTTTACAGACAGTACTACCTCGGGATCCCGCGTTCTTTGGAAGAAGCGGCGCTCATCGACGGCTGTTCGCGGTTCGGCATTTATCTGAAGATCTTTGTTCCGATGTCCGTCACGCCTTTTATCATCATGGGGCTCAGCGTGTTCCAGGGCTTCTGGAACTCCTATATCTGGCCGTCCATGACGGTGCACGGCAACGCGAATTTATATCAGGTCAATCAGCTGATCGCGTACTTCAGAAACTCGCAGGGAACGGCATGGGATATGCTTCTCGCATCCACCGTCATCACCTGTATCCCTCTTATCGTGATCTTAATGCTGATGCAGAAATACATCATGCAGGGCATCAAGATCACGGGAATAAAATAAAGCGGTTGAGACTGTGAAAAAGTTAAACGACAACGATCTTGAAAAAATTTATTACGGCTGGCTGGGGAAAGCGATCGGGATCCGTTACGGGGCGCCCGTGGAGATGTGGGACTATACGCAGATCCGAGAGAAGTATGCGGGCAAGGACGGGTATTTCGTCGATTACAACGATTTTGCCGCCGATGACGACAGTAACGGCCCCATTTTCTTCTATCGCGCGCTCAGGGACTGCCCCGATCTTTCCCGCTACGGATATCGCGATCTGGCGGAATGCTGGCTCAATTACGTTCCGTACGAACACGGCTTTTACTGGTGGGGCGGATACGGGGTCTCCGAAGAGCATACGGCATACCTGAACCTGCAAAAGGGGATCCTTCCGCCGGTGAGCGGCAGTATGCTGCAAAACGGCAGGACGATGTCGGAACAGATCGGCGGACAGATCTTCAGCGATGTGTGGGGATTGGTTTGTCCATACGATTTCCGCCGTGCCGCCGATCTTGCGGAAAAGGCGGCGCGGGTCTCGCACGACGGCGTCGCCGTGGACGGCGGGCGGTTTGTCGCGGCGATGATCAGCGCGGCATTCGGCGCGGAAAGCGTGGAGGATATTTTGCAGGCGGGGCTTTCCGTTATCGGCAAAGAGAGCGGCTATGCGAAGATGACGCGCGATCTCATGCGGTTTTACCGCGAAGGCGGCGGGCAGGAAGAGTGCTTCGATTATATCCGCGCCAATTACTGGAAGGACAAATACGGCGGAAACTGTCATATCATCCCCAATGCGGCGATCATGGTGTATTCGCTTTTATACGGGGAAGGAGATTTTCTCCGCACGTTGAAGATCGCCAATTTCAGCGGATTCGACACCGACTGCAACGTCGGCAATCTCGGTACCGTGATGGGCGTATTTACCTCACTCAAAGGTGTGGATTATGCGACGTGGATCGCGCCCGTGCGCGACACGACGCTGTGTTCTTCCGTGCTCGGGTACGCGAATATCGTCAACATCCCCAATTTTGTCTATGACGTATTCCGTTCTGCGCTCCGTCTGCGCAACGAGACGTATGAGGGCAAATATTCGGAAAGCCTCACGATCGGGTTGGATGAAATGCGCGTGGATTTTGCGCTCCCCGATTCGGTGAGCGGAATGCGTGCGGACGCGGACGCGTGCATCGTTCATGCGGACGGCGCGTTGAAGATCACATCTGCAAAAGGACGCGAGGGCAAAGTCTATTATAAGACCTATTACCGCAAAGAAGATCTGTTCGACAACCGTTATGACCCTGCGTTTTCCCCCAAGGCGTATAACGGACAGACCATCCGCGCCCGTTACCGCGCGGAAGGCGGTGCGAAGGTACGGCTGTTCTGCGAAGACCTGCACGGCGGCAAGACGTATTTCTCTGCGGAAGGCGCAACGGAATGGAAGATCGACATCGCAAAGACGGCGCTGATCGGCAAGATCGGACTTGCCGTCCGCACGGAGGAGGGCGGCGAGGTGCGCCTCGAAGAACTTTCCTGCACGGGGAAGCCCGATTATGTCGTCGATTTTGCATTGGAAACGACGGAAAATTATGCGCTCGAACATACGGAAGTGAGGCAGTGTACCCATTACGACGGCGTATGGCAGATCGAGGAGGGCAGACTCACGGGGCGGTGTCTTACCAACGGACAGCTATATACATCCGTTCCCATGAAGGATTTCCTCTTTACGGCGGACATGGCTCCGCTGAGCGGGGATGCGTGCGGGATTTTGTTCCGCGTGTGCGGTGCGCGTAAGCATTATCGGCTCGCATATGAACAGGGGAAACTGCGCTTGACGCGGTGCTGCGGTTCGGAGACGCTCCTCACAGAACGGGATATGCCCCTTTGCCTCGGGAAAACGCGCAGCATTTCGGTCAGCGTACGGGGCAAAGAGATCAAGGTATTTGCAGACGGGGCGCAAGTCCTCGCATATACGGACGAACAGGCGATTTCCGAGGGGATCGTCGGCGCGTATGTCGGAAGGGGCAGCGTGGCGGCGTTCGATCGGTTTTCGATAAAGGAAATTTGATAAGGAGATGCGAATGAAGAAGATCGGTAAGACAATTTGTGTGGCGCTGGCCGGGACAATGCTCGCGGCGAGTGCCGTGACGTTTGCTTCCTGCAAGCCGGAAGAGGAGGGACCGCCCGTGGACGAGTATGAAAGTCTTTCATCGGCAGATCTGCCCGAGACAACTTCCGTCCTTTCGCTCGATACCTATCGGGATAAAACAAAGGGCGCGCTCGTCGGTTCGATGGCGGGCGTTGCGTACGGATACCCGGTGGAATTCTGGTATAAGACCTGGATCCCCGACAGTTCGCTGCCGAAATGGTATGACGATATCATTCAGAACGCGTATACGCAGGATGATATCTACCTCTCCGTTACGGCGATCGAGGCTTTGAGCGAACTGGGACTGGACGTGACGAGCCGCGAGCTTGGCATTTACATGTATAACAAAGATTTCGAGTTCTGGAACGGCTCCAACAACGACGTGCTTGCGCGCGGCTATGCGCCTCCGTTCTCGGGGTATCCCAAATATTCGACTTCGCATCTGACGGGCGCATATCCCGACGGGAACAGCTATCAGTGCGGCGCGTCGTTCGGAGGTCTGCTCGGATTGAATATGACGGGATTTCTCAATGAAACGTGTCAGAAATTTGCCGAGATCTGCTGCTACGGCGACGGGATCTATTCCATGCAGTTTATCGCGGCGATGTACGGCGCGGCGTTCTTTACGGATGATATCGATGAGATCATTCAGGCGGGACTTGCTTCTATTCCCGAAGAATCGTGGTCGGCGCTCGTCGTCCGCAACGTCCTTGAAAATTACGATGCGGGCATGACTGCGCAGGAGAATTTCAACGACGTGTATGCTACTTACGTCTTAAGCGACGAGTATAACTGGATCGGTTGGCCTTATGACGGGATCCTGCTCGACGCAAAGATGTGTTCGGCGTTTACCCTCATCGGACTTTTATACGGCGAAGAGGATATGGACAAGACCATGCGTCTTACCATCTCCTGCGCAAACGATTCCGACTCTACCGCCGCGGCGGCAGGCGGGATCCTCGCGACGATCAAGGGCTATTCCGCGCTGGACGATCGCTATAAGAACGGGCTGATCGAAGATCAGAAATTCAAATATTCTTCGAGCACGCTGGACGAAACGGTAGAGCTGTGCGTGGAACTGCTCAAAGAGATCGTTGTCAGAGAGGGCGGGAAGGTCGCTTATGTGGACGGCGTCCTCAGCTATGTGATCCCGCAGGAAGCAAAGACGGCTCAGATCGAGGAATACAAGAACAGCAAATATCCCGAACCGATGGAACTGATGACCTATACGGAAGAGGAAATGGACCGCATGCGCTCCATGTCCGACCCCGGATTCGAGCGCAGCACCAATCAGCTCGCGAACGGCTGGTCTTCCGACAGTAAGGCGAATACGTCGATCGAATGGATGGAACAGACGGCTTATACGGGTCTTTCCAACGCAAAGATCACGGCGAAACAAGGCGCGGAGGTCAATCTTTACAACAGCGTTTCCGTTGAGAAGAACACCAATTACGAACTCACATGCATGGTGCAGGCGAGCGACGGATTTGCTTCCGAAGTCTCCCTTGCCGTGTGGAATTCCTCGGGCGATCTGCTTCGCAGTAAAGTATGCGAAACGGGAGACGGATGGATAAAGATCACGATGACCGTCAATTCGGGCAATAACGATACGCTCCGCATCGGAGCGATCGTCAAGGGCGCGAATACGACCGATTATCTGAGACTGGACGATTTTACCTTTCAGAAAACGGTATGATATAAGGAGGAATATATGAAAACCAAAAAACGGAGCAAGGTAACTCTCGGCGTAGGATGTATCGTCCTCGCGGCGGCAATGATCGCAGGGGTCCCCGTGACGCAGTCCTTTCATGCATTTGCGCAAGGAAACAGCGAACAGACTCAGGCGGAAGACGAACTTCTTACGTCCAATCTCATCGAGGACGGAAGTTTTGAGAACGTAACGGCGGAGAATACCGGCGCGTGGACGATGGATATCTCGTCCGAAGCGGCGGGCGAAAAGGGCAGCTGGGAGATCTCGACGGACGCGCATACCGGTTCGCAGGCGATCACGCTCAAGGGCGCGGGCAACGACAGCGGATACCCCGAGATCACGCAAAAAATCACCGTTCTTCCCAATACGACCTATTATGTCACGCTGCGCGTGAAAAACAACAATACCGCAATGTCGAGCGCGAACCTCTTTTACGGATTTGCTTCCGAAGAGCGGGAAGGCGAGACCATTTACGGCGAACAGCACAGATGGGCGGACAACTCCGTCGATAAAGATCAGATCTATCAGAACGAAGACGAGACGTGGTCGGCGCATAACGGATACTCTCTGTACAGTGCGCGCATCACGACGGGCAACGAAACCAATATCCGTTTTTATGTGCGCGTTCAGAAAATGAACGTCACGATCGACGATATTTGCGTAACCTATGCGCAGGACATAGTGTCCACGGGTTCGGAGAACCTGCTCAAAAACGCGGGATTCGAGGAGTCGACCAGCGCGAACGCGCTCAAAGACTGGGTGGAGATCGGCGAAACGGCGGCGGGCTTCTCCGCCGGCATCGACGACGTGAGAACGACGAGCGCATATGTGCCGGGTTCGGATATGCAGGATAAACAGATCGAAGGCTGCAACACGCTGTATCTCGTCGCGCAGTCGGGCGCGGAAGGCACCATGACCGTAGGACAGCCCGTTTCCGTCGAAGCGAACAGCAACTATGCGTTCTATGCAAACTTCTCCAAATGGGGCGAAGTTAAGGCGACGGCGGGCGTTCAGAAGGTGCAGATCGGTATCCTTGCCGAGAACCAGGAGGATGTGCTGACCGTAAAGACGATCGACGGCGCGGATATTTCTCTCGCAAGATACATGCTCGCTTCTGTCGTTGCGAACGTCAGGGAAAACACGACCGTATACCCCTTCATTAAAGTGGAAACGAAGGGATTCGGAACGTATGGCGCAGGACTTTATATCGATGAGTGCTATTTCTTCAAGACCGCGCTTGATATTCCCGAGGGCAAGACGAACCTTCTGACCAACGGTGCGTTTGAAGAGAACAGCGACGGATGGTGGGAAGTCGGCGGATCCAGTCAGCTCGGCTGGGAAGCGGGCGCTGCGGACG
This sequence comes from uncultured Bacillota bacterium, assembly GCA_949300535.1. Lineage (GTDB taxonomy): Bacteria > Bacillota > Clostridia > Christensenellales > Borkfalkiaceae > Gallimonas. Next base: position 8,476 of record CASGEQ010000126.1, read on the forward strand.
GCAAGGCATATGCCTCCCAGGGCGATATCTGGCTGAGTCAGTGGTCGCCTTACGACGGGATCGTGCAGAGCGTATCGCTGGAAGCGGGTCAGATGTATAAGATCACCGCATATATGCGCACTTACCTCATTTCGGGACAATCCACGGCATATGACGGACTGTATTCGCCCGTAACTGTCATGGTGATCGAAGGCGACGACGAAACGGTAAGCGGAACGCTTTTCGCGGAAGATTCTGCGGACAATCTCAACGTCGTTGCAAAGCAGAACGTGCGTTTCGAGCGTGACGATGCTTATATGCCCGTGAGCCTCATCTTTACCGCAGAAAAGGCGGGAACCTATTCGATCTTTGTCGGTTTTGAAGGCGGTGTGGAAAACAACGTATTCCAGGGCGGCGTACAGATCGGCGGCGTATCTATGTATACGACGAGCATGGAAGAGCTTTCCGTGGAAGAAGACGACAGCGATTATTCGCAGGCACTCGTGAATACGAGTTCGGACGTTACCATTTCCGCGACGGGGATCACGATCGGCAAGGCGATGACGGTTTCCGAATTCACCGATGCGGTCTATGCGGCTCCCGGCTATACGATGACCGTAAAAGACGAGTCGGGCAATGCGGTCACATCGGGAGACATGAAGAGCGGATATACCGTTTCCGTTCAGAAAGACGGCGCTGAAGTTGTTTCTTATACGGTCACGGTCAACGGTGAAGGAACGGGAGATCCTACCGATCCTTCCGCCCCGTCCGATCCTGAGGGCAATCCCTGGGTGCTTCCCGTTGTCCTGAGCATTGTAGGAGTGGTTGTCGTTGCGGGCGTCGTTGTGGCGGTCGTTCTTGTGAAGAAAAACAAGAAGAAAGACGACAAATAATCAGTTTATACGCACTCCCCCAAGGGACGCCGAGGAAACTCCCCCCTGACGCGGCGCATCGCCGCCGCACCTCGGCGTAACGCATAAAAAGGCGCCTTTCCGTTCGGCAGTTTCTGCCTCGGGAAGGCGCTTTTTCGTGCGGGAAATCGGTGCAAAGGAGATCCCTCAGAAAGGACAAAAAGAAAAAAATAAGGCAATCTGTATGAAAGGACAAAAAGCGAGGGTTAAGGCTGTCTGAAAGGACGATAAGCGTGGTTTGAGTAATCTGTCCGAAAGGGCAAAAGCGGGAGAGTGAAAATGCGCTGTGCCGATAAAGTCAGGCCATAATACAGGAAGGCAAAGGCCTTTGCGCGTGTAAAGCATAAATTTTCTTTTCGTCTTGTTTTTTTTGCGCAAATGTGTTATACTGTCTGTTGAACAGCGGACGGAGAGTATTTTCGTCTCTGAAAGGAATGTTACCATGGAACAATTCTGGCAAACCTTAAAAGAAATCGGAATGGATTTCGTACAGAACGGGGGACTTGTGATCGTAAGGACGATCGCGTTTCTCATTCTGGGACTTGTGATCGTGAAGATCGTGCGCAACATCACCCGCGCGACGACGCTCAAAAGCAAGCTGGATAAATCGGCTTCAACGTTCGTCGTGTCCGTCATCACTATCGTGATGTATATCTTGCTGGTGGTCGTCATCGTCAGTTCGCTCGGTTTTTCGACGGCGGGGATCATTGCGGCGTTCTCGGCGGTTGCGCTCGCGGTCGCTCTCGCGCTCAAAGACAGCCTTGCAAGCCTCGCGAACGGCGTCATCATCATTTTTACCAAACCATTTAAAAAGGGCGACTACGTCGAGCTGAACGGCATTGACGGGCTCGTGCAGGATATCCGCCTGTTCAACACGAAGATCATCACTTACAGCAATGACGAGATCATCGTCCCCAACAGCGAGATTCTCGGCTCCAAACTCATCAATTACAGCTCCATGCCGCTGCGCAGAGTGGTCATCGAAGTTCCCGTTCCGTATCAGTCGGATATCGCCTGCGTCAAAAAAATCCTGCTCGACGGGATCTCCGCTTATAAGTATGTCGTAAAGACGCCCGCGCCGTCCGTTGTGCTGAAAGACTATGCGAGCAGTTCGCTGACATTCTCCGTCCGTGCCTGGACGCCGAACGAGTATTACTGGGATACCTTTTTCGATCTTCGCGACGTGATCTTTAACACCTTGCGCGAAAACGGGATCGAGATTCCCTTCAACCGTCTCGACGTCAGCGTGCTTCCTGCGGAATCGGGATCGGAAGTTGAAAAGAAGGGAGGGGATGAGAAATGATGGGATATCTGTTGCTTGAAACGGCGGCGGAAACGCCTGTTGAGGTGGATCCGCTCAGATTGGCGTTGGAATATGCACTGTACGCCGCGATCATTGTCATAGGGCTCTTGATTTTATGGATGCTGAAAAAGAAGGATAAACTTCCCAAACATTCCGAACTCAAAAAGAGCCTGGAATCTCTGCATGGCGATCTTCAGTCGTTGCAGAATGCGGAGGAAAGGACGGAAAAATCCCGTTACGATTTTTTCAAAGTTATTTCCAAGCTGCTGTATCGTACGGATAAGCTGGTATACGTCACCGATCGGATGGCGGAAAAGGAGCGCGACGGAAATATCGATAACGTTTCCGATCTTTTGGAAGGCGTCCGCAACGATCTTGCGCCTTATAAGTTCGGCGGGAAAGCCCGCGATGACATGAGCGGCATTGCGGCGGCAGAGGACAAGCTGAAGAAGTCGGTCGAGGTGCTCGAACGCATTCTGGAAAGAGACGATTATCTGAAATCAAGACATGTGAAATAATCCGATAGATCGGTAAAAGCAGCTGACGGCGCAAAAACGGAAGCGTATGACGACGTCCTTAAAAATACGATCCGCAAACAGCCGTCGGAATTTGCAGAATAATCTGTAAAATCTGGAAAGTGATTTCAAATCTTATATCAGTTGCGCGCCCCGCGGAATTCCGCGGGGCGCGCTCGAATTTCTCTTTTATGCAATGGAAATGAAGGGAACTCATGGTGCAATTTAAGAAAGACTTGATATTTTTAAGAAAGACTTGATATTTGCATTTTGTTCCGTGACGGGACGGGTTAGAATGACAAAAGAGTATCGCCTGTCATTGCGGGCAAGATCGGCGCACTGTTTCAAAAAGACAAATGTATTTGGCGGTGATGCCGAAGGGATATCGCGGCGCCGAGCAGAAATACGTGCTTGTTTCGGAAGGAGAATGGGGGAGAAAATTGTTAAGGGCGGTGCGCTTACGAAGCGCACCGCCCTGTTATGGCGTTTATCAAGTTTTTACAGATTGCTGATTCTGAAAAGTTTCCGTTTAGGGATCGCACTTACGCTTTTTAACTCTTTTTGACATTCCGTCTGTTAAACTTACGATCCTGTAAGAATTTTCTTTCCTTTTTACAACCGGCCGTTTCGTTATACCGATTCATGCCTTCGACTGTGATCTCACGACTCAATCTCTTTCCCTCAGGTCGAAAAACTTACGTTTTTCTTCGCGTTTCCTGTACGTTATCGTATTGAAATTCGGGGAAAGGGGATCGGCTTTCAACTTCCGCTTTCAAGCATCGTGTCCGCGGATGAAACGTTACTTCGATAAACCCACCCAACGTAAAGAGCTGTCCGGTTCAACGAAACTTTCCTCATCGATTTTTTTTCGGGGAATCGACGTCTGCAGACAGGATCGTTTTCGTTTACCTTCCCGCAATTGGTTTTCCTTTCTCGGATCGGTCGTCCTTCCGTTCCTCTGTCTGCGTTTCGTTCAAGCTCCGGTCTCTTTTTTAAGGATTCCGTCCTGCAGAATTTGCTTTTCGCGATCGGCTTTCAGACGTTCGGTCAAATTTCCGTCTCTGATCGGATAAACTTCCTTCGGGTTCGGTCAACGCCCTTGTGTTTGCTCCTTTGTTGTGCCCTTATTATAGCACAACTTTTCTGTTTGTCAACCCTTTTTCTGAAAAAAATTATAATTTTTTGTTAGTTATAAAAATTGATATCATTATTATAATGTTTATAAATATAATTATTTGTTATAATCGTTCAAAAAGGCTTTACGTTATACGTTTCGAGATAGTGGTTGATGCGGGGGAAGTCCGACGGAGTGATGATATTGATCGCCTTCTCTCCCAAACGGCCGTTTTCCGTGACGATGACCGCAAGCAGTCCCTTTTTCTCTTCAAACGCCTTGAAGATCTCAAAGACGGTCGATTCGCGCCCGACAAGGCGATATTTGGCGAGTTCGTCGTCGTCCAGAATATCGCGGCAGGGGGTGTTCAAGAGAAATTCGCTCGCGTTTGCGCCCGCGCGTATCCGTTCGCCCAGGATGCGGTAAAGCCCGTAAGAGTTGATTACGCCGCACATTCTGCCGTGATCGTACACGATGAGCGTTTTCTGCCAGTTTTCCGCAAAGGCGTCCACGGCGGAAAGGAGGGGTTTGTCCGCGAAGACGGATGCGATCTTCTTCACTTTGATCGCGTCCATGATTCCGGGCGGATGGCAGAGCATCTTCTCGATAAATTCGATCTGTTCGACGACGTTGTCGCAGGGCACGGCGATGACCGTTTCGCCGCGGCCGCCCGCCGAGCGGTGGACGATGGCGTTGCGCAGTTTTCCGTAATCGATGAGTTCGTTCTCGTAACGGCGCACGGTAATGTTCAGCTCTGTGCAGCGCTTGACGAGATCGGTAAAATTCTGCGTCGCCTTGGCGTTGTACAGGATTTTCAGCTGATTCTCGATATTGTTATAGCTTTTGAGAAACCGTTCGGCATTGGATACGTCCATAATTCCCTCCTTATCCGCATTATAACATACACGGAATCGGGTGACAAGAGGCAGGGGAAAATTGTGTTTGATTTTTCATAAAAAAAGTATTTCCTGCGGGAATTATTTCCGCTTCTGAACGGTTGACGGGGAGCGCGGCGGCGTGATATAATGCATATCCGGGCGCGCGCAGGACAAATGCCGCCCGAAGAAAAAATATAATTATTGGCACAATATCTTGGAAAACGCTTGACAGATACCACAATATGTAGTATTATCGTACTGCACTTTCAAAGGAAGAAGCAATGCATGCACAGGAGGCGGACATGGAAACGAAGCAGTGGGAAGGATTTTCGGGGAGCAAATGGAAAGAAAGCATTGACGTGAGGGATTTCATTCAGAATAACTACACGCCCTACGAAGGCGATGCGTCCTTCCTGGCGGGGGCTACCGCCCGCACGAAGAAGTGCATGGAAGAGCTTGCCGCGCTCCAGAAAGCGGAGCGCGAGAAGGGCGGCGTGCTGGACGTCGATACGGAGACGGTATCGGGTCTTTGCGCATATGCGCCCGGATATCTCGACCGCGAGAACGAACTCATCGTCGGATTGCAGACGGACGCGCCCTTAAAGCGCGGCGTCAATCCCTTCGGCGGCATGAGAATGGCGCGTTCGGCGTGCAAGGCGTACGGTTATGAACTCTCTCCCGAGATCGAGAAGCTGTTTACCTACCGCACGACGCATAACGACGGCGTATTCAGCGCATATTCGGACGAGATGAAGGCGGCGCGTCACTGCGCGCTACTGACGGGACTTCCCGACGCTTACGGGAGAGGGCGCATCATCGGCGATTACCGCCGCGTCGCGCTGTACGGCGCGGACGAGCTGATCGCGCGCAAGAAACAGGACAAGCGCGAGGTCGGTTTCCGCATGATGACGGAGGAGAATATCCGCCTTTCCGAGGAGCTGACGGCTCAGATCGGCGCGCTGGAAGAACTGAAAAAGATGGCGGAAAGTTACGGTTACGACATCTCTCAGCCCGCGGCGAATGCGCGCGAGGCGATCCAGTGGACGTATTTTGCTTACCTTGCGGCGAACAAAGATCAGAACGGCGCGGCGATGTCGCTCGGAAGAACGAGCACGTTCTTCGATATCTATATCGAGCGCGACATGAAGGCGGGCATTCTGACGGAAGAAGGGGCGCAGGAGCTGATGGACGATTTCGTTATGAAGCTGCGCATGGCGCGTCATCTGCGCACGCCCGAATATAACGAGCTGTTCGGCGGCGATCCCATGTGGATCACGGAAAGCGTGGGCGGCGTCGGCGAGGACGGCAGACCTCTCGTGACGAAGAACTCCTTCCGCGTGCTCAACACGCTTTATACGCTCGGCCCCGCGCCCGAACCCAACCTCACCGTGCTGTGGAGCGAAAGACTTCCCGAGCCGTTCAAGGCGTTCTGCGCGAAGGTATCCATCGACACCGATTCCATTCAGTACGAGAACGACGATATCATGCGCCCCGTATACGGCGACGATTACGCGATCGCCTGCTGCGTATCCGCGATGAAGGTGGGTAAGCAGATGCAGTACTTCGGCGCGCGCACCAACCTCGCAAAACTTCTCCTGCTCGCCATCAACGGCGGCGTGGACAATACGACGGGGACGCGCCTGGGGCCTCAGATGGAGCCGATGAGCGGCGATGTGCTCGATTACGACGAAGTGATGCGCCGTCTGAACGTGTATCTGCCTTGGGTATGCAACCTGTATGTGAATACGATGAACGTCATCCACTTCATGCACGACAAATATGCGTACGAGAAGATTCAGATGGCGCTGCACGATACGGACGTGGAACGCCTGATGGCGTTCGGCGTTGCGGGGCTTTCGGTCATTGCCGATTCGCTTTCCGCGATCAAATACGCAAAGGTGAAGCCCGTCCGCGATGAGAACGGCATCATCGTCGATTTCGAAACGGAAGGGGATTTCCCCAAATACGGCAACGACGACGACCGCGTGGATCTGATCGCGAAGGAAATCCTGCACGAAGTCATCGGAAATCTGCGCAGGACGCCCGCATACCGCGGCGCGAAGCATACTCTTTCCGCGCTGACGATCACGTCCAACGTGATGTACGGCAAAAAGACGGGCTCCACGCCCGACGGCAGAAAGAAAGGCGAGCCGTTCGCACCCGGCGCAAATCCCATGCACAACCGCGAGCATAGCGGTGCGGTGGCGTCGCTCAACTCGGTCGCAAAGCTCTCTTATGACGACGCGCGCGACGGCATTTCCAATACCTTCTCCATCACGCCCAACGCGCTGGGCAAGACGAAGGAGGAGCGCATTGACAACCTTGTCAGCATTCTCGGCGGCTATTTCCGCCACAAGGCGCATCACCTCAACGTCAACGTGATGAACCGCGAACAGCTGATGAAGGCGTATGAGCATCCCTAAGATTATCCCAATCTCACCATCCGCGTGTCGGGATATGCGGTGAATTTCTATAAACTCTCTCGCGAACAGCAGAGGGAGGTCATTCAGAGGACCTTCCACGACGCCATGTAAGGGAAAGATACGGAAGACGGGCGAAATGCCCGCCTTCTCCGTTCTGCGGAGGATATGACCATGTCCGAATATAAATCTGAAAATTATAAAAATGAGGACACCGTGTCCGTTGATTCCGAAACCGGACTGGAGCGCCCCGCCGTGTCCGCAGTCGCGGACACGGCGGGCGCGCCTTGGGGAAATGTCACGGAACGGCAACTGCGCGCCGTGAAGGGCAGAATACATTCGGTTCAGTCATTGGGGACGGTTGACGGGCCGGGGGTGCGTTTCGTCGCGTTTGCGCAGGGCTGTCCGCTCCGCTGTCTGTACTGTCACAATCCCGATACCTGGGACGCAACGGGGGGAGAGGAAACGACGGCGGGGGAGCTCTTTGACCGCGCGGTGCGCTGCCGCGAATATTTCGGCAGGCGCGGCGGCGTGACGTTTTCGGGCGGCGAACCGCTTTTACAGCCCGAATTTGTCCGTGCGTGGTTTACCCTTTGCAAGGGCGCGGGATTGCATA
>CASGEQ010000127.1 GCA_949300535.1 uncultured Bacillota bacterium
CACCGCAAAAACACATCGCGGCTTAAATTTCCCCAAAAATTTACACGTTCGGCCCAACGTGCGGCCCGCCGGTCCGGGCCCGCCGCTCCTCCGTTTATTTCTCGTCCAGCGTGAGGTATTCCGCGGGATCCACGTTCTTGCCGTTCATGGTGACTTCCAGATGAAGGTGAGGTCCGTCCTTGTATTCGGGGCCGTTCGCTTCCGCAACCGTCGCGATGACTTCGCCTTTTGCCACGCTATCGCCCGCTTTCAGGCCGTCCGCCGCCGTCACGAAACAATACACCGTTTTGAGCCCGTCGCCGTGATCGACAATTATCTGCGTGCCCGTGAGGATATCTTCGCTGATACTCTCCACCGTTCCGTCCGCCATGGACACGACCTGCGCGCCCTCTTCCGCCGCAAAGTCTACGCCCGTATGTTCGTAATACCAGCCGAGCGTCTGATTGTGGAAGAAGCCGTATTCGTTGGAGACTTCCGCGCTTTCCATGGGATTGACGAAGATGAGAGTGTCATCGCCGCCGGAAGGAGTATCGTCCGGCTCGTCGTCGGGTTCGTCGTCGGGATCCGTCTGATCGACGGGCGGCTTTTCGAGCACGTTATCTCTGCCGGTGGTGAAGTAGACGGTGAGAACCGTCGCCGCAGTCAGCAGCAATACGCTGACTGCAAGAATGAAGTAATAGAGCGCCTTGCGCTTTCCTGTGGTTTTTTCTTTCATACCATCCTCCGATTTTTTGTATGTAAATGATTTCCCGCTTTTACGGGTTTTATACGCGCTTTTGTTATTTTCTCAGTATCCGCCGAAGATGAGGGGCGTTCCCGCCGCCGTCCGCTCCCCGCTCTTTTCCACAGCGATGTGCAGATTGACCGCATACCCGTTCAGATAAACGCAGTCGCCAAGGCACGGGGAATAGAGATAGTAATTGACGACGCCGCACGACTCTTCCCGAAAGAGCAGGCGGGCGCGGAACAATTCCTTCAATTCCGCATAGCGGTCTCCCCCGTATTCCGCGCTCTCCCCCGCGACCCGCTCCGCCGTCAGCTTGTCGATAAGGGGGGACTCGGAAGCAAACGAGCGGGCGGACGAGGAGGCGCCCAGATAAAAGCGGTAACTCTCCGCCTGTCCGAAGACGGGCAGATACCTGAAAACGCATACCGCCAGAACGCAGGCGGTCAGGAGAAGAACGAGAATGAGTTCGCGCGCAATCCGCATCCATTGTTTCATAATCTCCTCCTTACGCGGCAATTATTGACACGCAACGGTATTTTATACCTTGCATTTTTGATTTTGTCAAAAAAAGTACGCTTATCCCGCAAACTGCACTTCTAACGTTTTTCTTTTCATGCGCAGAGCAGACAAACGCCGCGCGGCAAAAGCCGCGCGGCGTTTGTTATGTTTTGAATTATTCGGCGAAAATAATCGCCTTTGTCCCGAACCGATCGGGCAATTTCAGGCTCAGTCCCAGGGAAGCGTCTGTCCGCCGAGAACGTGGATGTGCAGGTGATGCACCGTCTGCCCCGCGTTCTCGCCCTGATTGACGACGAGGCGATACCCGTCCGCCAGTCCCCATTCCGCGTGCTTATCCGCAATCTTGCGCAGCATCCGCGCGACGAGCGCGGCGCGCTTTTCGTCCATTTCCGTGAGCAGCGCGAAATGGTCTTTGGGCACGCAAAGAAGATGAATTTGCGCCTTGGGCTCGATGTCCTTGAATACGATCATCTCCTCGTCTTCGTACACCTTTGCGGAAGGGATCTCCCCCGCGATGATCTTACAGAAAATGCAGTCTTTCATGATACAATCTCCTCTAAAATATCGGCATGCAAGCCGTCTTTTTCCCGTTTTCCCAGCCGCACGCGGCACAGGCTTCCCTCGCGCGCACCCGCGGCGTATACGCGGATATAATTGGCAGTATAGCCGCCGTCCTCCTCAAACAGCACTTCCGCTTCCCGCCCCTCAAAGCGGGCTAAAAAGCGCTCTTCCTGTTCCTGCGCCGCCTGAATCAATCGGGCGACGCGCTCTTTTTTTACCTCAGGCGGGAGATCTTTCCACTTTGCCGCGACCGTGCCCGCGCGCGCCGAAAAGGCGAACGCGTGAACGTGCGCGAATCCCGCTTCCCGGATGATCGAGAGCGAATCCTCGAAATCCTCTTCCGTCTCCGTCGGAAATCCCGCTATGATGTCCGTCGTGATCGCCGCGTCGGAAAAATACGAGCGGATGAGCGCGCAGCGGGAAAGATATTCCTCCCGCGTATAATGGCGGTTCATCTTCTTCAGGACCGCCGTCGAACCGCTCTGCAAAGAGAGATGGAAATGGGGCGCAAAATTGCCCGCTTCTTTTGCCGCGCTCAGAAATCTCTCCGTCACGACGCCCACTTCCAAAGAGCCGAGGCGGACGCGCGCGGGGACGTCCCCGAGCATGGACAAAAGCGCCGCGAGGTCGGTTTCTCCGTCCCGATAGGAGGAAATGTCGATACCCGTCAGCACGATCTCCTTCGCGCCCTCTTCGCACAGCGCGCGGGCTTCTCGGACGATCTCCTCCGCGCCGCGCGAACACGATCTGCCGCGCAGATAGGGGATGAGGCAATAGGAACAAAAGTTGTTGCAGCCGTCCTGAATGCGAAGAAACGAGCGCGTTTTGGTGCGTTTGGGCGGGGGCATTTCGCAAAATCCCCCGTCATCCTCCCCTTTTTCGCCGCCCGAAAGCAGGGAAAGGATATCGTCCTTTTTGCGCGTGCCCGAGACGTATACCACCCCTTCGCGCGCGGAAAAGGCTTCGGGATTGTTCTGAGAAGCACAGCCGCACACATAGACGGGCGCGGCGGGATTGAATTTACGCACGCGGGCGACCGCCTGGCGGCTCTTTATTTCCGCGTCCGCCGTCACCGCGCAGGTGTTGAGAATATACACGTCCGCAGGGCAAAGCTCTTCCGTCGTCTCATAGCCGAGCTCTTCCAGCCCGCGCATCAGGGATTCGCTCTCCACCTCGTTGACCTTGCAGCCGAGCGTGAACACGCAAGCTTTCATTGCCATTCCCCCGCGACGAACATGACGACCGCCGTCAGCGCGATCGCCGCCGTCTCCGCGCGCAGGATGCGTTTTCCCATGGAGATCCCCGCAAAACCGTGCTCCTTCGCCGCGGCAAATTCCTCTTCGGTAAAGCCGCCCTCGCTCCCCACGACGAGCGCGAACGAACCGCGCAAAGAGGAGATATCGACATCGCTCTTTTTCGCGAACTCGCACGCAAATAGTTTGTTTTCATACCCTTCCGCCGAGAGAAGCGCCTCGTCCAGCGTGGGAAAATAATGCACTTCGGGAACGGACGCGCGCAGGCACTGTTTCGCCGCCTCCCGCGCGACTTTGTTCAGCCGTTCCAGCTTGTTTTCGTTCATATATGCCGCGCAGTAGCGGGAAGAGAATACCCCTATCCTGCTCACGCCGAGCTCTGCCGCCTTCTGCACGACGAGTTCCGTCTTATCCCCTTTCAGCGCGCCGACGAGGAGCAGAACGTCCGATTTCGGCTCCTTGTCCGAGTCCTTTCCGCCCAGAACGTGCAATACCATGCGGTATTTTTCCACGCGCGAAATGACGGCGGAAAACTCCGCGCCGCTCCCGTCCAAAAGGGTGACTTCGTCCCCTTCCGAAAGGCGCAGGACGTTTTTCGCGTGGCGGAACTCCTCGCCCGAAAGGACGACTTCTTCCGCGATATTGTCAATAAAAAACCGTTTCGGCGCTGCCATCATTCCCCCTTATGCCTGAGGACGAGCGCATACCATTCGCCCTTCCTGCGTTCGCGGACGATCTCCATCCCCACTTCGCCGTACGCCTTTCTGACGAGAGGAAGGCGGCTCTCGATGATGCCACTCAGAATGAGAACACCTGTCTTTTTGAGATTCTTCGGAATGCTCGGCGCAAGGAATTGGAGCACCTCCGCCGTGATGTTCGCGAGCATGATATCCCCGAGGATATCCGCGTTTTCCAGAAGGTTGGAATGCGCGACGACCGCCTTTTCGCTCACGCGGTTAAGCTTGCAGTTGTGCTTCGCGCTCTCCACCGCGACATAGTCGATATCCGTGAGATACGCCTTGCCCGCGCCCAGCTTGATCGCGGAAATGCCTAAAATGCCGCTTCCGCAGCCCACGTCGATGACCGTATCGCCCTCGTGAAGATAATCCTGCATGAGCTCCACGCACATGGACGTCGTTTCGTGTTCGCCCGTGCCGAACGCCATGTTGGAATCGAGCAG
>CASGEQ010000128.1 GCA_949300535.1 uncultured Bacillota bacterium
GCGCACTGCGCCGCTTCAAGAGAAAGTGCTCCCGCGACGGCATCATCGGCGACCTCAGAAAGAAAGAGTTTTATGAAAAACCTTCCGTGAAGAAGAGAAAGAAGTCGGAAGCCGCGAGAAAGAGAAATAAGAACTGACAAAAATCCGTAACGCAAGTTACGGATTTTTTCTTGCGGAAAATGTCGAAATAAGGAGGCTGTATGGAACGCACGTTCAAATCACTTGCAAAAGAGGCCAAAATGCGCATGAAGAACGGGTTCTGGAAGGAATGCCGCGAAAAACTGGACAGCGAGCGCGAACACGCCAAGCGGGAGGGGATCAACGAAAGCCGACTGGAACGCTATTTTACGCAGAAGGTAACCACCGAGATCAAGGGCGACGCGCCCGACGAATTTTACCTCAAAGTCCGCGACCTTCTGCTCTCGGAAGGGGAAGTTTCCGACGCGATCGGACGGCTGACGGATAAGGCGTATTACGACACGCTGTCCTATTCGGAAAAACAGCGCTATACGCTCGAACTTTCCGAAAAATATCTGCGCGCGCTCGAGCGGTTCAAGCGGGAATACGAGTTTGAAATCAAGGGGCGAAAGAGTTGAAATCCGCCTTCGGTTATGATATAATATCCGAAGTATGGAAGAACTGTTGTCAAAACTGAACGAAGAACAGCTGCGCCCCGTTTTGCAGACGGAAGGAGCAGTTCTGGTGCTTGCGGGAGCGGGGAGCGGAAAGACGCGCGTCCTTACCTCCCGCATTGCCTATCTTGTGGAAGAAAAGGGCGTCCGCCCTTCCAATATCCTCGCGATCACCTTCACCAACAAGGCGGCGAACGAGATGAAGGAACGCCTTTCCTCGATGACGGAAACGGGCGGAATGTGGGTATGCACGATTCACTCCATGTGCGTGCGCATTCTGCGCATGTATGCGGGCCAATGCGGGCTTACCGAGAATTTCTCCATCTATTCGGAACAGGAGCGCGCCGCCGTCATCAAACAGGCGTTCAGGGAATGCGATTATGACGAAGAGGGTTTGCTCAAATCGGTCAAGTGGCACATTTCCAACGCGAAAATGCTCGGGCTTTCCCCCGAGGAATACGCGGTCAAGTACGATTATGAGCGCAACATCGAGGCGGTCACGAAGGTGTATTCCCGCTATGTCGCGCATTTGAAGCAGAACAACGCGCTCGATTTCGACGACCTTCTGCTCGAAGCCCGCAACCTGCTCGCGACGGATAAAGAGGCGCTCGAATATCTCTCCGAAAAGTTCCGCTATATCCTCGTGGATGAGTTTCAGGATACCAACTCGGTGCAGTTCGATATCATCCGCATGCTCGATTCGGGGTGCGGGAATCTGTTCGTCGTGGGTGACGACGATCAGTCCATTTACGGCTGGCGCGGCGCGAAGCTGGAAAACATCCTGCATTTCGAGCGTTCTTTCCCCAAGGCGGTCACCTTCAAATTGCAGAGAAACTACCGCTCGACCAAGGCGATCCTCGATCTTGCCAATGCGTCTATCTCCCATAATGCCATGAGAAAGAGCAAGGCGCTGTGGACGGAGAACGAGGAGGGGGAGAAGCCCCGTCTTTACGAGGCGGCGGACGAAGCGGACGAAGCGCTCTTTGCGGCGCGGACCATTTCCGAACTGCGTTCCCGCGGCTGGAAACTCTCCGATTTTGCCGTGCTCATGCGCATCAACGCACTCACCCGCGCTTATGAGCAGGAGTTTACCAAATACGGCATTTCGTATAAGGTGTTCGGCGGCTTCAAGTTTTTCGAGCGCAAGGAGATCAAGGACATCCTCGCCTATCTGCGCGTGGTCGCCAATCCCTTCGACAGCGAAGCGGTGGCGCGCATCATCAACGTTCCGCGCAGGGGGATCGGGGACAAGACCATTCAGGTCTTGCAGGACTATGCGGCAAAGGAGGATCTCTCCCTTTACGACGCCGTTTTGGACGCGGACGATCTTCCGCTGACGGGGAGCGTGAAGGAAAAACTCCGCGCGTTCGGCGGTTATATCAAAGACCTTGTCATCCGCTCGCAGGATACGGCGGTGAACGAACTGACCGATTACCTCGTCAAGACGTCGGGTATGCGCGAAATGTATGCGGACAATTCGGATGAAAGCATTGCAAAGCGCGCGAATATCGACGAATTTCAGAACTCCGTCGACGAGTTTGTCCGCATGAACGAGGGCGCGACCCTTTCCGATTATTTACAGCAGATCACTCTGTATTCTGATACCGACGAGATGGACGACGGCGATTACGTCACTCTTGCGACCATCCATGCAGTCAAGGGGCTGGAATTCCGCTGCGTGTTTTTATGCGGGCTGGAGGAAAATATTATCCCCGTATCCCGCGCGCTGGATAATCCCGCCGACCTCGAAGAGGAGCGGCGGCTGATGTACGTTGCGATCACCCGCGCAAAGGAGAAGCTCTATCTCACCCGTTCGCGCAGCCGCTATCTTTACGGCAAGCGGGAACCGACTTCCCGCTCTCAGTTCCTGAAAGAACTTTCCGACCATCTCGATATGGGCGAGGAGCGCGCATTTCCCCGCTATTCGGGCGATTATTACCGCGACGGATACGGCTCTTCAGGTGGTTATGGCTCTTCAAACGGTTACGGTTCCTCGGGCGGATACGGGAGCTACGGCGGATACGGCCGCAGTTCCGCGCCCGTGCGCGTATCGTCCGCTTCCTCGTATGCGAACAGAAGCGGTGACGAGGGATTCCGCACGTTCGGCGGTCCATCGCGTCCCGCAGGCTCCCCGTCGCGCCCCGCCGCGAAGCCGTCCGCGCCCGTCCGTTACGGAAACGTCGGGACGAAGCAATCTTCGGGCGGCGGGAAGGACGTATCCCGCCTCGTGCCGGGCGTTACGGTGCGCCATGCGCGGTTCGGGACGGGGGTCATCGTCGCGAGAAGGGGGAGCGACAGCAATCCCATCGTCACGGTGAAATTCGAGACGGCGGGAAACAAAGATCTCGCCGCGACGCTCGCGCCGCTTGAGATCGTTTCGGAGGGAACATGATGGACAGAATGAGAGAACTTTGCGACATTCTCAACCGCTGGGCGTATGAATACTACGTCCTCGACAATCCGAGCGTGTCCGACAGAGAATACGACAAACTGTACGACGAATTGCGCGAACTGGAACGGGAGAGCGGGGTGGTATATCCCGATTCGCCCACCCGCCGCGTAGGCGGCGAGCCCATCAAGGCGTTCGGAAAGCATACGCACATCGCCCGCCTTTACAGCCTGGACAAGGCGGTGACGGACGACGAACTTTCCGCTTTTTTGACGCGCGTACAGAAAGTGGAGCCGCAGGCGGAATTTACGGTGGAATACAAGTTCGACGGGCTGACCGTATGTCTCACTTACGAGAACGGCGCGTTTGTCCGCGCGACCACGCGCGGCAACGGGACGGAAGGAGAGGACGTCACCGCGCAGGTGCTGACTATCCGTTCTTTCCCCATGAAGATCTTGTACACGGGTACGCTGGAAGTGCGCGGCGAGGCGATCCTCCGCCTGCCCGTGCTGGAAGAATATAACCGCGCCCATCCCGACGAGCCGCTCAAAAACGCGCGCAACGCGGCGGCGGGCGCGATCAGAAATCTCGATCCGAAGGTCACGCAATCACGACGACCCGAGATCATTTTTTACGACGTCAATTATATGTCTTCGGACATGGTACCCTCGCAATGCGCGGCAATGGAATTTCTGCGCAGGGAGGGATTCCGCACTTTTCCCTATTTCAAAGTCTGCCGCAGTTATGACGAAGTGAAGGCGGCGATCGACGAGATCGAGATCGAACGCAAGAAAATCGACGTTTTAACGGACGGCGCGGTCATCAAGGTAAACGAAGAGCGCGTGCGCGCCGCCATGGGCTATACCGACAAATTCCCGCGCTGGGCGATCGCCTTCAAGTTCGAGGCGGAGGAAGCGGAGACGACGGTCAAAAAAGTGATCTGGCAGGTAGGCAGAACGGGCAAGCTCACTCCGCTCGCCTTCGTGGAGCCCGTCGATCTGGGCGGCGCGACGGTGCGCCGCGCCACGCTCAACAATTACGGCGATATTTTGAGAAAGGACGTCAAACTCAATTCGCGCGTGCTCATCCGCCGCTCCAACGAGGTGATCCCCGAGATTTTGGGCGCGGTGGCGCATACCGAAGGGAGCGTGCCTGTGGAAAAGCCGCACGTCTGCCCCGCCTGCGGGAGCGAGGTGAAGGAGGTCGGCGCGAACCTGTTCTGTCCCAATCGGGAATGTCCGCCCCGCGTGATCGCTAAACTTACTCATTATTGTTCCAAGAACGCCGCGGACGTGGAGGGACTGTCCGAAATGACGTTAACGCTCCTGCACGATAAGAGGAACGTTTCGCGTTTTTCCGATCTCTACCGCCTGACAGAGGCTGACTTCGAAGGGCTGGAAGGATTCAAGGAAAAGAAAGTTTCGAATATCCTTTCCGCGATCGCGAACAGCAAACGCATCCCGCTCGATCGGTTCATCTATGCGCTGGGAATCGAGGGGATCGGCAGAGTCGCGGCGCGCGATCTCGCGCAAAAGGGGAGCGTGGAAGCGCTTTCCGCCTGCACTTATGAAGAGCTCATCGCTTTCGAAAACGTGGGCGACGTCACGGCGAACGCCATCCTTGCCTATTTTGCGGATGAGGAGAATCGGGCGGAACTTGAACGCCTGAAAGAAGAGGGCGTGGAGCCGTTCGTGAAAAAACCCGTGCAGGGCGGGGCGTTCTCGGGCGAAAAAGTGGTGCTCACGGGCAGTCTTTCCGCACTTTCGCGCACGGAAGCGCAGAAGCTCATCGAAGAGGCGGGCGGCGTATGTCAGAGTTCGGTGACTTCCGCAACGACGCTCGTCGTCGCGGGCGAAAAGGCGGGGAGCAAGCTGGACAAGGCGAAAAAGGCGGGAATCCCCGTCATCGGCGAAGAGGAATTTCTCCTGCGGCTGGGGCGCTGAGCGAATCTTCGGCACCTGCGGCCGCAGCGCTGAGCGTATCGTTGACATAGGACAGACAAAAAGCGGAAGCGTCGGCTTCCGCTTTCGCCGTTTCCGCTGCGCAAAAATATGCGCAAAATTACAAAAAATTCCTGAAAGCGCTTGAAAAATGCGAGTGCGTATGGTATAATAAAACAATCAATTTCAAGGGCGTAACGCGTTCTTTCGGAGTGTGGTCGGTATGTACAGCATGACGGGATTCGGCAAAGGCGAATATCGGGAAAACGGCGTGGAGCTTACTGTGGAAGTCAAGACGGTGAATAACCGCTTTCTGGACATTTCCGTCAAGAGTCCGCGCATCTTTTCCGCCTATGAGGAACTCATCCGTTCCCTCGTGCGCGAGCGCATTTCGCGCGGGCATATCGACGTGTTCGTGACTTATACGGATAAGCGCGAGCGCGCAAAGACTTTGTACGTCGATATGGCGGCTGCCGCCGCTTATGTAAACGCCGCCCGCGCGGTGAAGGAAGCCTTTCCCGATCTTGCCGACGATACGACGGTTGCGTCCGTCCTGCGCTATCCCGACGTGGTGAAGCAGGAAGAAGCGGCGGGTGCGGACGAGGTCCTGCTTGATGCGCTCCGAAGCGCGGTCTGTTCCGCGATGGACGCCCTGCGCGAAATGCGGCAGAAAGAGGGCGAGCGCTTAAAGGCGGATCTTCTTTCCCGCATGCAGACGATCGCGGCTCTCCGCGAAAAGATCGCTGCCCGCGCTCCGTCGGTGGCGGAAGAGTATCGGAAGAAATTGAGCGAACGCATCGGGGAATACCTCGGCGGCAAGGTGGACGAAGCGCGCATCCTGACGGAAGCGGCGATTTTTGCGGATAAGTGCAATATCGACGAAGAGCTTACCCGCCTTTCCTCGCATATTGCGGAATTTTACAACATCTGCAAAAGCGAAACGGTGGGGCGCAAGCTGGACTTCCTCGTACAGGAATTCAACCGCGAATGCAATACCGTCTGTTCCAAATCCAACGACGTGGAAATCACGTCGGCGGCGCTGGAAATGAAAAACGAGATCGAAAAAGTACGCGAACAAATACAGAATCTGGAGTGAGTATGCGTAATGTGTTGATGGCAATTTCCGGACCGTCGGGGGTAGGGAAAGGGACGCTCGTCAAAGAGATTTTAAAAGAAGACGATTCTTTAGTCGCGTCCGTATCCTGCACCACGCGTCTGCCGCGCGAGGGAGAAGTGGACGGAAAGGATTATTTCTTTATCACCCGCGCGGAATTTGAAGCGCGGATTGCGGAAAACGACTTCCTCGAATACGACGAGCATTTCGGCAACTATTACGGTACGCCCCGTTCGTTCGTGGAGCGTAAGCTGAAAGAAAAGTCCGTCATTTTGGAGATCGACGTCGTCGGCGCGCTCAACGCCAAGCGCATTCTTCCGCAGACGGTACTCATCATGATCGTTCCGCCCTCAATGGAAGCGCTGGAAACGCGGCTTGAGGGGCGCGGGTCGGAAACGGAAGAAGAACGCAAAGAGCGGCTGCGCCGCGTGAAATACGAACTGGATCAGCAGAGTCTTTACGATTACGTCGTCGTGAACGACGACCTCGAATCGACGAAGCGCAAATTACAGGAAATCATCGCGAAAGAAAAAAACAGAGCGTAAAGATAATCGGAGGTGAAACATATGATCAACGAACCTTCTGTGGACGCATTGGTCCGTAAACTCGGGACGGAGGAAAACCCCGCCAGCAGATACGAGCTGTGCGTAATCGTGGCAAAACGTACGCGCCAGATCATCGAACAGATGCAGAGTACGGGAATCAAGGAATTGCCCAATAAGCAGAAAGAGATCGTACTTGCCTGCCAGGAAATCATGAACGGCAAGGTTACGAGCGTAAAGGATTGACCGAAAACGCCCCGCGCACAACGGGGCTGTTTTCTCTTTTTCGGGAATATGATCGCAGAAGTCATCGTAGACATCGCACACAGCGATGTGGACAAGATCTTCGACTACGAGTGCGGAGAGGATATCAAGGCGGGAATGCGCGTCACCGTGCCCTTCGGAAGAAGCGCGGCGACGGGTTTCGTCATGCGCCTCAAAGAAAAAAGCGATTTCCCGGCGGAAAAACTCAAACGCATTTACCGCGCGGAGGAGGACTATCCCGCGCTCACGGCGGAGAGCTTGATTTTAGCGCATAAGCTCGTAGCGCGTTATCGCGTGCCGATGGCGCTCGTTTTAAGGCTGTTTCTGCCCGCCGAAATGCGCACGGGAAAGGTGAGCGAGCGGTACCGTTCGTTTGCAAAGATCGCGGAAGGCGTTTCGCCCGTCTTTTCCCGCACCGCCAAAAAGCAGGAAGCGGCTTATTCCTATCTTTCCGATCACGGCGAGACGGACGCGGCGCAGCTGAGAGAAATGTTCGGCGCTTCATCAGTCAACGCGCTTGCGGAAAAGGGGTATATTGCGATCGGGAAAAAGCGCGTCCTGCGCGATCCCTACCGCGGCGTGGAGGGGGAGAAGGTATCCCGCACGCTTACGCCCGCCCAGCGGCTCGCCGTAAAGACGATCGGCGAAACGGAGAAGACGGTCATTCTCCTGCACGGCGTGACGGGGAGCGGAAAGACGGAGATCTATCTCACGCTCATCGCCGAACAG
>CASGEQ010000129.1 GCA_949300535.1 uncultured Bacillota bacterium
GCGACGATCGCGTTCAGATCGGTAAAGTCCATCTTGCAGGCAAGCGCGGCGACGACGTCGGCAATCGCAAGCAGGGCGTAAGCGACGATGGCGTTGGGGATCGCGTTTCCCGTATAGCGGAGCGCGTGTTCGCCGAAGCGGTTCGCATACGCGACGCCCGTCACGAGCAGAAGCGCAAAGCCGATGCCCCACATGAGATAGGGGAAGAGCACGGGGATCGCGTAGGTGTCTTTGAGGACGAGCGCGACCGCGCCGACGGCGATGCTGAACAAAAACGCGGCGATCGCCGAGAAGAACAGCGCTTTTCCTTTATTGACGACGCTCGTGGAAGCGGGTTCGCGCGGTTTGATGCCGCCCGAGGTGGTAATGCGGATCCCGTCCTGCGCCGCTCTCGCTTCCAGATCGTAAAAATCGATCCTTCCGAGCGATTGTGCGGCGGGGGTGCGGCGCGGAGCGCGTTCCTCGGCGCTCTCTTCTTCCGCTTCCTCCGCGGGCGCGGGTTCTTCTTCCTTCACGGCGTTGGCATACAGTTTATGGATGATGGAACGGTATTCGCGTTCCGATTCCGGCTTTTTCGCATACAGCAGAGATTCGGAAGAGGATTCTTCCGCGGCGGCATTGGGGGGCGTATAGTAGGAATATTCCTCCTGCGGCTCCTGCGCGGCGGGAGGAGGGCTGCTGACCAGGCGCAGATAGTTCTCGTGGATCACCTGGCGTTCGCGCTGAGCGAAGAGCCTCTCCTGTTCGGCGCGGATGCGCTGTTCCTGCTCTTCCAGCTCCCTGACGTGTTCCGCGCGCTCCTGCGCGATCAACCGTTCGCGTTCGGCGAGCATCTGTTCGTATCTCATGCGCTCGGAGCGAAGCGCTTCTTCTCTTGCGCGGACGTCCTCCGAGTGCATCTCCTGCGCGCGCAAGATGCGTTCGTCGCGCTCTTTGAGCTGCTCGCTGTACGTCTCCTGCGTGATGCGGATCTGTTCCGTCTGCTCGGAACGGAGCGCTTCGATCTCCTGTTTTTCTTCCTCGATCTTGCGCTCGCGCTCCGCGAGCTCTTCTTCATATTTTTCGCGCTCGCTGCGGAGGGAGGCTTCCCGTTCCGCAAGTTCCCGCTCCGAGCGTTCCCGCTCTTCCGCGAGCGCCTTTTTCGCTTCTTCCAATTCGGCAAGTTCTTTTTCCGAGCGTTCGCGCTCTTCTTCGAGCGCGGCGCGCGCCTGTTCGAGTTCCGCTTCGCGGCGCGC
Organism: uncultured Bacillota bacterium; assembly: GCA_949300535.1. Taxonomy (GTDB): domain Bacteria; phylum Bacillota; class Clostridia; order Christensenellales; family Borkfalkiaceae; genus Gallimonas. Next base: position 1,236 of record CASGEQ010000129.1, read on the forward strand.
CTGTTCTTCGATGAGTCGCGCCTGTTCCGCGCTGTCCGCGCCGCCCGTATAGGAGAACTCCTCGTCGTATTCGCCGTCCTGCCCGCGCGAAGGCACGCGGGAAGTCGTCTGTTTCAGCACCCGCATATCCACCGCGGTGGGGGCGGGGTTGTTGAAATCGAACTGTTTTTCCGAGATCAGGCTGTCGATGACCGTGCGCGAATATTCCCATTCCGATTGGTTGCGCTCGGAGATCTTGCGCCCTTCTTCGGTGAGGGAAAAGTATTTTCTTCTCCCGCCGCTGACCGAGCCGCCCCAATAAGAAGTGATATAGCCCTGGCTTTCCAGGCGTTTGAGCGCACTGTAAAGGGAGGGCTGTTTCATGGAATACTGCCCGTGGCTCTTCTGCTCGATCTCGCTGATGATCTCGTATCCGTATTTGTCTCCGTCGTAGAGCGCACGGAGAATGATGGTGTTGATGTGACCGCGGATGAGATCCGCGCTGATCGTCTTTTCCTCGCGGGAAGAGGCTTCCGTTTCGGATGCTTCCTGCGCTTCGTCGTCGCGCCCGAACTCTTCGTCCATGATAGACCTCCTTCGAATTCGCGTTCATTATACATCATTGCGCGGAAAATGTCAATACATGAAGTATTATGTCAGACATAATTTAACGTTTTTGCGCGAAAAAAGTCATAAATTTCCAAAAAAGGGCATATAAGGGTACGATGGAACTTATCAGGCTGACTTTGCTGATCGTGGGAACGGTGATCGGCGCGGGGTTCGTATCCGGCGCGGAACTCGTCCGTTTTTTCCCCGCGGAGGGATTTTCCGCCGCCGTATTTTTCTCGTTCGCGGCATTTTTTCTGGCGGCGTCTTTCTTTCTGAGCGTGGGGAAAAAGTACGGGGGATACCGCGCCGCCGTCCGCGCCGTCTTCGGCCGCGGCGCCACTGCCGTCCATGCGCTGTGCGCCGCGGCATGTTTTATCCCTTCGGCGGCGATGCTGGCGGGGCTCGACGCGCTGTATCCTCCCGCAAGTCCGCTGCTTTCCCTTGGGGGCGGCGCGCTCGTCGCCGCCTTCTTATCCCGCGGGATGAAGGGGATCTCCGCGCTCAACGCATTGCTCGTTCCCGTCATCGTCGTCTTCGTCCTCGCCGCAGGCGGGGCGGGGGCGTCCGCACCCGTTCCGCCCGCGGCGAGCCGTGCGGGCGGCTGGCCGCTGTACGCGGGGATGAACGTCCTCCTCGCGGCGCCCGTTCTCACGGAAGCGGGGAAGGGAACGAAAGCGCCCGTACCCGCCGCCGCGCTCGCCTCGGCGATCGTCGCGCTCTGCGCTCTTTGCATCCTCCGCGCGGTCGCCGCGGAAGGGGAAAGCGCGCGGGACGCGGAAATGCCCTTTCTCTATGCGATGCGGGGCAACGCGTTCTTTGCGCCCGTCTGCGCGCTGGCGATCCTGACCTCTCTCGGTTCGTCGCTCTATCCGCTGTTTTCCGCCGTGGACGCGAAGAAGAAGCGCGCAAAAAACGCCGCGAAGGGAGGGACCTTCCTTGCGGCGTTCGCGCTTTCCCGTCTCGGTCTCGGCGGGATCGTGCGCTGGCTTTATCCCGTTCTCGGAACGGGCGGGCTCTGCCTTTCAGCGCTCGGCGCTTTTTACGAGTTTCTTTTCCAGAAGCACGACGAGGAAGTACATTCCCGCCGCGAGCAGGCAGAGGATGCAGGTGGCGCTCATCACGAGGTCGAGTTTGAATACCTGACCGCCGTAGACGATGAGATACCCCAGTCCCGCTTTGGATACGATGTATTCGCCCATGATCGAGCCGATCCACGCCATCCCCACGTTGACTTTCAGCATGGAGATGAACGCGGCGCGGGAGGAGGGCAGGACGAGTTTGGTGAGGATCTGTATCTTGTTCGCGCCCATCGAGCGCAGGAGCAAGAGTTTGTTTTTGTCTGTGGCGACGAACGCGCCGAGCATGTGCATGACGGATACGATCAGCCCCACGAGCACGGTCATGAACACGATCGCGTTGCTCCCCGTGCCGAACCAGATGATGATGAGCGGCCCCAGCGCGATCTTGGGCAGGGCGTTGAGGACGACGATGTAAGGCTCGGCGACCTGACGGAGCGATTCGCTCCACCACAGCGCGAGGGCGATTGAGGTGCCGAGGGCGACGGCGATGAGGAATCCGACGATCGTCTCGGCAAGGGTGACGCCGATGTGGTAAAACAGGGTGCCTTCGCGGTAGAGGGAGGCGACCGTCGCGCAGATGCGGGAGGGCGAGCTCGTGAGGAAGGGATCCGCCCAGCCGAACGCCGCCACGCATTCCCACAGCCCGAGCAGGGCGGCGAGCACGCCGACGCGGAAAAGCTGCACGATCACCGTGTGTCGGCGGCATTTTTTCAGAAAGAGCGCGTGTTCGCGCGAGTAAGTGATTTGGTGTTTCATCCGTTGAGTTCCTTCCAGAGTAATTCGAACCAGCCTGAAAAATTCTTCTTTTCGCGGCGTATGAGCGGATCGTTCTCCTCGCCGAAATCCATCTCGTGCGCGGCGACCACCTTCGCGGGGCGCGCGGAGAGGACGAGCACGCGGTCGGCGAGCGAGATCGCCTCGGAAATGTCGTGCGTGATGAGGAGCGCGGTCTTTCCCTCGCGGCGGATGATCCCTGCCACGTCGCGGCAGACGTTCAGGCGCGTCTGATAGTCGAGCGCGGAAAAGGGTTCGTCGAGCAGAAGGACGTCGGGATCGGTCGCGAGCGTGCGGATGAGCGCGGCGCGTTGGCGCATCCCGCCCGAGAGCTGGGCGGGATAGTTCTGCAAAAAGTCGGCAAGCCCGTATTTTTCCGCGAGCGAGCGCACCCGCTTTCGCGCTTCCGCGGTGTCCATCTTTTTGATCTCCAGCGGGAGGAACAGGTTTTTTTCTACCGTGCGCCAGGCGAAAAGTTCGTCTTTTTGCAACATATACCCGAAGGATACGCCCGCGTTTTCCACCTTGCCTTCGGAGGGGGACAGCAGTCCCGCGGCGAGGGAGAGGAGGGTGGTCTTTCCGCAGCCCGAAGGTCCGATAATCGCCACAAATTCGCCTTCGCGTACCGAAAAGGAGAGATGTTCCGCGGCGCGCGTTTCTCCGCGCCGCGTGTGATAGGTCAGGCCGACGTCGTCGAAGCGTAAAATTTCCCGTTTCATGGCGTTATTTTTGCAGGGATTCCCACGCTTCCCGTGCATAGTCGTTGCAGACGAGTTTGGCGAAATCGGCGCGCGCGGGCAGTTCTCCCGCGTTGTCGATGATGTCTTGCAGGCGATCGAAACTCTCTTCCGTCATCATCATATCGCTCACCCACGCGTCGATGGCGCGATAGCTCTCCACGCTCGTTTTGAGCGATTGCACGGAAGTGGAGGGAAATTGCCCTTCGAGCGCTTTGGCGATCTCCGTCGCGTCGCCCGTCTGCGCATAGCCGATCGCCTTCGTGACGGCGCGCAGGAATCCGCGCACGGTCTCTTCGTTTTTGTCGATGTAAGTCTTTTTCGCGATGAAACAGGTATAGGGGACTTCGCCCGAAGCCTCGCCGACGGAAGCGACGACATAGCCCTTTCCCGCCGCTTCGTATTCGGACGCGGTCGGTTCGAACATCGTGCAGTAATCGGCGACGCCCGCTTCGAACGCGCCCGTCATCAGGTCGAACGCGACGTCGAAATTGAGGGTGACGTCCGTCCCGTTATACATCCCGTTTTCGTTGAGGATATATTCGAACGTCATTGCGGGGACGCCGCCTTTTCTGCCTGCGAGGATCTCCTTGCCTTCGAGGTCGGTCCATTCGAAATCGGGTTCCTCCACGCGCGAGACGAGGAAAGAGCCGTCCCGCTTGGTCAGTTGCCCGAAGACGGTAGGCACGTCGGACGAGCCGCCGAGCAGGACGTAGAGCGCGGCTTCGGGGCCGCAGAATCCGATGTCGGCGTCGCCCGAAAGCACCGCCGCCATGACGTTATCCGCGCCGCCGCCGTTGGTCAGTTCGATCTCGATCCCTTCTTCCTCGAAATATCCGAGCGAGTCGGCGAGGTAGAGGGGCGCGTAAAAGACGGAATGCGTCACTTCGTTGAGTCGGATCTTCGTGATCCCGTCGTCCGCCTGCGCACAGGCGGAGAGGGGAAGCGCTGCGAACAGCGCCGCCGTGAGAAATGCAAGTATTTTTTTCATGCTTACAGCTCCATAAAAATTTAATATTATATCTTATGTCGCGGGCGGATTTATTGACAACCGCGGCAAAAAGGAATATAATAATCTCCGTATTACATTGTAAGAGAGCGCGATCATGACAGAAATGCAAACGACGTACAATCCGAAAAACTTTGAGGAAAGAATTTACGCTGAATGGGAAAAGAACGGGTATTTCCGCGCGAAAGTGGATCCCGAAAAGGTGCCCTTCACCGTGATGATGCCTCCTCCCAACATCACGGGACAGCTCCACATGGGGCACGCGATGGACAACACCATGCAGGACACCATCGTCCGTTTCAAGCGGATGCAGGGCTATTCCGTGCTCTGGCTCCCCGGGACGGACCACGCTTCCATCGCGACCGAAGTCAAGATCGTGGAACAACTCAAAAAAGAGGGGATCGACAAAAAAGAACTCGGCAGAGAGGAATTTCTCCGCCGCGCCTGGGCGTGGAAAGAAAAATACGGCGGCAGGATCGTGGAACAGCTCAAAAAGATCGGCTCTTCCTGCGACTGGTCGCGCCTGGCGTTCACGATGGACGAGCGCTGTTCCAACGCCGTCCGCGAGGCGTTCTTTACCTTATATCATAAAGGGCTTATCTATCAGGGGAGCCGCATCATCAACTGGTGCCCCGGCTGCAAGACCGCGCTTTCTGACGCGGAAGTGGAGTATTCCGAGGACGCGGGGTTCTTTTGGCACATCAAATATCCCGTCGAGGGTTCGGAAGAGTTCGTCGTCGTGGCGACCACCCGTCCCGAGACGATGCTCGGCGATACCGCCGTCGCGGTCAATCCCTCCGATCCGAGATATTCTCACCTGGTCGGGAAAACGCTCCTGCTTCCTCTGACCGATCGCAGGATCCCAGTCGTCGCGGACGAATATGTGGACAAGGAATTCGGGACGGGCGCCGTGAAGATCACGCCCGCGCACGATCCCAACGACTTCGAAGTGGGGCTTCGGCATAACCTCGAAGTCATCCGCGTGATGAACGACGACGGCTCGATGAACGAGCTGGCAGGCGCATATGCGGGGCTTGATCGCTACGAGGCTCGCAAGCGCATCGTCGCAGACCTCGAAGCGCAGGGACTGCTCGTCAAAGTGGAGCCGCACACGCACAACGTGGGACATTGTTACCGCTGTCATTCCACGGTCGAACCCATCGTCTCCAAACAGTGGTTCGTCCGCATGGCCCCCCTCGCCAAACCCGCGATCGACGCGGTCGTCAAGAACAAGACCAAATTCATCCCCGACCGCTTTGCGAAGATCTATTATAATTGGTTGGAAAACATCAAGGACTGGTGCATTTCCCGTCAGCTCTGGTGGGGACACCGCATCCCCGTGTGGTACTGCGAGGATTGCGGGGAAGTCATCTGCGCGAAGGAAGATCCGACCGTTTGCCCCAAGTGCGGCGGCGCGCACCTTCGTCAGGACGAAGACGTGCTCGATACCTGGTTCTCTTCCGCGCTCTGGCCGTTCTCCACGCTCGGCTGGCCCGAACAGACGGAGGACTTCCGCCACTTCTATCCCACGGACGCGCTGGTGACGGGTTACGACATCATCCCGTTCTGGGTGATGAGGATGATGTTCTCGGGGCTGGAATATACGGGCAAAGTCCCGTTCCGCGACGTGCTCATCCACGGGCTCGTCCGCGACGAGCAGGGCAGAAAGATGTCTAAATCGCTCGGGAACGGCATCGACCCGCTCGACGTCATCGACAAATACGGCGCCGATTCGCTGCGCCTTTCCCTGCTGACGGGCGTCGCGCCCGGCAACGACACCCGTTATACGGACGGGAAGGTGGAAGCGTCGCGCAACTTCATCAATAAGGTATGGAATGCGGCTCGTTTCGTCGCGATGAACGCGGACGGCGCGGAACTGCCCGCGGCGGGAGAGGTGCGTTTGCAGCCTGCCGACCGCTGGATCATTTCCCGTTTGCAGACGTGTATCCGCGAAGTGACGCTCGCCATGCAGAAATACGATCTCGGGATCGCGGCGGACAAGCTCATCGACTTCATGTGGAATGATTTCTGCGACTGGTACATCGAACTTTCCAAACCCGCGCTTTACGGCGAGGACGCGGAGAAGAAGGGCGGCACTCTTCGCGTGTTGCTGTTCGTGCTCGATAACGCGCTCCGTCTGCTTCACCCGTTCATTCCCTTCGTGACGGAGGAGATCTATTCTTATCTGCCCGAAACGAGCGGGAGTATCATGACGGCGGATTATCCCCGTTACAACACCAAACTTTCCTATAAAAAGGAAGCGAAGGCGTTCGAAGGGGTGATCGATCTCATCAAGACCGTCCGCGCGATGAAGGTCGCAGTCAATTGCCCGCCGACGAAGAAGGTCAAGCTTTTCCTCGTGACCGACGCGAAACGTCTCATCAATCTCAACAAGGGCGCGATCGTCCGCCTTGCCGGTGCAAGCGAGATCTCGTTCATCGAATCGGGCAGCGAAGTCGGGGAAAAGACGGTGTCGCAGGTGTGCGAGATCTGTCACGTATTCATTCCGCTCGGCGAACTGGTCAACATCGAAGAGGAGCGCAAGCGCCTGGAAAAGGAGCTGGACCGCGTGATGGGCGAGATCGCCCGCGCGGGAGGCAAACTTGCGAACAGCAATTTCGTCTCCAAAGCGCCCAAAAAACTCGTGGACGACGAGCGCGCGAAGCTGGAAAAATTCATCGACATGAAAAAGAAGATCGAAAAACAACTGGAAGATCTGTAATTCGGCGCTTACCGAAGAAGGGAATGCGGCGCGGGGGATTCCCCGCGCCGCGTTTTTATGCGGGAGCGTATCATGGGCACGGCGCTTCGGAAAAGCGTTTTCCCCGCCGCAAGAACCGACGGAAAAGAGGGCGTTCGAATGCGGAAGGGGCGCGCGGACGGGCGCGAAGAAGGGAGAGGGAGCGCTTTGCGACCGTCGTAAAAAATTTTATGCTTTCACGAAAAATTATTCGTTCAAATCGTTGACTTTTCTGCAAGGCTTTGGTATTATTGAATTGATAAAAATTTATCAATACAGCGGAGGCGGCGAGATCGACATGGATAGCTTCGGACAAGATTCTGAAATTTCGAAAGCGACCGTTGCCCGTCTGCCCGCATATCTGCGTTTTCTCAAAGAAGTGGCGTCCCGCGGGAGCTGGTACGTTTCTTCGGCGGCGATCGCGGAGGCGCTTGGCGTTTCCGCGGTGGGCGTGAGGAAAGACCTCGCGTTCGTCTCGTCGCAGGCGGGAAAACCCAAGCGCGGCTTCGAGGTGAACACGCTCATCTCGGATATTGAGAAATTTTTAGGCTATGACGAGCGTACCGCCGTCGTGGTCGTCGGCGCGGGGCGTCTGGGGAAGGCGATCCTCTTATACGAGGGTTTCGAGCATTTCCGCATCGATGTCGTCGCGGCGTTCGACATCAGTCCCGAAAAGATCGGGGCGGTGGGCGGCAAACCTATTTATCCGCTCGAAAGGCTGGGCGAGATTGTGCGGCGGCATTCCGTAAAAGCGGGGATTTTGACCGTTCCGCGCGAATCGGCGCAACGCGCGTGCGACGCGATGGTCGAAGCGGGGATCCGCGCCATCCTCAATTTTGCGCCCGCTTCGCTCACGGTGCCCGAAGGGGTGTCGGTGCGGTACGAAGATCTTGCGGCGTCGCTCGCAATGCTGTTCGGCTCGGTTCCGGACAAAAATCAGGGTTAAAAAAGTTTTAATATAAACGGAGGTAACACATGAAAGACTTTATCGTCAACGATGAGGAATCGTTGGAGAAAATGCTCGCGAAAGTAAGAGCTGCACAGGCGAAGTTTGCGACTTACACGCAGGAGCAAGTGGACTACATTTTCTTCAAAGCGGCGATGGCTGCCAACAAGATGCGTATCCCCCTTGCGAAGATGGCGGTGGAAGAGACGGGAATGGGCGTTGTCGAAGACAAGGTCATCAAAAACCACTATGCGTCCGAGTATATCTACAACGCGTATAAAGATACCCGTACCTGCGGCGTAATCGAGCGCGACGAAGGCTTCGGGATTACCAGGATCGCAGAGCCGATCGGCGTCATCGCGGCGGTCATTCCTACGACTAACCCCACGGCGACCGCGATCTTCAAATCTCTCATCTGCCTCAAAACGAGAAACGGTCTTATCATTTCGCCTCACCCCAGAGCGAAGAAGAGCACCATCGAAGCGGCGAAGATCGTCCTGAAAGCGGCGGTGGAAGCGGGTGCGCCCGAGGACATCATCGGCTGGATCGACGAACCTACCGTTCCGCTGTCCGGTATGATCATGCGTGAAGCGGATCTCATCCTCGCGACGGGCGGTCCCGGCATGGTCCGCGCGGCTTATTCGTCGGGCAAACCCGCGGTCGGTGTCGGAGCAGGCAATACGCCCGCGATCATCGACTCCTCGGCAGACATCAAGCTCGCGGCTTCGTCCATCCTGCATTCCAAGACGTTCGACAACGGCATGATCTGCGCTTCCGAACAGTCTGTCATCGTGCTCAAGGACGTCTATAACGAGTTCAAAAAGGAAATGGCTCTGCGCGGCGCATACTTCCTCACGCCCGAAGAGACGGATAAAGTCAGAAAGACGATCATCATCAACGGCGCACTCAACGCCCGCATCGTCGGACAGTCCGCTTGCAAGATCGCGGAACTGAGCGGGTTTACCGCGCCTGCGGGAAGCAAAGTGCTGGTCGGCGAAGTGGAATCGGTCGATCTTTCCGAAGAATTTGCGCACGAGAAACTCTCTCCCGTGCTCGCGATGTATAAAGCGACCAGCTTCGAAGACGCGGTCTCCAAAGCCGATCACCTTATCAAAGACGGCGGTCTCGGACACACCTCCTCGCTCTATATCAACGTGGAGACGGGCGCGGACAAGATTGCATACTTCCGCGGAATCATGAAGACCTGCCGTATCGTCATCAACACGCCTTCGTCGCATGGCGGCATCGGCGATCTGTACAACTTCAAATTCGCGCCTTCCCTGACGCTCGGCTGCGGATCCTGGGGCGGGAACTCCGTTTCCGAAAACGTCGGCGTCAAACACCTGATCAATATCAAAACTGTTGCGGAGAGGAAGGAAAATATGTTGTGGTTCAGAGCACCCGAAAAGGTTTATTTCAAACGCGGTTGCCTCGGCGTTGCGCTCAAAGAGCTCGGCCCGCAGGTTTACAACAAGAAAAAGGCGTTCGTCGTCACGGATAAATTCCTGTATCAGAGCGGCTTCACCAAGAAGATCACGCAGATCCTCGACGAACAGGGCATCACGCACGCGACCTTCTTCAACGTCACGCCCGATCCCACGCTCGCTTGCGCGAACGAAGGCGTGAAGCAGATGCGCGACTTCCAGCCCGACGTCATCATCGCGGTCGGCGGCGGTTCGCCCATCGACGCGGCGAAGATCATGTGGGTGCTTTACGAACATCCCGAAGTGGATTTCCAGGATATGGCGATGCGCTTCATGGACATCAGAAAGAGAGTCTACACCTTCCCGCACATGGGCGACAAGGCGACCTTCGTCGCGATCCCCACGACGGCGGGTACCGGTTCCGAAGTCACGCCGTTCGCGGTCATCACGGACGAAAAAACGGGCACGAAATATCCTCTCGCGGACTATGAACTCATGCCCGACATCGCGATCATCGACGCAGACCTCATGATGAACATCCCGAAGGGACTGACCTCCTGCTCGGGTATCGACGCGATGAGCCACGCGCTCGAAGCGATCGCGTCCATCATGGCGACCGACTTCACCAACGGCATCGCGAAAGAAGCGGCGAAACTCATCTTCGATTATCTGCCGAGAGCATACTCGCTCGGAGCGCACGACGCGGAAGCGCGCGAGAAGATGGCGAATGCGTCCTGTATGGCGGGTATGGCGTTTGCAAACGCATTCCTCGGGGTCTGCCATTCCATGGCGCACAAGCTCGGTTCTTACTGGCATATCCCTCACGGTATGGCGAACTCGCTCATGCTTGAAGAGGTCATCCGCTTCAACAGCTCCGAACAGCCGACCAAGATGGGCACTTTCCCTCAGTACGCATATCCTCAGTGCAAGGCGAGATATGCAGACCTTGCGAGATTTGTCGGCTTGAAGGGTAAGAACGACGACGAACTTGTCGAAGCGCTCATCAGGAAGATCAAAGAACTGCAGGCGGCGATCGAGCAGCCCAAGACCATCCGGGAAGCGCTTGCGGGCAAAGTTACCGAAGAGGAGTTCCTTGCAAAGCTCGATCAGATGACGGAAGACGCGTTCGACGATCAGTGCACGGGCGCGAACCCTCGTTATCCGCTCATGAGCGAGATCAAGCAGATGTACCTCAACGCTTATTACGGAAGAAAGTAAGCAAAAAAACAAACGAAAAAAGAGGCAGGGGAGTTTTGGCTCCCTTGCCGCTTTTGATACTTTGATTCATCGGGGAAAGGAGATATTTCTATGAGAGGATTGGAAACATCCGTCATCAAGTTGCGCAGGAAGATTTTTGTTGAAGTCGCCCGCGTCGCGTATGATTCGGAAAACATCAATAACGACATCGAGGCGATCCCGTATAAAATAACGCCGACCGAACAGCCGCAGTACCGCGAGAGCATCTATCGCGAGCGCGCGATTGCGTCCGAGCGCGTGCGTCTTGCGATGGGAATGTCCCTGCGCCCGCAGGATCGGCCCGTCCATATCACGAGCGGGCTGGATGCGAGCAATATTTCGGATAAATACTATGAACCGCCGCTCATGCAGGTCATTCCGTCTGCGTGCGACAAGTGCGAGGATAACGTCTATGAGGTCAGCGATCAGTGCCGCGGCTGTCTTGCACGTTCATGCATGACCGTTTGCCCGAAGGGTGCGATCTCCGTCGGGAAGGACGGAAAATCGGTTATAGACAAGGAAAAGTGCATCAAATGCGGCAGGTGCAAAGCGGCTTGCCCGTACGATGCGATCGCGCATAAAATCCGCCCCTGCGCGCAGGCGTGCGGCGTAAAGGCGATTTCCAGCGACGCGCTCGGCAGAGCGTCCATCGATCCCAAGAAATGCGTCGGGTGCGGTCAGTGTATGGTGAGCTGTCCGTTCGGGGCGATCGCCGACAAATCGCAGATCTTCCAGCTCATCCAGGCGATGAAAAAGGGCGATCAGGTCGTCGCTGAGGTTGCGCCCGCGATCATTGGACAGTTCGGTCCCAACGTCACGCTGTGGAAGATGAAGGCGGCGCTTAAAGATCTCGGATTCAAAGAGGTGTTCGAAGTCGCCCACGGCGCGGACGTGGGAGCGGCGACGGAAGCGCACCATTACGCGACTCAGGTCGTAACGGGTAAAGTGCCGTTCCTGCTCACTTCCTGTTGTCCCGCGTGGAGCATGCTGGCAAAAACGCAATTTCCCGAAATGATCGACAGTGTTTCGAGCGCGCTCACGCCGATGGTAGCGACGGCGCGTTCCATCAAGCAGAAGATGCCCGAAGCGCGCGTGGTGTTTATCGGACCCTGCGCTGCGAAAAAGCTGGAAGCGTCCCGCCGCACGGTCAGAAGCGACGTCGATTTCGTCATTACCTTTGAAGAACTTGCGGCGATGTTCGAGGCGCGCGGAATCGATTTCAAGACGTATAACAAGGAAGAGCCCATTCACGACGCAACGGGCGCGGGCAGAGGATACGCGGTTGCTGGCGGGGTCGCCGCAGCGGTTGAAGCGTGCGTCCGCGAATACTATCCCGACGTGGAGGTCAAGATCGAACATGCGGAAGGGCTGGACGCCTGCAAAAAGATGCTTCTTCTTGCCAAGGCGGGCAAGAAGAACGGCTGTCTGATCGAAGGGATGGGATGTCCCGGCGGCTGTGTCGCTGGTGCGGGCACCAATATCTCCGTGGAGAAGGGCGCGGCGGAAGTCAGAAAATTTGTCAGCGATTCTACCAAGAAGATTCCCGAAAAAGATCTCTATGAAATTCAACTTCCTTAACGTAATTTTTCAAAAATCGGAATAAAACGCAATGCGGCGCGCTTTTTTAAAGCGCGCCGTATTTTTGTCTTTGGCTGTTAAATCATAGCTATATGACAACGTCGGTTTTGCTTTCCGAATAGTTGTTGATATTTTCATCGGAATGTTCTTACATTCTTATTTTTGCGGTCCGCAGTCTGGGTGTTTTGCATATATGTGTCTACGGTTATTTCGGTATGGTATATATCGTCAGGAATGCCGTACACAGTATTTTCTCTGAGCGGTAAAAGGGAAAGACGGAAAAGGGTAGAATGAATGGATAGGACGGCGGAGACACGAGAAACGATAAAGGATTGCCAAAAGAAGCGTGCGGCCTTTGTTTTGAGGGAAGGGGCTTGTACAGAAGTGTATCCCGTGCGATGAGATCTTTGGAACGAGAAAAAATCATGGACGTCTGATACGAGCGAAATAACCATATAGAGTGAAGCTGTCAGATAATGAATCGCGGGATGTTTGCTCAAAAATGTGGCAAAGCGGCGCTGATTAACATGGGGGAAGCGCCGTCTTAACAAGCGGCAAACGGGAGCTCATGAAATGGTCCGCGTCTGATATAACGGTAAAAAAATAAATTACAAAGATTACATAGTATTACGCGTGACATATTCGACTTAATTTTAGTATTATGTCTGACATAAATACCGCAAAATCAGCTGTTTTGCCCTGTTTTATTCAAAAATATGCGCACTTCGTATGTCGACGGAGTTTTTATTTCTGCGTTCGTTTTCGCAGGAGTCATGAATCCGAAAGCGGCTATCTGTTTTATTTACCTACTGTATATGTGGGGGAATCGGGAGGCTTTCTTGACAGCGGATTGCCGTTATGGTAAAATGTATCCGTTAATATTCGGCGCGGGCGGTGAACCATTTTTTGGATTGGGTTTGTCTGTCGGCACCGAAAAGCGCAACGCTGATTGTATTGTGAACGAAGGGAAAGAATATCAGATCGGGGGCAATGACTTAGGAAGCGTTACTGTCGTGACGGCCGAAACGGATTAAAATACTGCCGTTGAAGATTGAGCGCGCGGGCGCAGAGACCTCTTCCTTTTTCTTTAATTGTTATTTCGCCAACGCATTTGGATTCTTTCCCTCTCGGAGAATATCCGGAAAGAAATATAGACGAGGATTTTTATTTTAGTCTGTTCGCTGTGTCGCTTGTTATTAACTTTTGCGTTATTCAATAAGTGTGTAGTGCAAGCGCGGTGCGTTCGGCTGAAACGGTCTGTTGAATATAATTAACGCTCAATTTAATAATTGCAAAAAAGTGAATTTTGCATGTGTATCATTTGTAAATTTAAGCCCAAAGCATTATATATCGCCGCGCTCGGTATCAGATCAGCCGATGGGGATTTCAGCGATATGTATGGGTGATGTCCGCGATATATTCCGTTTCATAACATTTCATGATCGGATAAATGATTGCACAGCCGATACGTCGGGCATAAATTGGGAATTGAGTTTTACCGCCGCTCGGTTGTCGTCGCCATATCATAACGTGCGCAGCAGCATTATATAGGCGGATAACGGCAGGCACGGGAAATTGCGACGGGCGATTGTTGAGGATTGTTAGGGGGGATGCGATGAAAAATAAAGGACAAAGCGAGACGAAAAAGCGCAAAGCGGATAAAAATCAGGTTTATGTCTTGCAAAACCGCTGGAAGATCGGGCGGCGCCGCCTCGTTTATTACGGAATCCGCAAGGAGCCTTTTACGTTTCGCAATTCGGTTGCGGTCTCCCGCTCTGCAAAAAAGAAATTGCAGAAGCTGGACGGCGTAAAGACGATCGGAGAGATCGGGCTTTCGCGCGGGTTAAAACGCCTGATCGGGCAGGGAATCGTAGTGCCGAAGTCGGAATATCGGGCGGACGTTCCGAATTTAAACGAAGCGCATTTTTGCAGAAATTGCGTGGCGAACGATTATCTGATTCCCGGGCTGGAACTGGACGAAAACGGACTTTGTCCGATGTGCGTCAAGCGGGAGAAGTTGAAAAATCTGCGGGCAATCATGCCCGCGGTGGAGTCGGTTGCGCATAATCCGAAAGGGGAGTTCGACGTCGCCGTATTTTATACGGGCGGCAAAGATTCGTCTTTTTTGCTCTATTATCTCGCGAAAATGAATAAGTGCAGAGTACTCTCTCTGACGTGGGAAACGGAATATATGTCGGAAAGTGCGCGCAAAAGCATTGAGAATGCAAAAAAAGCGCTTCCCGAAGTCACATTTCTGGTACAGAAAATCGACAAAGAGATTATGGCGCGCATTTATCGGAAACATTTTGAGCTGGCGGGCAATACCTGTATGTGTCCCGCGCCCGCGTATGTGTTGTTTTATCCCGTGCTCGTCGAAAAGCGCGTTCCGTATCTCGTGCTCGGGAACGAGCCCGCGCAGATGCACAATCTTCTTTTTAACAATATTTCTCCCGTATTCGCATTCCGTCCGAAGTGGCAGGCAGCAGGTCGTTTTTTCTTCAATCTTGCGCGGATATTGTCGTTAAAAAAGCCGCTCAAAGGCGGTCAGATGCAGATGTATTTTACCGTCCGCGGGCTTGCCGAGGGCGTTCCCTGGGGGAAGAGCAACGAGGGGAATTATCAGAACGAGCAGGTGCGCAACGTCCATGCGGCGCTTTCCTGCGCTCCCGAACTCATGAAGCCGCTGCGGGCAAGCCTGAAAAAGAGCGATAGGCGCGCTTTGATGCCGCAATTCGTGCATATCGATTTCAACGACGTCGCAGACGGATACCGCTGGAAGGAGATCAAGGCGCTTCTCAAAGAGAAGATCGGCTGGGTGGACAGCGCGGAAGAGAACAAGAGCCTGCATACGTCCTGCAAGATTGAAAAATGCAAGGAATACACCCAATTTATGCGATTTCGTCGCATGGAAAGCCGCACGATTCCCTTTTCTGCGGTGGAACTTGCGCTCGCGGTCGGGGACGGAAACGTGCCGAGGGAAGAAGCGCTGCGCGAGATCGAACGCACGACGGGATTTTTCGGCTGTCCTGCGGAATATGCGGAGATGTTAAAACCGCTCTGTTCTAAAGAGGAAGGAAAAGGAACGGAAGACGGAAAGTAAGGTCGTTTGCTTTTCTATATTGCTCTTTGCGTTGCGAATGAAGCGCTTTGCCGCGCAATTTTTAAATCTGAGGGGCAGAAGGATTTTGCCATGCGATTTTTAAATCTGAGGGCTGAAGGTTTTGAATCTGAAAGGAAAAGGGATGCGCCGCGCAAAAGTTTGCAATCGGCCGACAAATGCGCCAATCGCCTTTTTTCGGCGTCTTCCGTTTATCCGTGCGCTCGGAAAATGCCGTTCGGTTGGGGACAGTGAACGTGAAAGAGATATCGGCGATCAGGCAGGCGGCAGCTGCGGGCGTGGATATCGCCCAAGCTCAACAGAAAAGCGCCCGCAATTTTCGGGCGCTTTCGCGTATTGAGTAAAAAAATAATGTAAGTTAATAAGAAAAATTATGTAAGATTAAATGCAAGGGAAATTATATAAGGAAAAAAGTTATGATGGATCAGCGCGG
>CASGEQ010000130.1 GCA_949300535.1 uncultured Bacillota bacterium
TTGACGATTCCTGCGCTCTGAAATTCCCGTTCGTTGTATGTTTCCATAAAATATCCGCGCCGATCCCCGAATACGGCGGGTTCGACGATCAGAACGCCTTCTATAGATGTTTTAATAACGTTGATTTTTGCCATATCAGTAAATGAACCTTCCTTCCGCTACATTTTTGAGGTGCTTTCCGTAATTGGACTTGCCGTATCGCTCTGCCGCGGCAAGGAGCTGTTCTTTTGTGATCCAGCCGTTGACAAACGCGATCTCTTCCGGAGCGGAAATGGTGATGCTCTGCCGTTTTGACATCGTACGGATATAATCTGCCGCTTCGAGCAGGCTGTCCATGGTACCCGTATCCAGCCAGGCGAATCCGCGTCCGAGGACGCGCGCTTCTAATATCCCGCGTTCGAGATACATGCGGTTCAGATCGGTGATCTCCAGCTCCCCGCGCGCAGAAGGTTTGACTTTTGCCGCCATTTGAGAAACTCCCGAGGGGTAAAAGTATAACCCCGTCACGCAGTAATTGGATTTGGGGTGCGCGGGCTTCTCTTCCAGAGAAAGTACTTTGCCGTTTTCATCGAATTCCACAATGCCGAACCGTTCCGGATCTTCGACGCCGTAACCGAAGATGCATGCGGATCCGTTTTTCGCACATTTGACGGCGTCTTTCAGAATTTTGGAAAAGCTGTGTCCGTAAAAAATATTATCGCCGAGGATCATGGCGCACGGATCGTTTTTAAGGAAATTTTCTCCGATCAGAAACGCCTGAGCCAAACCGTCCGGGGAAGGCTGTTCCGCATAATGCAGATGTATCCCGAACGCACTTCCGTCCCCGAGCAGACTCTGAAAATTGGGCAAGTCGTGCGGTGTGCTGATGATGAGGATGTCGCGGATCCCCGCCAGCATCAGCGTGGATAACGGGTAGTAAATCATCGGTTTGTCATATACCGGCAGCAACTGCTTGGAGGTGATCATCGTAAGCGGATATAACCTCGTTCCGCTTCCTCCCGCTAAAATAATTCCCTTCATGTTTTCTTCCTCTCCCCGCAGAATGAAAAGCAATTTACCTTATAAGGTAAATATTCCGACAATTATATTATAACATTTGCCTTGTGATTGTCAAGACTATTGCTAAAACACATCGGTCGGCGTTTGAAGCGGGAATAAATGATATCGGGCGGCGCTTATGCGAGCTTTTTGCAAATGCCGTCCAATAAAGCCAAGATGAGAAACGCACCCCGAACGGAGGGTGTGTTTCTTGCCGAATACGCGGCTTTCGGATTTATCAGAGTCAAAGTTTGCCCTTGCGTATCTGATATCGGTTGAGTATTTTAAGCCAGCCTTTCTTTCCCTTATGAAAGTATCTTTTGCTCCGCAATAATTTTTTCTTTAAGGCGGGATCGTCGCGATATCCGCAGATCATATCGACGAATTCTTTTTTCTCCGCCGTCAGCTCATCGTAAAAATGTTTTTTGAACAAAAGCATCTCTTTTAAACGCGTATTGTTCATTTCATAGTTCTTCCAATATTTTTTGAACCGCTGTATGGATTTTTTGCTCAGACTGACGGGTCCGAAACAGTTGCTTTCATGCAGGCGGTAACTCATATGCGGGACGGGATCGAACCATACGCTTCCGAGTCCTGTGCAGATGACGTTAATCGTCCAATCGTGAAAACGTATCTCGCCGATCTCGTAGCGAAGATAATATTCTCTCGCTTTCGCATTGAACATGCAAGTGCAACCGTAAGTGAAATTCATCGAAAACAGTTCTTCAAAGGCGTATTCGGGAAAGAAACGGTAATGTTTCATGCCGATCTTTTGTTTTACCTTTCCGAATCGGTCGATGACGCGATACCTGCCGAAGCAAAGCGCGGGGCGGGCGGGATCCATGCCGTCCAGGACTGCGCTTGCCGCGGCAAGCTTGTCGGGATCCCAAATATCATCCTGATCGCAAAACGCATAATAATCGCAATCGGGATCCGCTTCGCGGACAAGCGTATAAAAACTGTCGGCAAATCCGAGATTTCCCTTTTCATCCTCGATGATCTTTGTGATGATTCCGCGGTCGCGATAGTCCTTCAGGATCTCAGGCGTGGAATCACGGCTTCCGTCATCCCGAACATAGAGGCGCATATCCACTCCCCGTTGTGCCGCAAGGCTTTCTATTTGTGCGGGAAGATATTTTTCTCCGTTATAAGCGGACAGCATCACGCATACTTTCTTCATCTCTTCTCCTTTGCCGCAGGAGTGCGGACATCTCTTTTATGAAACGGTTGCGTCTTTCGCTCATTATAGCATACTTCGCTGCGTTTGAAAAGCATTTGCAAAAAATTTCCCCGCGCGGCAACGGCGGAAAGCGGCTTTCCGCCGTCGGAAAGGACGGGGCGCGTCGGACCCCAAAAAGGGCAGAAAAGGGCGGCGTAAGACCGATATCCCGCATAAGTTTCTATCAGGTGAGAACAAGAAAAGCGCACCGCGGAAGCGGAGCGCTTTTAAAATCAACGGTAAAATGCGGATGTTTACGCCTTGTTTGCGGAGCCGAGCACGTCGATGATCTTGTGCTTGACCATTTCCTTCATGTTTGCTCTCGCGTCGCCGAGATACTGGCGGGGGTCAAAGTGGGAAGGATTTTCCACAAAGTGCTTTCTGATCGCCGCGGTGAACGCGACGCGCAGGTCGGAGTCGATGTTGATCTTGCAGACGGCGAGTTTTGCCGCCTTTCTCAGTTCGGATTCGGGAATGCCGATCGCGTTGGGCATGGATCCGCCGTACTGATTGATGATCGCGACCTGGTCCTGAGGAACGGAGGACGCGCCGTGCAGGACGATGGGGAAGCCGGGAAGTCTTCTGCCGACCTCTTCGAGGATGTCGATGCGCAGTTTGGGATCCTGACCGGGCTTGAATTTATATGCGCCGTGAGAGGTTCCGATCGCGATCGCAAGGGAGTCGATGCCCGTGCGGGACGTGAATTCTTCCACTTCGTCGGGAGAGGTGAACATCGCGTCGTGATCGGCGACGTGAACGTCGTCCTCGATTCCCGCGAGTTTGCCGAGTTCCGCTTCGACGACCACGCCGTGGTCATGCGCATATTCCACGACCTTCTTCGTCAGGGCGATGTTTTCTTCCCAGGGCTTGGAGGAAGCGTCGATCATGACGGACGTGAATCCGCCGTCGATGGACGCCTTGCAGATATCGAAATCGGCGCCGTGGTCGAGGTGCATTGCGATGGGGATATTGGTCGTTTCGACGGCCGCCTCCACGAGATGGCGCAGATATACGGGGTTTGCGTACTTTCTCGCGCCTGCGGAAACCTGCAGGATGACGGGCGAATTGCATTCGTTCGCCGCCTCGACGATCGCCTGGACCATCTCCATATTGTTCACGTTGAACGCGCCGACCGCATAACCGCCGTCATACGCCTTTTTGAACATTTCCTTGGTTGTTACTAAGGGCATAATAATTCCTCCGAACGTTTTTTCCCATTATAAATCTTTTTTTTGAAAATTGCAAGGGGCTGACGGGAAAAGATATAAATTTTGCAAAAAAGACTTTTTTCCCCGAAAAACATTTTGACTTGCCGCCAAAAGGGGGATATAATAAGAGAAAAAAATCAGAAAAAGCCGTCCGTGCGGACGGATACAAGGAGCTGTTATGAGAGACCCGAGAATCGATAAACTTGCCGACGTGCTGGTCAACTATTCGGTGCGCTGTCAAAAGGGTGAAAAGATCTTTATCGATCTGTATGATACGGACGCGGAGATCGGCTGCGCGCTCGTGGAAAAGGTGGAGGCGGCGGGCGGACTGCCTTACGTCAAGGTAAATTCGACCAAAATCCGCCGCGCCATGCTGATGGGCACGAGCGAGGCGCATCAGAAGGCGCTTGCAAAATACGAGGCGTTCATCATGAACGATATGGACGGATACATCGCCGTGCGCGGCGCGGAGAACTCCTTCGAATATTCCGACGTCCCCGAAGAGAACATGGCGGCGGAGGCGCGCTTGTTCTCCTATCCCGTCCATCACGAAATCCGCGTCAAGAAGACGAAATGGGTGGTGCTGCGCTATCCGCTTTCCTCCATGGCGCAGTCGGCGGGAATGTCCACGGCGGCGTTTGAGAATTTCTTCTTCGACGTATGCACGCTGGACTACGCAAAGATGAACCGCGCGATGGACGCGCTCAAAGCGCGCATGGACCGCGCGGATAAGGTGCGCCTCGTCGCAAAAGGCACCGATCTGACCTTCTCGATCAAGGGGATCCCCGCGGTCAAGTGCGCGGGCGAGATGAATATCCCCGACGGAGAAGTGTACACCGCGCCCGTACGCGAGAGCGTCAACGGCGTGATCACCTACAACGCGCCCTCTCTGAAAAACGGCATAAAGCACGAAAACATCCGTTTCGTGTTCAAAGACGGCAAGATCGTCGAGGCGACCTCGTCGGATACCGCCGCTTTGAACGCCGTCCTCGATACGGACGCGGGCGCGAGATATGTGGGCGAATTTGCGATCGGCGTAAATCCCTTCATCAACGAGCCCATGCTGGATACGCTCTTTGACGAGAAGATCTCGGGGAGCATCCATTTCACGCCCGGGTGCTGCTATGACGACGCGTATAACGGCAATCAGTCGGGCGTACACTGGGATCTCGTGCTCATCATGACGGAGAAATACGGCGGAGGGGAAATCTATTTCGACGGCGAGCTTATAAGAAAGAACGGGCTGTTCGTGACGGACGATCTGCTTTGTCTGAATCCCGAAGCACTCAGATAAGCAAAATTGCAAAAAAACGTTGACGAGCGAAAAAAATTGTGATAAAATAAGGACGCTGAATAAAGCGACTTAAAAAAAGCAAAATAAAAACGGAGGATTTTTATCATGGCAAATGTAAGAGTAGCAATCAACGGATTCGGTCGTATCGGCCGTCTTGCGTTCAGACAGATGTTCGGCGCTGCGGGGTACGAAATCGTCGCAATCAACGACCTGACCAGCCCCAAGATGCTCGCTCACCTTCTCAAGTACGATTCCGCACAGGGAAGATACGAACACGCCGACACCGTGTCCGCGAACGACGAAGAAGGAACGATCACCGTCTGCGGCAAGACGATCAAGATCTATGCGGAGAAAGACGCTGCAAACCTTCCTTGGGGACAGATCGGCGTTGACGTCGTCCTCGAGTGCACGGGCTTCTATACCTCCAAGGCAAAGGCGTCCGCTCACATCACGGCAGGCGCGAAGAAAGTCGTCATTTCCGCTCCCGCAGGCAACGACCTTCCCACCATCGTTTACAGCGTGAACGAGAAGACCCTGAAGAAGGAAGACACCATCATTTCTGCGGCTTCCTGCACGACCAACTGCCTTGCTCCCATGGCGAATACGCTCAACAAGCTCGCTAAGATCAAGAAGGGTTATATGACCACGATCCACGCATACACGGGCGACCAGATGGTCCTCGACGGACCTCACCGCAAGGGCGACCTTCGCCGTGCGCGTGCGGCTGCAGTCAACGTCGTTCCCAACTCCACGGGCGCGGCTAAGGCGATCGGCCTCGTTATTCCCGAACTCAACGGCGTTCTCGACGGATGCGCTCAGCGCGTTCCCGTTCCCACCGGTTCCCTGACGCAGCTCGTCGCTGTCTGCGAAGGCGAAGTGGACAAGGATGCTGTCAACAAGGCGATGAAGGACGCGGCTTCCGCTTCCTTCGGATACACCGAAGAAGAGCTCGTTTCTTCCGACATCATCGGTATCACCTACGGTTCGCTGTTCGACGCAACGCAGACCAAGTGCATGCCCATGGGTGACGGCACGACGCTCGTCAAGGTCGTCGCATGGTACGACAACGAGAACTCCTACACCAGCCAGATGGTAAGAACCATCAAATATTTCGCAGAACTTTAATCGGATAAGTTCGCGCCCCGCGGGTTCACCCCGCGGGGCGTTTTTTTATGCGGCGGCTTTTTCCGTGGGGCATAAAGGCTTTTCCTCTCGCAGGGCGGTTTTCCGCAGGGTACGAGGGTATGGCTTTGCGTCCTTCCCGAGGCAGGCGGCGCCGGGCGGTTTTCCGCGCTTTCGTTTGCGGCGGAAAAAGGAGGGAAAAACATCACGGCGGGGCGCCGCGCGAAAGGGGGCGCCGGGCGTGCGCGCAAAGAGGCGCTCGGTTGTAAAATAAGGGAAGTCTGCATACAATATAAGAGAATGAGACTGTTTGCCGAAATGCTCAGACAACTCGGCGCGGAGGAAGACGTCTGCACTTCGCGCGTGCAATACGCCGTGATCGACGGCAGAGGCGGATATTTCCAGAACGTGAAGGAAATCCGTGAATTTTCGGATACCGCCATCGTATTCCGCGGCGGCAAGGGCGGCGTGCGCGTGGAAGGGGAGCACCTCGCGCTGGGCAAATATTTCGGCGGCGACGCGACGGTCTTGGGGGATATTTCCCGCGTGGAGCGGTGCGAATGCTGAAAAAAACGCAGATTTTTGTGGAAGGACTCAGCGCATACCGCGCCGTGGATAAGCTCGTGCGGGCGGGAATCTGCGTGTGCGGCGCGCGCAAAACGCAAAAAAACGGCGTGATCGTGGAGGTTAACTCCAAAGACGTCAAAAAAGTTTTTGCAATTTTGCGCAGTTCGTGTTATAATGTGAAAAAGGTGCGTTACCGCGGATTCGCGCGCTGGAAG
This sequence comes from uncultured Bacillota bacterium, assembly GCA_949300535.1. Lineage (GTDB taxonomy): Bacteria > Bacillota > Clostridia > Christensenellales > Borkfalkiaceae > Gallimonas. The sequence goes on from CASGEQ010000130.1 coordinate 6,664, forward strand.
CGGAGCGCGTTAAGGCGCGTCGGACTTCTCGCGGGCGCGGCGCTGTTTTTGCTCGCCGTGGCGGGCGCGCAATCGCGCGTTCTGCGCGTGGACGTTGTGGGCAGCGGCGCGTACTACCGCGACGAAGTGCTCGGGATTCTTTCCGAAAACGGCGTGGGAACGCTGTCCCTGCCGCCCGACGGAGATCTCCTTTGCGCGCAGATCTTATCCCTTCCCCGCGTGAGCTTCTGCTCGTTCCGCCATTCGGGAGGCATTCTCACCGTGGAAGTGGAGGTGAGCGACGAAGCGGCTCCGCTTTCGGGCGAACCCCTGTATGCGCCCGTTTCGGGCACGCTCGAAGAGCTTGTGATCGTGCGCGGCGAGGCGCGCGCCGCGGAAGGCGACGAAGTCGAAGCGGGGCAGCTTCTCGTGGATAACGCGGTGACGCGGGGCGAAGAGCAGTTCGTCGTGCTCGTGATCGCCTGTGCGCGCATCTCCCGCCCGTTTTCCGCGGTGTATCGGGCGGAAGGCGAAGAGGAAGCTCTGGCGCAGGCAATGCTGGAAACGCAGGAACTGCGGGATATACAGATACGGAAAACACAGGAAGGTTGGCTCGTCGAGGGGACGGAACTCGTTTCGGCGCAGGTCAATTTCGGATAGAGGAGGGAAATTTTACGGCAAGGACGACGGTTACGGTCGAAACGGGCGGGCTGGACAGGCTTCAGCGCGTACTCGGTATTTTCGACGAGAATCTGGAAACCATCGCGCGGGAACTGGAACTGTATACGCGCGTGGAAGATACGAAAATCCTGCTCGAAGGGGAGGATACCAACGCCATGATCGGCGCGGAAGTGGTCAGAAGTCTGCTTTCCATCGTCGAGGCGGGGGAGAATATCGACAAGAGCACGCTCCTTTACTGTATCGGTCTTGCGCGGGAGGGACATGCCTCGGACATCGAAGGGGTCATGCGCGGCGTGGTCGCGGTGACTTCGCGAGGCAAGCCCGTCAAGTGCAAGACGCTGGGACAGAAAGAATACGTCGACGCGGTCAAGAAGAATACCGTGACGTTCGGCGTGGGCCCCGCGGGTACGGGCAAGACTTATCTTGCGGTGTGTCTCGCGGTCGCGGCGTACAAGGGCAAGCAGGTGGAGAAGATCATCCTCACCCGTCCCGCCGTGGAAGCGGGGGAAAAGCTCGGCTTTCTGCCCGGGGATCTTCAGACCAAAGTGGATCCTTACCTGCGCCCGCTCTATGACGCCTTGCAGGAGCTGTTCGGGCTGGAGACGTACGGCAAGCTCATGGAAAAGGGCGTGATCGAGGTCGCGCCGCTCGCGTATATGCGCGGCAGGACGCTGAGCAATGCGTTCGTCATTCTGGACGAAGCGCAGAACGCGACGAAAGAACAGATGAAGATGTTCCTCACCCGTCTGGGCGAGGGCAGCAAGATGGTCGTGACGGGGGATATGACGCAGACAGACCTTCCCGAAGGAAAGTCGAGCGGGCTCAAACACGCCGTGACCATTTTAAAAAACGTCGAAGACGTCGCCGTCTGTATGCTGACGGACGCGGACGTCGTCCGCCATCCGCTGGTGACGCGCATCGTGCGCGCGTATGAGCGGGAAGAGGCACGGCGAAGCAAAGGAGAAAGAAAATGACGGCGATTCCCAAAGTGAAGAGGGTCAGAGGGGCACAGCTTTTACGGAGCGTATGCGTTTTTGCTCTGTTCTTTTTGTCCATGCTCTTTATCATCTTCGCGATGATCGCGATCAACGATCCGTCCGGCTGGCTGGGATTTATCCGCGAGAATTATTCGAGAATGATTTCCCTGCTCGTCTGTACGTTCCTGCTTTACTGCATCGTTTACTTTTATTATTATTTCGAGGATGCGCAGTTTCTGACGAGGACGCGCAACGTCGCGCTCGTCTTCCTCATCTTTGACGTAGCGGTCATCCTGTCTTTCGTCTTCGGAAAATATATCAGCATTTACGCGCGCCCGTCGGCAATGCTGGCGCTTTTATGCCTGTTTCTCTTTAACCGCAGACAGGCGATCATGTTCAACTTCGTCTATTCGCTTCTGATGTTCGTCATCGACACGTATACGAACAATTTCGTGGAAAGCGGCTGGATGAACGCGATGTACTTCTCGCTCATGATCAGTTTCGTGTGCGGCACGTTCTCCGTGTTCGTGGGCGGCGCGGTCAAGACGCGCGGCGGACTGCTTCTGACGGGTACGTTCATCTCCATTCCCACGGTCGCCATCGTGCTTTTGCTCGAACTTTCCGAACTTGCGCATCTGGGCTGGATCCAGGTGGTCGCGTCGGCGGGTTTCGGGATTTTGGGCTGTATGTGTTCGGCGATCCTCACGCTCGCGCTTTTGCCCGTCTTCGAGGTCATGTTCAACCGCCTGACCGTATTCCGCCTGCGCGAACTCACGCGGACGGACGCGAAACTGCTGATGCAGCTCAAAACGGAAGCGCCCGGCACCTTCAATCATTCGCTCATCGTGGCGCAGCTCGCGGAAGCGTGCGCGCTCGCGCTCGGGGAGAATTCCGAGCTTGCCCGTGCGGCGGCGTATTATCACGACGTCGGCAAGCTCAAACAGCCCGACTGCTTTACGGAAAACCAGAACGGATACAACATTCACGACGAGCTCACGCCCGAACTTTCCGCGGATATCATCCGCTCGCACACCAAGGACGGGTACGACCTTCTTGTCGCCAACCATATGCCCGAGCTGTTCGCGGACGTCGCGCGGGAACATCACGGCACCCTGCCCATCAAATATTTCTATGCGAAGGCGCTGAAACTCACGGGCGGCGACGCGGATGTCAAGGATTATTCCTATTTGGGTCCCACGCCGAGGACCAAGATCGCGGCGATCATAATGATCGCGGACGCGTCCGAAGCGGCGGTGCGTTCCTCGCCCGACCGTTCGGCGGAAAACGTGGAAAAGATCGTGCGCGGCATCATCGAAGAGAGAATGGATCTGAATCAGTTTGATAACTGCGACATCACCATGCGCGAGCTGACGACCATCAAGCAGGTCATTGTCGCCGCGCTTTCGGGCGTTCACCATCACAGGGTGGAATATCCCGCCATCCGGTTCCATCGCGGAGGGTCGGTCGATGAAGAGTGAGTTTTATATCGATTCGGAGGATTTTTCCGAAGAGGACAAGGAAAAACTTGCCTCCGCATTGTGCGGGAGCGCGGAAGGGGACGTGCCCCTTTCGCTTGAAATCCTGATCGTGGACGAGGAGGGAATCCGCCGCCTCAACCGCGAACAGCGCGGCATCGACAAGGTGACGGACGTGCTTAGCTTCCCGTCCATGGAGGATATCCGCGGCGAGGAGCTGCTGTGCGAAGAGCACGGCGACGAGCTGGACGAAGAGGGCAGGCTGTTTCTGGGCAGCGTGGTCATCTGCGAAAAGCGCGCGCGGGAGCAGGCGGAAGAGTACGGGCACCCGTACGAGCGGGAGCTCTTTTATCTCGCCGTCCACGGGGCGATGCATTGCCTCGGATACGACCACATGACGGACGGGGACAAGGTGCAGATGCGGGAAAAAGAAGAGGCCGTACTGCGGAAAATGAATCTGGAGAGAAAATAACATGAGAAGCGGATACGTAGCGGTGATCGGAAAGGCGAATGCGGGCAAAAGTACCCTCATCAACGTGCTGGTAGGCGAAAAAGTCGCCATCGTTTCCCCCAAGCCGCAGACGACGCGCGACAGGATCCTCGGCGTGCTCACGCGCGAGGACAGGCAGATCGTGTTCGTGGATACGCCCGGCATCTACCGCGCGCGCAACGCGCTCACCGATCTGATGATGCGCACGACGGAAAATTCCGCCAAGGACGTGGACGTCATTCTGTTCGTCCACGACGGGCATAACGGCATTTCGTCCGACGACGTCGGGCTGATGAAAAAATATCTTGCGCTCGGCATTCCCATGATCGTGGCATATACCAAGATCGATATCATGCCCGCGGAGAAAATTCCCGACGACATGAAGCTCCTCTATGAAGCGGGCGTTGACGCGGACGTGTACCCCGTGTCCGCGCGCAAGGGGAAAAATCTGCGCCGCCTCGAAGACGCGCTCTGCGCGCTCCTTCCCGAGGGGGATAAGGTGTTCGAACAGGATATCGTATCCGACAGGAGCGAAAAATTTATGGTCGCGGAGATCATGCGCGAGAAGATTCTGCTCAAATACGACAAGGAGATCCCGCACGGGGTGGCGATCGTGATCAATACCTTCCGCCGCCGCGACGACGGGGTGTACGAGATCAACCTCGACATCGTATGCGAGAAGAAGAACCACAAGGCGATCCTCATCGGCAAGCAGGGCAAGGCGCTCAAAGAGGCGGCGTCGTTCGCCCGTCAGGATATGGAAAAATTCCTCGGGGCAAAGGTGTTCCTCACCACCTACGTCAAGGTGCGCGAGGACTGGCGCGACCGCGAAGGTCTGATGCGCGAATTCGGCTACCGCGACGAGGAATAAGGCGCGCCCGTTCGCACATACTGCCTTCGGAGGGGGTATGAAAAAGGACGCGAAGGAACTCGCCTGGGAAATGTTCGAAAAGACGGGCAAGTTCAGCTACTATATGTTGTACAAACAGTTAAAGGACTGAAAATATGGAGATCAAGACGGATGCGCTCCTGCTGCGGGCGGTAAATTACGGAGAAAACGACAAGATGGTCACCCTGTTTACCGCCGATCGCGGCAAGATCGGCGCCGCCGTGAAAGGGGTGAGAAAGGCGACCGCGAAACTGCGTTTTGCCGCTCAGCCCTTTTGTTTTGCGGAATATGTACTCGCGGAGCGGAGCGGGCGTTATACCGTCACTTCCGCGTCCCTTTACGACGGATTTTATCCCCTGCGCGAGGATATCGGCGCGTTTTATGCCGCGACCGCCGTGTGCGAGGCGTGCGACGCGCTCATGTATGAGGGCATGGTCAACGGCGGGCTGTTCGTTTCCGCCGTCACCGCGCTCAAAGAGATGTGCGAAGGCGGGGTTTCCGCCGCGCTTATCCGCTTTCTCGTCCGCGCGCTGTCCCTTGCGGGCTATCCCGTCAGCGCGGAAGAGAGCTGTCCCGCCTGCGGCGAACCGCTCTGCGGGCGGATGCGCTTTGATTTTTCCAGCGGGTCTTTTTTCTGCGATCGGTGCGGCGTGGGGGAGCCTGCGAGCGAGAGTACTTATCAGACCGTTCGCTCCGCGCTCGGCGCGGAATGCAAGGGGAGCCTCTTGGGTGCGGACGGCGAAAAGCGCGCGCTGCGCCTTCTGAACGCCTATTATTCGGTCAAGACGGAAAATACCCTTCCCGCACTCGGGGAATATATCCGCATGATATAGCGCGG
>CASGEQ010000131.1 GCA_949300535.1 uncultured Bacillota bacterium
CCCGATTTGCTGCGCGCGGCGGAATCATACTCCACGCGCGCCGTCTGTTCCCATTTGAGGTTGGTGCGCGCATACACGCGGCTCTGGATGAAGATGGGGAAATATTCGAGCATGAAAAGGGGAGCGATCAGCAGGGTGAGCACCCGTTCTCCCCGCGTGAGTTTTCCGAATGCGTCCCAATAGGCGAGCATGGCGAGCAGGCAATAGAGAAAGTCGAGCAGATACATGACCGCGAAGGGGATGACGACCAGCGCGATGAGCGTCTGCATGACGAGATCTCTTCCGTGCAGGGCGTAATAGATGGCGAGCGCAGACCCCGAGCACATGGTAACGATGGTCGTGACGATGAACAGCGTGATGGGATAGAGCGAAAAGAGATATTCGAACTGTCCCGCGTTGAAGGTATCCGAATGGTAAAACTTCTCGCGGATTTTCTTTTTGTAGATCTTGTCGCACTGCGAAAATCCCGTGACCCAGCGCAGGCGGCGCGTATAGCTGTCCTTGTGCTTCAACACCTCTTCCGTATAGATGATCGCATACGGATAGTACATGGACGTAAAGCCTTTTAAGATACAGTCCATTCTGAGTTCGTAATCTTCGGTGAGCGTGCGGTAGGGCCAGCCGCCGATCTCGCGGATGACGTCTTTTCTTATCATCATGCCCTGTCCGCACATATTCAGTGGAATGCCCTTTTCGGTGCGGTAGGTGTTGCCCAGATCGTCCAGCATGGGGTAGTTGAGCGCGGAACAGTTGGAAAAAACCGTCCGCGATTTTTTTTCGCCCAAAAAGTTCTTGATGAGTTTGCGGGAGAGATAGATCTGGTAATCGTGTTCGAGCGCGTTGTTGAGCTCGGTCACATAATCGGGTTCGAGCACGGCGTCTGCGTCGATGATGACGAACGCGGCATAGCTTTCGAACTCTTCGCCCGAGATCTGCTTGAAGTATCCGTCCAGCGCAGCGCCCTTGCACGTCTGTTCGGGGACGACGAACACGTTCGCGCCTATCTTTTCCGCCATTGCGACGGTGGGGTCGCTCGCTTCCTTGACGATGACGTTGACGGTAAAAAAGGCGGGATCGTAATCCTGCGCCAGGATGGAGGCGAACAGGTCACCGATGACTTTGCTTTCGTTGCGCGCGGGAATGACCAGCGAGATCTTGCGCTTTTCCGTCGCCTTCTTGTAGGGCGGTTTTTTGAACGCATAAAAAAGCTGGATGAGTTTTGGTATATAAAGGATTACCGAAAAAACGGAGATCACACAATATGCGATAAAGATCGATCGGATCAAGATGAGGTCCTCTGTATAACGTCTTTTCTCAATTATAGCCTTTTATGGCGGAAGATGTCAATCGTTTGAGAAAAAATCATACTTTTTTATGACAAATCAAAAAAGCCGCGCGCAAACAAAGTTGCGCGCGGCGTAATGAAAGATTCGTGAGGGAGAGATCAGAACGCGGTTTTTTCCGTAAGATAGGAGATGACCTGCTCGGGCGAGAGGCGTACCTGTTCCATGGTATCGCGGTCGCGCAGGGTGACCGTCCCGTCTTCCAGCGTCTGGAAATCCACCGTAAGGCAGAAGGGAGTGCCGATCTCGTCCTGACGGCGGTAGCGCTTGCCGATGGAGCCCGCTTCGTCATAGGTGACCATGAACAGTTTTGCAAGGCGGTCGTGCAGCTCTTTCGCCTGCGGCGCGAGGTTCTTCTGCAGGGGCAGGATTGCCGCCTTGTAAGCCGCGATCGCGGGATGGAAGTGCATGACGTTGCGCACTTCGCCGTTTTCCAGCGTCTCCTCGTCGTATGCCTCGGAAAGGACGGCGAGCATCAGGCGGTCCGCGCCGATGGAATACTCGATGACGTAAGGAATAAACTTTTCGCCTTCGGGCGTGACGTACATGAGGTTCTTGCCCGAGAACTGCTGATGGCGGGAGAGGTCGTAGTCGGTGCGGTTATGAATGCCGTTGAGTTCCGACCAGCCCATGGGGAAGTCGTACTGAATGTCGCACGCCGCCTTTGCGTAGTGCGCGAGTTTGTCGTGGTCTTTGAATCTGAGGTGTTCGGGTTTGAATCCGAGGTCGAGCAGGAAATCCCACGCGCGCTGTTTGAACTGCGCGTAATATTCCCCGTCAGTGCCTTCCTTGCAGAACCACTGATGTTCCATCTGCTCGAATTCGATGGTGCGGAAGATGAAGTTTCCGGGCGTGATCTCGTTGCGGAACGCCTTGCCGATCTGCGCGATGCCGAAGGGGACTTTCGCGCGCGTCGTGCGCTGAACGTTGAGGAAGTTGACGAACTCGCCCTGCGCCGTTTCGGGACGCAGATAGATCTTGTTCTGGTTTTCGTCCGTCACGCCGCGGGAGGTCTCGAACATGAGGTTGAACGTGCGGATATTCGTCCAGTTGAACTTTCCGCAGACGGGGCAGCAGACGTGATGCTCCTGAATGTACGCTTCCATTTCCTCGTTGGTCATCTTGTCGGGATTGACCTTGCCCTTGGAATGCGCCTCGATGAGGGTATCCGCGCGGTGGCGGCTCTTGCACTCCTTGCAGTCCATTTTGGGATCGGTGAAAGAGGTGGTATGCCCGCTCGCTTCCCACACGCGGGAGTTCATCAGGATCGCCGCGTCCACGCCGTAGGAGTTTTCGCTTTCCTGCACGAAGCGCTTCCACCATGCGCGCTTGATGTTGTTTTTGATTTCCACGCCGACGGGACCGTAATCCCAGGTATTCCCCATGCCGCCGTAAATTTCACTGCCGGGGAAGATGATCCCGCGCGCCTTGCACAGCGCGACGAGCTTGTCCATCGTTACCGTTTTTTTCGACATAACGTTCACTCCTTGTGTCATTTCAAAGATTACCCGAATATCGTACCATTTTGCGGGCGTTTCGTCAAGCATTCGCGCGCCCGCGCGGAAAGAATGCGCAAAAAATCAGATGCGGAAGAGCCGGAAAAGCGCCTGACAGCCCGCCGTCGCCGCGCCCGTCAGAACAAAGTACGCCAAAAGGTCGTAGTCTGCGGGGAGCAGGCGGGAAAGGGCGTAGAGCCCGCCGAGCAGGATCCCGCCGACGAGCAGACGGAAAAACTTGCGCGGGGAACGGGGGATCTGCGCATGGATGAATTCGTGATCGAGGGGCAGAAATACCGCGCAGCCCGCCGTGGCGCCCGCCGCGAGGATGAGCGAGTGGGAGGGGACAAACGGAATGAGGAGAAGAAAGACTGCGGCGATCGCGGCGAGGATATAATACCGCGCGCCGTACGCCTTTCGGTAGACGAGCTCCCAGAGAGCCGCGCAGATTACGCCGAGCGCGAAGCCCGCGAGCACGTCGGAGGGATAATGCACCCCGAAATACAGCCGCGAACACATGACGAGCAGGACGAAGAGGACGGATACGATCCATACCCATGTCCGCCTTGCGCGGCAGGAAACGGCGCAGGCAAAGGTGGAACTCGACTGGGCGTGTCCGCTCGGGAAAGAGGCGGCGTCCGCGAGGTCGGCGGTGGAAAAGAGGAAGGTGTGCACCCTGAGCAGGGATACGTCTCCCGCGGCATACGGGCGCAGCCGCCCGACGGCGGTCTTGAGCGCGCTGTTGAGGGAAACGGAGGAGAGCATGGTCAGAACGAGTTGTTCGCCCGTGCGCTTGTCGACGAACCAATAGACCGCCGCGACGGCGGCGACGAAGAGCGCGCCGTCCCCCAAAAAGGAGAAAAATCCGAAAAAAACCGTGAGGAAATCGCAGCGGATGGTTTGAAAAAATTGTAAGATTGCAGTATCCATGAGAAAATTATAGCATAAAAGGGCAAAAAATACCCGATAAAACGATATCATTTTACCGAAAAATATGTTATAATCAAAGTATAAAATCAAATCAAATCTCGGATAAGAGTATAGAAGGAAAAAAATCGGAGATAAAACGTATGGTTGAAGCGAGCAATTTCATCGAACAGATCATCAACGAAGAACTGGAAGAGGGGAAGGTGACGTCCGTTCAGACGCGCTTCCCGCCCGAACCCAACGGGTATCTGCACATCGGGCACGCCAAGAGCATGTATGTCAATTTCGGGACGGCGGAAAAGTACGGCGGCAAATGCAACCTCTTTTTCGACGATACCAACCCGTCCAAGGAAAAGACGGAGTTTGTGGACGCCATCCGCGAAGATATCCGCTGGATGGGCTATCACTGGGCAAAGGAAGTGTACGCTTCCGACTTTTTCGATCAGATCTATGAATACGCGCTGCAGCTCATCCGCGAGGGGAAGGCGTTCGTATGCGACCTTTCCGCGGACGAAATCCGCGAAACGCGCGGCACGCTCACCGAGCCGGGCAAGGAAAGCCCTTATCGGGACCGCACGGTGGAGGAAAATCTGCGCCTGTTCGAGGAGATGAGGGCGGGAAAGTACGCGGACGGCGAGAAGTGCCTGCGCGCAAAGATCGACATGGCGTCGCCCAACATCAATCTGCGCGACCCCGTCATTTACCGCATCCTGCACGCGACCCATCACCGCACGGGGGATAAGTGGTGCATTTACCCCATGTACGACTATGCGCACCCCATCTGCGACTATATGCAGGGCGTGACCCATTCCCTCTGCACGCTGGAATTTGAAGATCACCGTCCCCTGTACGACTGGGTGGGTATCACGCTGGGATTCAATCCCAAACCCCGCCAGATCGAGTTTGCGCGGCTGAATCTGACCAATCTCGTCATGAGCAAGCGGTATCTGAAAAAGCTGGTCGAGGACGGTTCCGTCCACGGCTGGGACGACCCGAGAATGCCCACGCTGGCGGGACTTCGCAACCGCGGCGTGCCCGTGCCCGCAATCAAGGATTTCTGCGAGCGCGTCGGCATCGCCAAGGCGAACTCCGAGTGCGAGATCTGCTATTTCGAGGCTTGCGTCCGCGAATATCTCAACGCGCACGCGCCCCGCGCGATGGCGGTGGTGGAGCCGCTCAAACTCACGCTGACCAACTATGAGGGCAGCGAGGAGGTGGATTTCGATATCAACCAGACGGATCCCGAAGCGGGCAAGCGAAAGGTGAAGTTCGGCAAAACGCTGTATGTGGAAAGGAGCGATTTTTCGCTCGATCCGCCGCCCAAGTATTACCGCCTTAAAATCGGCGGATTCGTGCGGCTGAAAAACGCGTACATCGTGCGCTGCGACCGCGCGCTCACCGACGAAAACGGCAACGTGACCGAAGTGGAGTGCACCTATTTCCCCGAATCGCGCAGCGGCGACGACCACAGCGGAATCAAGGCGAAGGGCGTCATTCACTGGGTGAACGCGGAGACGGCGGTGGACGCCGTCGTCAAGAAATACGACTATCTCTTGAAAGACGCGGAATATGCGGGGCAGGATTTCTCCGAACGCATGAATTACGACAGCGAGCATCTCTTTGCCGCAAAGGCGGAGCCCTATCTTGCGCAGGCGGAGGACGGAGAGGCGTTCCAGCTCATGCGCACGGGATATTATAAGAAATGCACGGAAAACGGGAAGCTCATCCTTTCCGAGATCGTGTCTTTGAAGGATAATTTCAATAAATAACAGACTGATTGTCAGTCTCTGCGCAGGAGTTCTGCGCGGATCTGCGAAAAGGAGAGAACGGTTATGAGAGAATTGCCTCTGAATCTGCTTGCGGCGGAAGGCGGGATCGGTATGACGGTCGCGATCGTCGTTGCGTGCGTGCTCGCGGCGATCCTGATTCTGTACGGGTTTATCAAGCGTTTTTCCCGCACGAGCTGGGCGGGCGTGCAGATCATAGTCATTTTCGGCGCGACGTTTGTCATTTCGAAACTCCCCGAAAGCTGGTTTACTTCCGATCTGTCGCGGTTTGCGGTCACGGCGGGCGGGATCCTCGTCTGCATTGCCGTCGTGCTCATCGTCGGCGCGATCGTGCGCACCTTTTTCCGCACGAGAAAGAAGCGCGCGAACTGGTTTTTCCGCATCTTTGACCGCCTGTTCGGCGCGGTCAACGCCGTTTTGAACTTTGCGGTGTTCGCGCTCGTCCTCGGCGGGCTCGTGCTCAGCGTGCTTTATTACTGCGTGCCGTCGCTTGCGGACGGGGCGCTCAGCGTCGTTTACACCTATTCCGTCGGAGATTACGTCCTCTGGGATACCGCGCTTCCCTATCTTCCCGACTTTATCCTGGTCGCGTTTTTGACCATGGCGGTAAAGGGGGGATACCGTCTGGGACTCATCAAGGCGGTGTGGACGGTGTTCATGATGATTCTCACGCTCGCGGCGTTCGGCGGCTCCATTCTCGCGGCGGTCAAGGTGCCTTTCCTCGCCAATTTCGGAGCGTCCCTGTCGGGAACGTTTGCGGGCAGCATTCCCTATGAACTTCTCTGCAATATTCTCGGATACGGGATCGTCGCACTGTGCGTGTTCGCCGTCGCGATGATCGTCATCATCCTTCTGAATCTGCTTATCGGGCTGGGCGTGCGCGAGATGGACAGCGTGGGCGTCATCCGCGTGATCGACGGAGCGGTGTTCGCGGTGCTCATCTATGCGGTCGTGTGCGCGTTTATCTGCGGGCTGGATTTCGCCGTTTCGGCTGCGGCAGCGGGGTCGTTCGGGGAACAGGCGGCGCAGATCGTGCAGAATTACCGCATGGAAGAACTGTTCGGGACGGGCACGCTGTGTTCGGTATTTTACGAATACAATCCCTTCCTCATCCTCATGGGCTGAGACGGGGAATCAAAAAGAGCGGGCGGCGCCCGCTCTTTTTATTTTCCCGCGCCGCGCGCGTTTTTGAATTTTCTTGACAAAACAGGCAAATAATAGTAAAATCAAGGGAGTAAAAAAGGCGTTCGGACGGGAGGAGAAATGTTAGACAAACGCACGACCGTTCTCCTGGACAAAATCAACGATCTGTGCCGGGAAGGAAGCTATAAAATCGTGGATGAAGAGGAGCTCATCTCCTGTTTTCCGGCGCGCTTTCAGACGGACGCGGACGGATTGCGGCATATGCTCGACTATCTGAGCGATCATCGCTATGTGGATATCAAATACGCGGAGGACGGTGTATATTGCCTTTGTCCGCTGCCCGAAGGGAGAATGTATTCGGAAAACGCGCATCAGGCGCGGAGCGACGTGCTCCGCCGCCGCAGGGATATCGTGCTGATGACCGTCATCGGCGCGTTCGTGGGCGCGTTCGCGGGTTCGCTGGTCGCATGGCTGATCTCCGCAATCCTGTGAGGGAGGGAATATGCTCAACGACAAGCTCAACAAGCGGGAAGACGAGGTGATGAACGCCGTCTTTACCCTCGCGGGCGGGAAAGAACAGTTTCTCGTTTCCCCCGCGGAAATCCTCGCGCTCCTGCCGCCCAAGGCAAATTATGACGAGGAAAAGCTGGAGGAAGTGCTCCGCGGGCTGGAACTGGACGATTATTTTGAACTCATCCTCTCCGATCGGAAGGGGGAGAAGATGTACGTCATTCACCTGCATTCGCAGGGGCTCGCCTATAAGCGGTCGGATTCGCAGCGCAAGCGCAGCCTTTATTTCAAACTGGGCGTCGCGGCGGCGGGCGCGGTGCTTTCCTTCCTCATCGGCGTGATCTTAAAGGCGATCTTCAGCTGACGCTTGACAAACGAATGAAGTTCTGATACAATAAATACAAACGTTTGTTTGTATTTTTTGCTATCGTCCCGTCGGCGCGGAGCCGAAGTGCGGCAAGCGCGGAAACCGCGCCCGAAACGAGCGGGAAAGCAGATCACGTCCACGGCGGCACTTGCGGATACCGTTTCTGAAACTTGCGCCTGCGCGGGAAAGCAACGGCATCCGCATGGCAAAGTTGACGGATATGCCGCTCCCAAGGTGTGTGAGCACGGGAAAGCGATCCTATGTGTCGCTTTGGCGCAAAGGGCAACACCGCCCGAAACTTGCGCATGCGCGGAAAGCAGTTATAAAGGTCTGCGCGCTGCGGGGAAGGGGCATTCGGAGAGGCAATTTTCAAGGTTTGTACGGCTATAAAATACGTAGTGTAATGGGATACCCGAAAAGCGGTTTTCGAGTACCGCAGCGGGTATCATAAAAGGATATGCGAAGAAAAGGAGGCGGAAATGGAACATCACGAATTCAAACTGCATGCGCCGTTTGCGCCGACGGGCGATCAGCCGCAGGCGATCGAAAAACTGACGGAAGGGGTATTGGACGGAATCCGCACGCAGGTGCTGGTTGGCGTTACGGGCAGCGGCAAGACGTTCACGATGGCGAACGTCATCAAAAACGTGGGACGGCCCACGCTCGTCATCGCGCACAACAAGACGCTCGCGGCGCAGCTGTGCAACGAGTTCCGCGAATTTTTCCCCGAGAACCGCGTGGAGTATTTCGTTTCCTATTACGATTACTATCAGCCCGAAAGCTATATCCCGCAGACGGACACCTATATCGAAAAAGATCTGTCCATGAACGACGAGATCGACAAGCTGCGCAACGCGGCGACCTGTTCGCTGGGCGAACGGGACGACGTCATCGTCGTTTCTTCCGTATCGTGCATTTACGGGCTCGGCGCGCCCGAGGAATTTTTCCGTCTGGGCATATCTCTGCGCCCCGGGCAGGAAATGGCGCGGGACGAGCTCATCCGCCGCCTTGTCGAGATTCAGTATTCCCGCAACGACACCGATTTCAAGCGTTCCACCTTCCGCGTGAGGGGGGATATCGTGGAGATCTTCCCCGCGTCCAATTCGGAGGTTGCAATCCGCGTGGAATTTTTCGGCGACGAGATCGATCAGCTGGGCGAAGAGGACGTGGTCACGGGCAAAGTCATCAACCGCCTTTCGCACGCGGTCATCTTCCCCGCCACGCACTATGCGGTCGGCTCCGAGCGCATGAAAGCGGCGCTTTCCATGATCGAAGAAGATCTCAAAGGGGAAGTGAAGGCGTTTGAGGACGAGGGAAAGCTCCTCGAAGCGCAGCGCCTTTCCCAGCGCACCGAGCACGATCTCGAAATGATGCGCGAGATCGGGTACTGTTCGGGCGTGGAGAACTATTCCCGTTACTTTGACGGGCGCGCGCCCGGTCAGCCGTCTTTCACCCTTTTGGACTATTTCCCCAAAAATTTCCTCGTCTTTATCGACGAGAGCCATATGACCATTCCGCAGATCAGAGCCATGTACCACGGCGATCTTTCGCGCAAGACCAACCTCGTCAATTACGGGTTCCGCATGCGTTCGGCATACGACAACCGCCCGCTCACGTTCGAGGAGTTTGACGAGAGGGTCCCGCAGATGATCTGCGTTTCCGCGACGCCCGCGCCGTACGAACTCGAACAGGCGGGGCAGGTGGTGGAACAGCTCATCCGCCCGACGGGGCTTCTCGACCCGCCCGTCACCGTCCGTCCGACCAAGGGGCAGATCGACGATCTTCTCTCCGAGGTCAACACGGTCGTGAAGGAGGGGGGCAGGGTGCTCGTCACCACACTCACCAAGCGCATGGCGGAAAATCTTACCGACTATCTCAAAGAAAACGGCGTGAAGGTCAGATATATGCATTCGGACATCGACGCGCTCGAACGGGTGGATATCATCAACGGACTGCGTTCGGGGGAATTTGACGTGCTGTGCGGAATCAACCTTCTGCGCGAGGGGCTGGACTTGCCCGAAGTGAAGCTCGTCGCCATTCTGGACGCGGACAAGGAGGGCTTTTTGCGGAGCGAAACGGCGCTCGTGCAGACGATCGGCCGCGCCGCGCGAAACGCGGAAGGGCGCGTGATCATGTATGCGGACACGATGACGGGCAGCATGGAGCGCGCGATCGGGGAGACCAACCGCCGCCGCGCCGTACAGAGCGAGTATAACCGCGAACACGGCATTATCCCCAAGACCATCGTCAAGGAAGTGCGCTCGACGCTGAATATCACCAAGAAGAACAAGCCGACGGACGAGGTGAAGTTAAAAGACATCCCCGAGGAGATCGAAAAGCTGAAAGCATTGATGAAAGTCGCTTCCGCGCAGCTGGATTTCGAAAAGGCGATCGAACTGCGCGAGGCGATCGCGGAACTGAAAAAACGAATGAGAAAACAGTGAGGGAAAGATGAAGATCGCAGTTGACATCGACGATACGCTGAACATCGTGGACCGAGCGGGGCGCGCGGGCGGTTATATTGCCCGCAAGGGGCTGCCCTTTCATCTGAAAGACCCCGACGCCAATCAGTTCGTCAACGTATTCGACTGGACATACGACGACGTACTCCAATTCATCCGCGACGGCGGCATATCCGCATTCACGGAGGCGGAAGCGCGGCCGTATGCGCGGGAAGCGCTGGAAGGCTGGCGGGAAGAGGGGCATACCGTGATAATTCTGACGGCGCGCCCGAAGGAGTGGTTCGGGAATCCCGTCAATTTAAGCCGCGACTGGCTGGAAAAGCGGCGCATTCCGTTTGACGAGATCGTCGCGGAATGCACGGACAAGGGCAGATACTGCGCGGAGCACGGGATCTCCGTGCTGGTGGACGATACATTTGAAACATGCCGCGCGGCGCAGCGGCTGGGCGTGCGCGCCGTGCTCGCGGTGGGAAAGCACAACCGCGCCCGTGCGAATGAGATTGCGTTCTGCGGTTCCAACTGGAAACAGATCGACGAGCGCGTGCGCCGCATTTTGCAGGAAGAGGAGCTGGAAGAACTGCTGGCGCGGGCATGCCCGGCGAAGCGGTGCGAGCGATACGACGGCTGGGAGCTGAGGATGGACGAAGGGACGTCCTATCGCAATCGGTGCGTGGCGCCCATGTCGCCGTCTTTGACGGGATTCGGGGAAAAGATCTTCGTGTGCGAAGAGCGTTACCGCGCGGAAAATAAGCCGTGCGTGTTCCGCCTGACCGCGTCCGATCTGCCGCTGGATAAATTTTTGGAAGCGCGCGGATACCCCGTCGTCAAAAACTGCGAGGTGATGGTGCTTGAAAAAATTCCCGTCTTTTTCCGCACGCAGAACTGTTCGGTGTACTTCTCCCTCAGCGAGGAGTGGCTGAAAGAGTTTTATCTTTTGGACGACGCCGATTCCGATTACGCCGACTCGGTTCGCAGCGGCTTTTCGCTCGTGGGCGGCCCGTGTATCTACGTCGCCCTGCGCGAGGGCGAAAAGACGGTCGCCGTCTGCATGGGTGTGCAGGAAGGGGATACGGTGGGGCTGTTCGATCTGCGCGTACATCCCGAATACCGCCGCCGCGGATACGGCAGGGCGGTGTGCGAGCGCGTGCTCGCGGAGGCCAAGCGCGCGGGCGCAAGAAGGGCGTATCTGGCGGTACGCTGTTCGAACGCCGCGGCGATCGCGCTGTACCGCTCCCTCGGATTTGAGCGCGCGTATCTATACTGGTACCGCGCCAAGGAGAAGTGATGGGAAGGACGGTCGGGTGCGAGCTCACCTGTATGGTGATGATATACGACAAAGAGACGGACCGTGTGCTCGTGCAGGAGCGCAAAGGGCGCGGCTGGGACGGGCTCATCTTCCCGGGCGGGCACCTGGAAGCGGGCGAGAGCGCCGCGGACGCGGCGGTCCGCGAGGCAAAGGAAGAGACGGGGCTGGACATCGTCCGCCCCGTATTCTGCGGATTCGTCGACTGGGCGCACCGCGAAAGCGGCGAGCGGTATCTTTCCTTCCTGTTCCGCGCCGAGCGATTTTCGGGCGAACTGCTGTCCGAAACGCGCGAAGGGCGGGTGCTTTGGATGAAGCTGGACGAATACCGCGCTTCGGGGGATAAATCCCCCGGGATGGACGAATACTTAAAGTGTTTCACGGGAGAGGCGGGCGAACTGTTCGCGCGTTACGACGAAAAATCGGCGGACCCGCTCATCCTTCAATAAAGGCATAGCATGAAAGAAGAAATTTACGTCAAGGGCGCAAAGGAAAACAACTTAAAAAATATCGACGTGCGCATTCCCCGCAACACGCTCACCGTGTTCACGGGGCTTTCGGGCAGCGGCAAGAGCACGCTCGCCTTCGATACCATCTTCGCGGAAGGGCAAAGAAGGTACATGGAGAGCCTCTCTTCGTATGCGCGGCAGTTTCTGGGCATGATGGAAAAACCCGACGTGGAGTTCATCGACGGGCTTTCGCCCGCGATCTCCATCGATCAGAAGACGACTTCGCACAACCCCCGTTCCACGGTGGGGACGGTCACGGAGATCTACGACTATCTCCGCCTTCTGTTTGCGCGCGCGGGCGTGCCGCACTGTCCCAAGTGCGGGCGTGAAATCCGCCGTCAGACGGTGGACGAGATCGCCGACCGCGTCGCCGAACTGCCCGAGGGGAGCAAGATCCTCGTCAACGCGCCCGTCGTGCGCGGCAGAAAGGGAGAATACGCCAAAGAGCTCGCCTCTTTCAGAAAGAGCGGATTCGGCAGGGTCAAGATTGACGGCATCGTCTACGATTTGCAGGAAGACATTCATCTCGACAAGAATATCAAGCACAACATTTCCGTTGTCGTGGACAGGCTTGTGGTCAAAGAGGGGTTCATAAAGCGCCTTTCGGAGAGCCTGGAAACGGCGTTGAAGCTCGCGGACGGGCTGGTCGTCATCGACTGCGGCGGCGAGGAAACGCTGTATTCCACCAAATACGCCTGCCCCGACTGCAATCTCTCGCTGGAAGAGATCGAGCCGCGCCTCTTTTCCTTCAACACGCCGTACGGAGCTTGTGCCGAGTGTACGGGGTTGGGGTTCAAGCAGGCGGTGGACGCCGATCTCATCTGTCCCGACCGCACCAAGACATTGCGCGAGGGCGCGATCCGCATCAGCGGCTGGAACCTCGATTCCTCTTCCGTCACGCAGATGTATTTAGGCGCGCTGTCCCGCCACTACGGGTTCTCCCTCGACGTGCCCGTCAAAGACCTGCCCGAAGAGGTGTTCAACCTCCTCATGTACGGCAACGGCGGCGAGAAGATCGACCTCGAATACAATACGCATTCCTTCCACAGTACCTACAAGAGCGCATGGGAGGGATTTGTCAATAACCTGCAGCGCAGGTATAATCAGACCTCTTCGGAGGGCGTGAAGTACGATATCGAGCGGTATATGCGCACGAGCGACTGCCCCGTCTGCCACGGGAAGCGGCTGAAAAAGGAAGCGCTTTCGGTGACGGTCGGCGGGCTGAACATCGCCGAGGTGTGCGAGATGCCCGTGGGCAAGCTCGCAAATTTCATCGAAAATCTTCAGCTCACGCCCACGCAGCATGCGATCGCGGACGGCATCTTAAAGGAGATCAGAAACCGCATCAACTTCCTCACGGGCGTGGGACTGGAATATCTCACCCTCGCGCGGAGCGCGACCACGCTTTCGGGCGGCGAGAGCCAGCGTATCCGACTCGCCACGCAGATCGGGAGCGCGCTCACGGGCGTTTTGTATATTCTCGACGAGCCGAGCATCGGACTGCATCAGCGGGACAACGAACGCCTGCTCGCTTCGTTGCGCGGACTGCGCGATCTCGGGAATACCCTCATCGTGGTGGAACACGACGAGGATACCATCCGCGCCGCCGATTATATCGTGGATATCGGTCCCAAGGCGGGGATCCACGGGGGCGAGGTGGTCGCCTGCGGCACACAGCAGGATATCATGAACGAGCCGCGCTCGATCACGGGCGATTTCCTCGCGGGGCGCAGAAAGATCGAAGTTCCTTCCGTCCGCAAGGCGCCCGACGGACGGGTATTCCGCGTCTGCGGGTGCAGGCAGAACAACCTCAAAGGCATTACGGCGGAAGTTCCCGTCGGACTCATCACCGCGGTCACGGGCGTGAGCGGGTCTGGCAAGTCCTCGCTCGTCAACGAGATCATCCTGCCTCTTCTTGCCAACAATCTCAACGGCTCGCATCTGCCCGTCGGCAAGTGCGGCACGTTTGACGGAATGCAGTATTTCGATAAGGTCATCGCCATCGATCAGTCGCCCATCGGCAGGACGCCGCGCTCCAATCCCGCGACGTATACGGGCGTGTTCACCATGATAAGAGATCTGTTCGCGGCGACGCCCGACGCGCAGGCGCACGGGTTCAAGTCGGGGCGGTTCTCCTTCAACGTCGCGGGCGGCAGGTGCGAAAACTGCTCGGGCGACGGCATCATCAAGATCGAGATGCACTTCCTGCCCGACGTGTACGTCCCCTGCGAGGTGTGCGGCGGAAAGCGGTACAACCGCGAGACGCTGGACGTCAAATACAAGGGCAAGTCGATCGCGGACGTGCTGGACATGACGGTGGAGGAGGCTTGCGAGTTTTTCCGCAGCATTCCTTCCATTTATAACAAACTGCGCACCCTGAACGAAGTGGGGCTGGGCTATATCCGCCTCGGGCAGAGCGCGACGACGCTCTCGGGCGGCGAGGCGCAGCGCGTGAAGCTGGCGACCGAGCTTTCCAAGCGCTCGACGGGCAAGACGTTCTATATCCTCGACGAGCCCACGACGGGGCTTCACAGCTATGACGTGGATAAACTCGTGCAGATTCTGCTCCGCCTGCGCGAGAGCGGGAATACAGTGCTCGTCATCGAGCATAATCTCGATGTGGTCAAAGTCGCCGACTGGGTGATCGACCTCGGCAAAGAGGGCGGCGACGGCGGCGGCGAGATTCTCTGCACGGGCACGCCCGAACGCATCGCGGCAAATCCCGAGAGTTATACGGGGCAGTTCCTGAAAAAAGTGCTTTGACGGAGGCGAAATATGTATCACGAAAGAAGTGTCAATTTGGGGCGCGAACGCTCGGCGATCCGCGAGATCTTCGAGTACGGCAACGAGCGGGCAAAAGAGATCGGGCGGGAGAACGTGTTCGATTTTTCGCTCGGCAATCCCAACGTGCCAGCGCCCGACTGCGTGCGGGAGGAGATCGAAAGGTTGCTGCGTGAAATGCCCGCGGAGATCTTGCACGGATACACCTCGGCGGCGGGCGCGCCCGACGTGCGCGAGGCGGTCGCGGAGTATATCCGGAAAAGTTTCGGCGTTCCCATGCGCTCGGACCTCATCTATATGACCGCGGGGGCGGCGGCCTCTCTGACCGTTACCCTGCACGCAGTGCTCGATCAGGGAGACGAGGTCATCGTCATTGCGCCCTATTTCCCCGAATACAAGGTATTCATCGAGGGCGCGGGCGGCGTCGTGAAGGCTGTGAACGCCGATCGGGATTTCCACCTCGACGTCGCGGCGATCGGCCGCGCGATCGGGAAAAAGACAAAGGCGGTCATCCTCAATTCGCCCAACAATCCCACCGGCGCGGTATACGGAAAAGGGGAGATACAGGCACTCGCGGCACTTCTGGAAGAAAAGAGCGCGGAATACGGCGCGCCGATTCTGCTCATCTCGGACGAGCCTTACCGCGAACTTTCTTACGGCGCGGAAGTGCCCTATGTGATGAATTTCTATCAGGACAGCGTAGTCTGTTATTCCTTCTCCAAATCGCTCTCGCTCGCGGGGGAACGTATCGGTTATATCGCGGTCAATCCCGCGGCGGCGGAAGCGGAAACGCTGTTCGCGGCAGTGTGCGGCGCGGGGCGCGATCTCGGATTCGTGTGCGCGCCCTCTCTCTTTCAGAGGGTGGCGGCGAAATGCCTCGGAAAGACGAGCGACATCTCGGTTTATGCGGAAAACCGCGATATCCTCTACGGCGCGCTGCAAGAGGACGGGTTCGGCTGCGTGAAGCCGGAAGGCGCGTTCTATCTGTTCGTGCGTTCGCCCGAACCGTCCGCGGCGGCGTTCTGCGAGCGGGCGAAAAAGTACGAACTGCTCCTCGTGCCCGGGGACAGCTTCGGCGCGGAAGGATATGTGCGCATTTCCTATTGCGTCGCAAAAGATACCATCGTGCGCGCGCTTCCCGCGTTCGAGAAGCTCGCGCGCTCGTACGGATTATGCAAAGAATGAGATCGGGCAGAAAAGATCTGACGGCACGGGCAGACGCGGAGAGAAAAAACGCGCTCTGTCAGAACACACTCTGTGTTTGCAGTCCTATGCTTCGGATAAGAAGGCGCGCCGCCGCGGAAACTTCCGCGGCGGCGCGCCTTTTCTCATAAAAAAACCGCTTGCAAGAAGCGGCGGTTGTCATGTTGTTATGTCAGAGGACGCCTGTCGGCGCGCTCGGACGGATAATGCGGCGTTACAGGCTGACGAGCAGAAGCGCAAACGGCAGGGTGACGAGGGAAAGGAGAGTGCCCGTCGTGAATGCGGCGGCGGCGAGTTCCTTTTCGCCTCCGTATTTTTCCGCGAACGCGACCACGCTGGAAGCGGGCGGCATCGCCATGGCGATGACGGGCGCGAGCAGGACGTAAGGGGAGTCCGCGAACAGCCCCGCAAGGCGGAAGGGAAGGATAAGAAGATAGGTCAGCCCGAAGGAGAGCACGAGGCGGACGAACGCGCAAAGATAGATGCGCTTGTCGCAGAAGAGGGTGCGCGGGGAGAGCTCCGCCATGCGGATTCCGACGATCATCATAGAAAGGGGCGCGGTCATGTTGCCCGTATAGACGACGATCTGCTGCAATTCGGAAACGGCGTCCATGTTAAAGATGTTGATCTGCGGCACGCAGAAGAGGAGAAGCCCGACGAGCGCGCCGACGGTGCAGGGATTGAGGATCGCCTTTTTGACGGAGATCTGGCTCTTATCCTGCGTGATGAGGTAGGCGCCGAGCGTCCAGAGGATGAGATTGAAAGCGGCGGTGAATACGATGACGTACATCATCGCTTCGCTGTTCCCGCCCGTAAACATATCGATGAAGGGAATACCGACGAACGCGCAGTTGGAGAAGGTGCCGATGAAGATGAGCACGTCGCGCGCGCGGCGCTCTTCGGGCGCTTTCATGTAATGGAATACGAGTTTGCTCGCGACGAACGTGAGAAGGACTGCGGCGAGCGAAAACAGGAAGACGTAAAGGAAGTTGAGCAGTACTTCGCCCGACGGGGGCAGGGGATCGACGGCGAACGCCTTGACGGTGAGCATGGGCTGACAGAGGCAGAGCAGAATGTTCGCGAGGGAGTACATGCTGTCGGGACGGACAAGGTTGCATTTGCGCAGGATAAATCCGGGAACGGCAAACACGAACAGCACGAGCATGATAATACAGACTTTTTCGATAATTACCAGCATAGGGTCACTTCTTTTTACCGCATTTGAGCGGGTTTCGTTTTTTTCCGCAGAGCATTATATCACTTCAATTTGCGAAAGGCAATTCAAAAACGGGGGAAAATTGCGCTTGTTTCATAAAAAAATTTGACGGAAAATCCGAACGAAAAGGTGGATATAATTTGTGGAAAGAAAACTTTTTGTGAAAAACAAGTTAAAAATACGGAAAAAAAACGGACAGTCAAAAAATATTTTTGACAATTGGCAAACGATATGATAGAATTAAATCAACAATAAATTTATCGGACGGCGGATCGGGGGATCCGCGCGGAGATTTCGGGGATACTCTGAATGGGAGATTGGAAGAATAACCGAACGGCGGTCGGCGCAAGATTCAGTCTGCGCCTGTTTGCCGACTGGATTTTCCGGTGCCTTTGGCTGATCTTTGCGATCGGCTGTTTTGCGTTTTCCAAAAATAATTCCGCGCTGTTCTCTTTCAGAGAATGGTTCAACCACTTTTTCCCCGTTCAGAGACTGGATATTTTCTTGTCAGATATCCAGATTTTCGCTCAGATTTATTTCGGGCTGATCGGCTTTTCTTTCCTCTCCTTCTTCGGCAGAGGAAGCGCATTCTCTCAGCCCCGGGCTTATATGAGCCGTCCCGTATCCTTCATCGGGCGCACGGTTGCGGAAGGCAACCGCTTTTGTGCCGCGCTCTGCCGCGAGGAAGCCGTTCCTGCGCCGATCGGGTCGGGCTGTTCGTTCCAGAATCAGTTTTTATCCTAAATTCCCAATACCGGAAGGAAGATAATACCGCGTTGTTTCGGGGTATCTTTTTTGTTGTCCCGCAAAATCGACGCAGATATGGTCTTTGTTCCGGTAATTTTATGTCTTTTGAGGAAAATGCAGAGGAGGTATCGGGGTGTCTGTCTGGTATTATGCGATCATGGCGGGCGCGGCGGCTGTAACCGCTGTTGCGGGAGCCGCGGTCATGAAATGGAAAAAGGAAAAGTCGGGCGTGTTCTTCAAGGCTGCGGCGCTCGTGTTCTTCGCGGCATTTTTCGCCCGCTATTACCTGTTCGGGGATGAATATATCATGAACAGCACCGCGCTGTCCGTTCCCGAAGGATTCGCCAGCCGTTCGTATGTAGCGTTCGGCGTCATTCAGATCTGGATTTCGCACGCGACGGTATTTTTGCTGGTTTTGTTCCCGTTCTACCGCGCAAAATGGCTGGATCGCCTGACGGCGATGCTCGGCTGCGAGGCTTACCTTCTGAACGCCGCGCTGTTCTCCAATTTCCTGCTTGCGGTATGCGGTCCCGAGGTGCTCCCCGCCCTGACGGCGCGCGGCGGGCTGATGGCGGCGGAAGTGGGGATCGGGCTGGCGATTTCGGGACTGCTGCTCGTTGAGTGCGCGCCTTCCTTCCGCGAAGCGGTGCATTGCGGCTGGAAGAAGTATCTTCTCCTTGCGCTCGGGCTCGTCGCCATGTTCGCGTGCAGCATGCCCGATTACGCGCTCGAAGTGCTGTTCGGTAAAGGCCCCGCGACGATGGTCATCCTCGATCTTACGTTCTGGCACAGAATGTTCATGTATCTGTCCGTGGCAATCCCCGTCGTCGCCTATCTCGTTCTGCGCGGAGCGGACAAGAACACGGTGATGTTCGCGCTCGTTTACTATTCTCTGGAAGTGCTGTTCGTGTTCTCCCGCGCGCATCGTCTGGTCGATTTCTCCAACGTGACGGGACTTCCGCTTCACCTGTGCCATACGGCGCTGTACGTGACGGTGCTCTGCCTCCTGTTCCGTCTCAAACGCCTGTTCTATTTTACTTATTTTATCAACGTCTTAGGCGCGTTCCTCGCAATGGCGATGCCCAATTACGGCGACGGAGCTATTTTCGCGACGGGCGTTATCGCATTCTGGAGCAACCACATGGCGGCGTTCTATATGCCCGTGCTCATCGTGGCGCTGGGCGTTTTCCCCCGTCCCGGGCGGAAGGAATTCAAATATTCGCTCATCGCGTTCGCCGTCTATTTCGTGTTCATCCTCTTCATCAACGCATGGTTTTCCAATTACAATGCGTCGGTGGACTATTTCTTCCTCAACAGCGACTTTATCGTCGGCAAACTGGGGAAGTGGGCGGAAGATCTTCGGAACATCGTATGGAGTTTCAGGATCGGAACGCTGCAATTTACCTTTTATCCGCTGTATCAGTTCCTGTTCTTCCTCGTATACGTCCTGCTCGCGCTGGGTATGTGGTTCGTGTACGAACTGGGACACGATATGATCGCAGGTTGGGCGGATATCCGCCGCAGAAAGAAAAGAATCCGCGCCGACGCCCTCGCGCTCGAGGTCGCGCTCGCGGGAAGGAGTGTGGAGCAACCTATGCAACCGGAAAACGCTGACAAACTCATCTTGAAAAAATTCACCAAACGTTACGGCAACAGCGACGTCTATGCGGTCAAGGACGCCGACCTCGAAGTGCGCGGCGGGGAGATCTTCGGGTTCCTCGGCCCCAACGGCGCGGGAAAGTCTACCATCATCAAGAGCATCGTCGGCATTCAGACGATCACGGACGGCGCGATCGAGGTGTGCGGCTATGACGTGGCGAAACAGCCCGTGCAGGCGAAGCGGATGATCGGGTTCGTTCCCGACCATTACGCGCTGTACGAGCGGCTGACCGCGCGCGAATACATCAACTATATCGCCGATCTTTACGACGTGCCCGCCAAAGAGCGGAAGGAGCGGCTGGACAAGTATATCAGCCTGTTCGAATTCGAATCGGCGATCGACAACCAGATCCGCACCTATTCGCACGGGATGAAGCAGAAGGTCACCATCATGGCGGCGCTCATTCACAATCCCAAGGTGTGGATCCTGGACGAACCGCTCACAGGTCTCGATCCCAACAGCATCTTCCAGGTCAAGGAGTGCATGAAACAGCACGCGAAAGAGGGGAACATCGTCTTTTTCAGCAGCCATATCATCGACGTCGTCGAGCGTATCTGCGACAGGATCGCGATCATCCGAAAGGGTCAGATTCAGTGCGTGCGCTCGGTGGATGAGATCGAGCGGGAGGGCGAAGGGCTCGAACAGTTCTACATGAGCGTGATCAACTCAAAAGAAGTACTTCCCGTCAGCTATCGCAAAGACGACAAGGGGGAGGCGAAGGCATGAAAGGCCGCGTTATGATCCGTCACCTTCATGCGCTCGTCATGATGCAGCTCAAGGACAAGATGGATCTTTCCTTCCTGAAAAGCAGGCGGAGCATCATCTTCAAATCCGTGCTCTCGCTGCTTTTAGTGGCGTGCGTGACGGCGGTCATCTATCTCCTGTTCAGTACCGCCGTGACGCTGCGCATTTTCTCCTTCTGGGCGGAACTGCCCGTGACCGTCGTATCCGTTGTGTTCTTTGCCATGTTCGTGCTCTCCGTGCTCAGCTGCACGCTGGGGCTCACGGATACGCTGTTTCTGTCCAAGGACAATCAGGTGCTGCTCACGCTGCCCGTGCCCGCGAACTGGGTGTTTTTGTCCAAGCTCATCATCTATTATATCTATGAGCTGAGGAAGAACGTCGTGTTCACGCTTCCGCTGTTCATCGCGTACGGCATGGTCAATTCTCTGGCGGCGTATTACTATCCCTGGCTCATCTTCGGGCTCATCTTCGTATCCATGCTGCCCGTGCTCATCGGCGCGGTGCTGAGCATTCCCGCCATGTACGTATACCGTTTCGTCAAGCGGTATAACTGGCTGAAAGCGGCGCTCTTCGTCATCGCCTGTGCGGGTGCGACGTGGGCGGTGGTGGCGGTCATACGGCTCATTCCCGAAAACATCAACATAGCGGGGTCGTGGGGCA
The DNA here is from genome assembly GCA_949300535.1 of uncultured Bacillota bacterium. Taxonomy (GTDB): domain Bacteria; phylum Bacillota; class Clostridia; order Christensenellales; family Borkfalkiaceae; genus Gallimonas. The sequence continues at coordinate 20,859 of CASGEQ010000131.1, forward strand.
CGCTCTTTTACACCGTGCAGGACGCGCTGAATGCCGCCTGCAACGCCTTCCTGCCGCTTTTTTGGCTGGTCAGGATGCTGGTCGGACAGACGGTCAATTATGTGTACAGGCTCTTTTCCGTCTATACGCTCGCCTATTTCGGCGGCATGATCGGGACGATCGCCGTGCTGTTCTGTATCGTGTTCTTTGCCTCCCGCCCGCTCTTTTTCCGCATGGCGAGCAAGGAATTCGAGTTTGCGAAAAAGAACGGGATCCGTCCCAGGAAAAACCGCGTGCACAGCAAGTATATGAGCGCGCTTTCCGAAGAGGTGCGCAAGAACTTCCGTTCGGGCAGACAGGTCCTCAAATATGTGCTGCAGATCGCGGTCATGCCCGTGGCGATCCTGCTTTTGAACCGCGTTTACGCGGCGATGAACACCCGCCTCGCGGGCGAGTATATGACGATCGCGTTCAATGTGCTCATCATGCTTCTTCTCATGCTTTCCTTCAACGCGGAGTATGCTTCCGTATACAGTAAGGACGGAAATGCGCGCTATCTTCTCAAGACCCGCCCCGTGCCCTATCTTGCGGACACGCTCGCCCGCCTCGTCCTGCCTGCGGTCTGTTCGCTCGTTTCGGTGATCGCGTCCGTCTGCGTGTATGCGGAGGTCGCAAAGATCGGCACGGCGTCGGCGGTTCTGCTGGGCGGAACGGTGCTGTTTGCGACGTACGCGCATCTTTTATGGAGCGCGGAGCTGGATATCATGAATCCGCAGAGCGAGCAATACGCGACGGTCGGCGTCACTTACAGCAACCCCAACGAGCGCAATTCCGCCATTTTGGCGTTTGTTTTATCCGCGCTGTTCACGGGCATTCTCTATTTCCTGATCGGGGAGGGGATGACGCTCGCCATGGTCAAGGTGTTCCTGCTGGCGGCGGTTTTGCTCGCGGCTCGCGTATACTTGTACTGCACCCGCGTAAAACTGTATTACGCGGAGAAATAGAGGAGGGGAAGGATGAAAAAATCGGTAGCGCTCATCATTGCGGCGATCTTCTTCGCCTCCATCGTGGTCGTCGGGTTTTTCGGAATGCAGATCGTATCCTATAACAGCAAGGTCTATATCACCGAGATCCGCCTGACCAATCCCGAATTGCAGACGAGAGCGGACGGTTCGCATTACATGGTATTCGAATATACGGACGATCTCGCGATCCCGTTCACCTTCGAGGTCTCGCCGGAGAATGCGACCGACCGCAACGCGGTGGACGTGAAGATCACCTATCAGTCGGACGAAGGGCTTGCGGAGCTCGTGAGCGGAAACATCCTCGTTTCCAAGCCGGGTTCCCTTACCGTCCGCGTTTCGTCCACGGACGGAAAAAACGTCAGCGTAAGCTGTGATATCTATATAACGATGCCTGCGACGGAATGAGCCGCGCGGGAAAGGAGTAACGAAAATGAAGAAGAGAGTGACATCATTGTTAATGGCGATCATCCTCGTCTGTTCGTTCGTTCTGCCGCTCGTCGGCTGCGGACGCGCGCCTATAGGGTTCGAAGTGCGCACGGAAGGCTTTCAGACGAGTTACGTCGTCGGGGCGGAGATCGATTACAGCCCTATCAGCATCATCGTCAGCTATGACGACAAGACGAGCGAAACGGTCAAGTACAAAGATTTTGAATCGTTCGGCGTGAAATTCACGGGCGTTTCCACGGAAACGTCGGGCGAAAAGAATATCCGTATCGAATATGCGGGTCAGTCCAAGCTCATCCCCGTGACGGTCACGGCGCAGAAGACGCCCGTTTCCATCGAGCTTGCAGGCACCGAGTTCGCGCTCGAATATACGGTGGGCGACGCGGTGGATTACGACAAGATCTCCCTGCTCGTCGTCTATAACGACGGTTCGGACGAGACGATCAGGGCGAGCGAGAACGACGGGATCACCTATACGAGCATCGACACCGCGACGGCGGGCGAAAAGGAGTTCACCGTCAGATATGCGGGGCTTTCCGTCACGGTCACGGTCAACGTCGAAGCGCTTCCCGAAGTGCAGAGCATCGAGATCAAAGAGGGCACGTTTGCGGCGGAGTATGAAACGGCGGACGAGATCGATTATAACGCGATCGTCCTCGTCGTGACTTTCTCGGACGGCGGCAGCGAAGAAATGTCCGTGCTCGGAAACAGCGGCATCGTGCTCGAAAAACCCGTCATCACGCTTGCGGGCGAATATACCCTGAAAATCACGTTCGGCGGCAAGGAAACGAGCGCAACGTTCCGCGTGAATGCGGATGAAGCGAAAGTGATCAAAGTCGAGCTTTCCGTCGCGGAAGGGAAGACGGCGTATAAACAGGGCGACGACATCGACTATTCGGCGTTCACCGTTAAGGCTACGTACGAAGGCGTCGCGGAGCCCGTTACGCTCACCCTTTCCAGCTCCAAAGTGAGCTATACCGCGATCGATACGACCGTCAAAGCGGACGAGCCGTATTCCTTCACCGTCAACGTGGGCGGCGTTGCGTCCAATGCGGTGGAGATCACGGTGGCGTATGTGGAGAGCCTCGAACTTAAAAATCTGAAGACGGAATACACCGTCCGCGAGACGTTCAATCCCGCCTGCGACGTCGTGCTTCATTACAGCGACGATACGAGCGAAACGGTGCGTTACAATGCGTCGGGCATGACCAACAACTCCGCGGACATCGACACGGACGAAGTGGGAACGCCCGAATACAAAGTGACCTATACGCTCGTCAATAAGGGCGGACAGACGATCAACACCGTGTCCGTGACCGCGCAGATCACCGTCAAGGCGGCGGATAAGCTGATGACCTTTGCACAGCCCGATACGGTGCAGGATTATCTCTCGGGCAAGGCGAGAGAAGGGGAGTACGGCTTTGTCGACAAGACGCAGGGATATAAGGCGGGCGACGATAATCCGCTCGTGCTTCTGCCCCGCGCCACAACGCTCGGCGAGAACAACGAGTCGGAAGTTTTAAGCAAGGTGGAGACGATCGCAACCGTTTCCCTGCTTGAAGAGGGCGGAACGTACACCGAACTTTCGGGAGAATTGCTTTCTCAGTATGTTTCCATCGACGGCGCGAACAACTATTACGATTTCACCGAGGCGGCAGTGGGCAAGACCTTCCGCATCCTCGTACAGCCCTCTTCCATCTACGATACGGCGACGGTGGGAAACGGCGGATTCACGGTGGAAGTGACGATCGTGGACGGCTACAACGTGTACGACGCGACGGGGCTTTCCGCATTCGACAGCAGAACGGGAAGCGGCTGGGACGCAGTCAAAGAGACCAAGACATACGCCTGGGACGGCAAGCCGCTCGCGCAGTTCTCTCCCGCGGCGATCGTCATTCACGGCAATATCACCGTTGGGGCAAAGGATCTTCCCGAGAGCTTTTTCTGGTATGAGGACAACTCCGACTATGCGGATGCGCTCGCAAAGGTCTCCGGTTGGAAATATCAGCTGGAAGGACAGGAGGCAAAACCTCTGTCCGAATTCCTTTCCGGCTCCCTTCGCGAGGGAAGCGCGGCGCCGATCGGAAACGGCGATTCGT
>CASGEQ010000132.1 GCA_949300535.1 uncultured Bacillota bacterium
GAAACGCCGTTCGTGTCGACCCAGTACTTCGCGTCAGCGCCGTATTCATCCTTCTCCGCTTCGGTGTTGCGGACAAGGGAATCGAGCAGATCCACGCCGTGCTCCTTGACATAGTTGACCGTAGCGTCGCGGTTCATCTCCCAACGGGAATAATCATTTCCGTCCGCATCCTGCTTGGTCCAGTAACCGTTCTCTTCCTTGCAAAGAGAAGCCTTGTTCATGATGTCCGTCTTCTTCTCGCCGCCGACCGTCACGGAAACTTTGTTTCCCATAACAGCTTCAAAATAAGCCTTCGCATTCGCTTCGGTCTGGAAGAACTCAGCCATGGTCGTAGAACCGCTCTTATAATCTTTTGCGGTTGCGTCATAGGTCAACGTGACATCGCCGTAGGAAACGGTTTTATAATAAGACTTCTCGACTTCTGAACCGTGGTCGGTAACCGTAACGGTAACCTTATCCGCTTCCGCGACATCCTCGCCTGCCGTCACATAGGTAGGAAGGCAGACTTCGTTGAGGGTAGCTTCGGTGACCTTGCCATCTTTGTCGACGGAAACGGTCGCTTCACCGACATAAGAACCGCCATGGACAAGCGCGTAAGCCGCACCATCGTTGTCTCCGCCCTGGCAAGCAGCAAGCCCAAGGCAAAGCGTACACATAGATACACCCGTAAGTGCAACAGCAACAAACTTCTTCATGAATCTGTATCTCCTTAATTCATTTACTGTCTAATATTTTATTATTTTAATCTGAGGTTGTCAAGCATTGACAAGCAAAATTTGATAAATTTTTAGCAAAATAATTTTTTTTTATTCATCTTTGATTTTTCTGTCTGCCACTAGCCGATCGAATGATCATTGGACTATTCTGATAAAAATTATCCTTACAATCTTATATGAACGGCTGAAAAACGCTTGCTTTTTTTGAGAGAACATATTATAATAAACAAGCTTGCAGAGATGTCTGAGTGGTTTAAGGAGCACGATTGGAAATCGTGTGACGGGGGTGACTCGTCCGGAGGTTCGAATCCTCTTCTCTGCGCCACAGAAAGCCCGCCAAAGGCGGGCTTTTTCTGTGCGCAGAGAAGAGCTCAGAAGTTCAGGCATTCTGCGTAGGTTCGCGCGAGGAGGCGAAACGGTATCGCGACAGAATTCCGAACGGACTTATTTCAGCGCTTTCTCTTTAATTGTATTTTCGTATAAAACAGTCTCGACTCGTGCGGCGCCAATACAATCAGTCCGTTTTGTTCAGGGGGCGTATTCAAATGAAAACAGTCGATCAGACACGTTTGCGGTTCCAGACAGATATAACCTGCATCTTTCGGGGCGAAAATCATTCTGTAACGATATTCGTCAGACATCGTATACATAATTTCATAATCCCGATACAGATCGCGTATCCATGCCGTACCCTCTTCCGCCTCATACAGAGCTGAAAGATGCTCCTGCCCGATCAGATATGCCCCTGCGGAAATCGCCCTGTCACGCGCTCTTCCCGAGGCGTAATCCCCGATCGGAAGAAAGTGCCCGTCGCGCAGCTGTTCCCGCCCTACACGCTGTTTCAGGCTGCATTCTTCGGCTATAAACGTCGTATGAAAGGCGAGCATGAACGGCATATTGTTTTCCGAACAATTTTTTACGGAGAACTCTTCCGTAAGGCCTTCCCGATCGAGAACGTATTTCCTGACGATCTCAAAAGCGTGCGGAAATCCGAGGTATTCGCCGCTGTTTGCGGCAAAACGGAACACAACGCGGGACTTAGACACTTTCTCCGCGGAAAACGGCTTTTCATACAGCGCGCCGTGGAGATGGCAGTTGTTTTGAGGCTCGTTCAGGGGGAAACGGTACTCTCTCCCCTCAAAGGTAAAGCTGCCGCCGCGGATGCGGTTGGGCGGAAACAGCACGGGATTTCCGTACAGAAAAACATTCTGCCGCAGCTCGTCTTCGCTGTTCGGCGTACGCAATATGTTGCGGCCGCTCGGCTTATGCAGCAGCCGAAAACAGGTCGCGCCGCGCGCGGAAGAGAATTCTGCGCGATATTCCCGATTTTCCAAAACAATATCCGTCAATGCGTTCATGTCATTCCCCCGACATCAGTTGCGCGATTTCCGCGTCGAATGCGCCGTCCCGTGCGGAATATCCCTGTCCGTCCAGGAACAATCTGAGGCTCTCCGCCATGGCAATTTCCTCTTCCGACAGTCTGAGACCGCGGTATCGGTTCTCATAAACGCGCATTCCGAGGCAATTTATGGCTGCCAGATCGGGCGGATATAAACTTCCGCCGCGCCCGTCGTAAATGCGATCGAACGAAAACGTCGCGGCATACCCTCCCGAAAACGTAACGCCACCCGTTCCGCTCAGTTCGCCGCAAGTGCCCTGAAGCCGAAATCCGCCGCGGCGCACCGACGAGAAATACTGCCCGTCCGACCAGTCGTAAAACGCCTTCTTTTCTCCGAAATCCAGATACGCCGCCGTCCGCTTATTTTCTCTGCATTCGGGCGCGAACTCGCCCTGTCTGCCCGCATGCACGACGTAAGAATCGGAAAAATGCACGGCCTTCACCTGCGGGCGGCAAAAGCCTGTCCCGAGCAGAGAACGCATCAGGGCAGCCGCATGATACCCGTGGCAACAGGACAGCTCAAGTACCCCGATCGTCCCGATCAGTCCTTGCTCGCAAACCTTTCTGACCGCCGCGAAAATCGGATGAAGAGGATACTGCTCCGCAATCTGTACGGGCAATTCCGAAAAGGCGCTCCGCTCCTCTTCCGTCATGCCAGCGGGCGTTTCGCACAATACGCTGCAACCCCGTTCCGAAAGATATCGGGATACGGCAAAATTGTCCTTTTTGCTCACGCAGACCAGAGCCGCGTCGGCAGCATAGGAAAACGCCTGTTCGTAACTTCCGACCAGAGGAACCCCATATTCCTCAAACGGCGCTCTTTTGGCTTCGTTCCGACACAGGACACAGGACAGCTGCACCTCGGGAAGCGAGGCAATCAGCCGAGCCCACATATTCGCGCGCCACCCGCTGCCGATCAACAAAATTTTATTCACTGATTTCTCCTGTTATACAAAAACGCCCCGTCGGGCGTTTTTGTTTGTTATGCATTGAGCAGTTGTTTGAGAAGATGAAGGGAAAAATCTCCGCGGTCTATCTCTTCGGCAATCGCTGCGCTGCGGCGCGCGCGGCATTTATCCCCCAGAATCAGGCTTGCAAACGCAACCATGAGGTTTCCCGCCAGATTATGCGCGCGCTCGATATCATAGCCGAACGGCGGATAAGCAGGCGCTCCGACGCCGTAATAATCGTCCAGCGCGGCGTTCGCGATTTTCTCCTCTCCCATGCGCAGCATTTCCCGCGCAAGCGCGTTCGCTTCGTCGTCTCTGCCCAGCCGCTGTAAGGCGAGACACTGATAATAGCTGTGAACCGTCGGCGCGCCTTTGGTCGTAAGCGCAAGGGCAAGATACTCGTTTTCCGCATCTTTTCTGCCCGTTTGCGCCATACAGTCCGCCAAAGCGGTATAGATGGGCGCATCGTTGACGAAATAATTCTTCTCCTCTCCGTAATTCTCGGGGAACACCAGCCCGTCTGAAAGCACTTTTTCCGCTTCGGACACCCGCCCCGCCGAGAGCAATTGGCGCCCCATCAGGAAATGCAGCCAGGCGTGATGCTGCGTCAGATATCCCTCGCCGCCTTCGTATGTATGGAACCTGTGCGCGTCGAGCAGCGCTTTGGCTTTAACGTATTCCCCGTAGACAGTGCACAATACCGAATAGGCAAGCGTCGTATCGTCGCGCTTCGCGGTGAGCGCCGGCTCATTCCCATACAATGCCATGCGCTCGGAAAGCGGCAGATTAAGCGCCTTATAAAGCTGCGTCAGTTCATAGAAGATGCGATCGCTCTGCGGTGCGAGCGCGTGCGCCTTTTCAAGGCAGCGGCGCGCGTCCTGCGCGCGGGACAAGTGATCGTAATATCCGAGCGCAAGGTTGCGGTATGCGGGCGCAAATTCGATCGTTTGAACGGTCTTCTCCCACGCCCCGCAAGCGTCCTGCCAGCGCCCGAGGTTATACAGGATACAGCCGCGGTAATAATTTGCCATCGGCGTATCTGCAGAGCCGAGCACGGCAAGGCTTTCTGTGCGGGCAGGGAATTCGCAGCGCCAGTCGCTTGCGTCAGCCAGGGCGATCTGCTGCGCTTTGCCCGCCGCATCCCCCTCTTTCCCGCACAGATACGCGAGATAATAGTGTTTCATCGCGCAATCCTTGGCGTTGAGAAGGATATCGCGCGCATGCCCGTTGCATCCGAACTGCATCAGTTCGACCGCAAAATCGACCGCGCGGCGGATGCCGTCCGTCCCCTCGAAGAAAAGCGGGTCCTCTTTGGCAAGAGCGGATATCGCCGCTCCGTCATCCGTCAGAACCGCACGGATATATTTCGCCCACAAATGCCCGTCGTTGGTTTCAAGGCTCTTTCCGAGCATAGCAAGACAAGCGTTCCTGTCGCCGCGCTGCGCCGCAAGTTTTGCCAGCAGATAATATCCCGCACTGCGGACGGGATAGCTCCACACCGCTCTCCATGCGTCGTCTTCCGCGCCCTTTAAATCTCCTTCCGCAAAACGGCAGAGCGCGCGCTTATAGTAAGGCTCGGTATGCGCGGGATTGTCGTTGCGCAACGTCAGACGGCCGATCGCCGAGGAATAAAACTCCTCCGCCTTCCGATATTCTCCGCGTCGGAGACATTCATCCCCCATCGATTCATTGCTGCGCGCGTCCTCTTTATCGCGCTGAAGCGCTTCGCGGAAATAATCCTCCGAACGGTATGCAAAATGTTTATACTGTTCCAGATGAACTCCGTTGAGCCAGAGTTCTTCGCAGGTCGCGATTTCTTCGGGCGCCGCCGCAGGTTTGCGCGGCGTGATGGGCGTTTTGCAGCCGCGGTGCGGGACGCTGTAAACGACGAGCTCTTTCCCCTCCGCCGAGACGACGCAAAGCTTCATTCCTTCGCGCAGCTGTGCGCCGCTGACCGTCTTTGTATACGGCGCGGAAGGCGAAACGTCCGCTCCCTCGTCCAAAAGAACGCTGTCTCCGTCGCAGAGCAAAATGCGGCAGTTCTTCCGCTCGCGCGTCGCGTAAAATCCGATAAAAATCCCGTCCCTGTCTTCCAGGTTGCACGCACCTTCGGGCGTCGCGCATTTGACTTCTCCGATGTCGCGCACGGGATACCAGTACTGCGTGAATTTCTTGGTCTCGTAAGGCGCAATCCATGTAAAATCGGGCTGGTTATCCGTATAGCATCCCGTCATCAGTTCCACATATTGCGAACCGTCGTCGGTGAGGTTGGAACACCATTTTTTGCCGAATTTCCCGCTGCCCCACGTCCATAACTTTTTACCGGGCGCGATATGATGATCGGCTACCGTAACGACGCCGCGCTGTCCGTTCATATCGTAACCGCAGACAAAGTCGCCGTCCGACTGTCCTTTGGATACCATGAACGATGACGGCACCTTGACCGACGAAAAGATATGGATATCCGTACCGTCGCCGTAATCATACGGTCTTGCCGTATGATATACTCCCTTCGCGATCGGCCACGACATCACGGCGCGGCGATCGTGATCGTTGACATATTCCACGTCGGGCGGGAAGACGATCCTGTAATTGTCGTCTACCTGCACCGCCATGTTTGCCCACCACATAAACGGATGCGCGACGGGCGTTCCGTTGTAGACCGTGATATCCGCGCGGATACAGGAACAGCCGTCTTCGAGAGAAAGCGCGAGCATTCCCTTCATCCGATGGAAATAGTCGACTTCGCCCATATATACCGCCCTGCGGCCCTCACTGCGGGCTATCGTGCTCTGCACGGGCATGAACGTCGTCGGCCGATGGTGCTGCGGCCAGTTAAATTCGATTCCGCCCGATACCCAAGGTCCTGCAAGTCCGACCATGGCGGGTTTAATCACGCGGTTGTGATAGATAAAATCATAACCGTTCGTCTTGTCGACGGCGCTGTGGATTTTGCCGCCGAGTTCGGGCAGAAGTTCCACGCGGACGTACTCGTTTTCCAGCACATATCCGTCATAGGCAACTTTCTTTTTCTCGTCCGACAGCGTCGGGACAAAGGGAATCGGATATACTTTTCCGCTCGCACCCTGATAAGGGCGTTTTTCAAAAAACAGCGGAAGCGATTCGGGGGCTCCGACACAATAAGTCGGAATTGTGATTTTTTTGCGTCTGATTTTCATAATAAATTGTCCCACCTTTTGATAGTTCCATTATACAGGAAGGCGGGATGCTTTTCAAGACAATCTTTTTTTCGTTTTTTGTCATGTTGTTTGTATTTTTTTATTCGGAAATTCCGAGTTCGAGATGATATTTTGCGATCTCGGCGAGCAGCTCTTTCCGCGAAGAAAGTCCCGCATTGCGGACCATCGCGTAGACGCGGTATTTGACGGTATTCGGCGCGAGATGGCGGTTTTCCGCGATCTGCTCATAGGGCACTCCCAGAATGGTGTCGCGCAGAATTTCCATATCCAACTCATCGCAAAGCGACAGCATACGGTCGAGATTCTCCACCTCTTTTACCAGTGCGTCACCGTAAAAATCCACTTCCGCGTTGCTGTGTACCATTCCGCTGAACGGCATGGCGCTTTCGAGTTTTTCTCCGCGCGCTTCGATGTCCATATCGATCGTCATGACGGTGGACGCGATCACGTCGCATTTATCCAGAAACAGATACAGCTCCGCAAGGCGTACCCCCGCCTTGTAATAATTGATCGTGCTCGTCGGATAACGAGGATTGAGATATTCGGAGATCTTCATCCCGCTGCAGCTGCACATCTGCCTGTCTGTGAGCAGTTCGGGATAATTGTTGCGCAAAATAACGGCAATCCCGTCGTTGACGCACACGATATTTTTCGCGTCGCTCCCGTTCTCGGCAAAATCGGCGATGCACGCCGCGACGTTTCCCCTGTTTTTGAATACGCGCATGGGAACGTTGAATCGGTCTGCCGCATGCCTTACCCCCATGAGTTTGAGCCGATCGGGCAGCGAATCGGAATTATAGCCGAGCAAGGCGATGGCCCCTGATTCCTGAGACAAGAGATGACTGGTCAGCAGATACATCGTCTTGGTATACGTCGGCGTCACGCAGCTGTATTCATACATGGTATCGATATACTGAAATCCGAACAACAGCGGATGAATGCCCGCAGCGTTCAGATATTCGATCGTATCCGTCGCCCATTTCAGCGAAGCGCACAGCAAAACGACCACGCGCACGTTTTCGTCCAAAGACGAAGCATCCGTGTACAGCTTTATTCCGATACGCTTCTTTTTGACGACGGAAGACATCCCCTGAAGGAGCTGGTCGATCCGATTGTTTTGCGCATAATTTTCTTCGATAAGTACGTGGATCATCTTCGATCCTCCTGCCTTGATACTTTATTTTAGCACGTTTGCAAGAAAATTTCAACCTAAACCGTGAAAAAAATCCGCCGCACCTTCCGGAACGGCGGATTGCTGTTTCAGCGGGTAAAATCCCTGAGTAATGAATGATATGTATCTTTCGAGCATTCCGATTGGTATTTTTCCGTTCGTTTCCCGTCATTGAGATAGCGGGAGAACATCATGAGCGGATATGCGTAATGCGCGTGCCGCGCCGCGGAAGGCGCGTCCACAAAGGCCAGGAAGAACGGCGTCGTCCCGAAATATCCGGTATCCTCTTTGTCCCACTCCGCTTCAAATTCTTCCAATCGGCCGCGGACCAGAGAATCCCCGTTCTCCTTCATGCCGAGTTCCTCGTACGCTCTCCCGACATAATAGGCGAGCGTGATCAGATACATATCCGAAAAATAATCAAAGCGGTATCTGAGGAAAGAACGGTAGATCTCCTCCGCCTGTTCGCGCTTTCCGAGCCTGAGCAGGCACGCCGCTTCGAAATAGCGGTAAGGCACGAGTTTCACTTCGTTCCACAGTCCCGAACCGAGCGATTGCGGAAGCGTCTGCGCCGAAACGAACGCCTCGCGCGCCCCTTCGTAATCTCCGCGCCCGTAACGCTCCGCGCCGATCAGATACCACGCGTACATATATTCGTCTGCGATATAGTGCTCGCCGCCTTCGCATGCCACGAACTGTCTGGAAAGAAGCGTTTCGATCGCCTTTTCCGGTTTGCCCGCGCGGTTGTACGCGCGCGCAAGTTCTACGGTAAGGTCGTCGCGGTCATATCCCGATTTTTCGAGATATTCCGCGATCTTCGCCGCATCCTCTCCCGTTTTTGCCATAAAGTATGCGCATTCGAATTCAAGCTGTTTTTCCCCGACGGGCGCGCAATTCAGCGCTTCCTTCAGGTATTTGCGGGCGCGCGGAATATCGCCGTATGCCGTGTAGGAGAGCGCCGCGAGATTGCGCCATGCGCGGAAATCTCCTGCCGAAGCCGCCGCAAAAAACTCACGGGAAGCCTCGTCCGCACGGTTCTTGTCATAGAGAAGACACCCGAGCAGGTAATGTGCGGTCTTATCTTCCGCATTTTCGCTCACCGCTTTTTTCAGAATTGCAAGCTCGAACGCCCGCGAAGGGAACGCAATGCCTTCCCGATCGGTACCGCCGCCCTCGCCCGTCAGGGCATGCCTGACGTAGTAAGCCATGGCTCCGAGCGGTGCGACCGCCGCCGCGCCGTCGATCAGCGAGACGGTTTCCCTGTACAAACCCGCCTCCAGCAGGTACTCCGAAAGATCGAGTACGGTCTGCGTGGCGTCCGTTTTCCACTCTTTTGCCGCAGAAGCACAATCCCCCCCGATCAGTGCGCGGAACAGCCGCGCATACAGATTGAGCGGATCGCCTGCCAGCGCCTGCGAAAGCGTCTTGTCCGCTTCTCCGCGTTTGCCCGACAGATACTGCGCATATCCCAGATATGCCGCCGCCGTCACGCACAAAGCGTTTGCGTTCAGCGAACGGCGGAAATGCGCTTCCGCCGCGGCGTATTCCTTCGCGCGCAGATCGAGAAGCCCGAGATGGAAGCATGCGGGACAGACTGCGTCCGAATTCCACGCCGCCGCCGAAAAGGCGTCATATGCGCCGCTATAATCCTCTTTTCCCAGAAGAATCAGTCCCTTCAGATAGCGCAGACGCCCGCTTTCGGGACGGGAATTAAAGCGCGTCAGGGATTTTTCCGCCCTTTCAGTCATTTTGAGCGCGTCATCGTAACGGAAGTCCTCCAGATACGACTGCGCGAGCGCCAAAAGTGCGGGCGAATAGTCGGGATCGCGTAAAAGCGCCTCTTCCCAGCACGATTCTCCGCGATATTCGGGGGAACGGTACTGCACCATGTGCAGTCCTTCCAGATACAGCTCTTCCGCCGTTTTGACCTGTTTGAAATACGGCAGCTCTTTGCGCGGCGCGGGAATCTCCCGATCGTATTTCATTCCGAAAGTATGGGAAAGGAGCGTTCCGGAATCGGTCCTGAGCGAAATCTCGCACACGCCGTCCGCTTGCGAAAGCGCGACCGCCTCGTAAGCGGGAAGATCGACCCGTTCCGAACGTTCGCCGTTTGCGCCGCGGAGCGTAAGGACCGCCCCCGCAATCGGGCGGACGCTCTGATAATACAGCGTTCCGTCTTTGCAGAAAAGCGCGCCGTTCGGATTCGCCGCAACCGGTTTTCCGCATCCGTGTATGGGATACCAGAACTGAGAGAACGTCTTGGTTTCAAACGGTTCCAGCCAGCTGAAATCGGGCTGATTGTCCGAATAACATCCCGCCATCAGTTCGGCGTACTGCCCGTCCGAATCGGTCAGGGCGTTTTCCCAGGTCTTGGCAAGCTGGCCGTATGCCCATGTAAACAATTTTTTGCCCGGCGAAATATGGTGATCCGCCGCATGGACGACGCCCGCGTCTTTGGAGGCATCGTAACCGCCGAAAAAATCGAATTGTGATTCGGCGCTGAAATAGGACGTCGCCTGACGGGTATTTTTATGTTGGGAAATGTCCGTCGGCTGATCGTACAGAATCCCGTTGTATGCCCCGAAGCGATTGTCAGCGATCGGGTAAGGCGTCACGGACCGCTTATAATGAAAACGCACATAATTGACGTCCTCGGGAAAGAAAATGGAGTAGCTCTCGTTCACGGGAACCGCGGCGTTCTCCCACCAGAGGAAGGAACGGCGCACGGAAGAGGTGTTGTCGAGTTTGACGCACGTTTCAAAGACGCATTCCCCTGCGCGCAGACGGATACCGACCATCCCTTTCATCCTGTCGATGGGATCGTGTTCGGAAAGCCAGACCGTCACGCAGTCTTCGCCGCGTTCCAGAACGTAATCGACGGGCATAAAGGTGGACGCTCTGTGATGAAAGGGCCAGTTGAATTCCAGTCCGCCCGAAGTCCACGAGCCGAGAACGCCGATGAGCGCGGGCTTGACGACATTGTTCCGATAGAAAAAATCATACCCTTTCCGCTTATCGCGGGCATACCAGATCTTTCCGCCCAGTTCGGGAAGAACGGCTATTTCGAGAAATTCGTTTTCCAGTCTGATCACGGTATATTCCCGCTTTTCACGCACCGAACGCTGCGCTTCCAGAACGACTTTATTCGGATACGGATCCCCCGAAGTGCGCTGATGCACCCTGTTTTTGGCAAACATCGGAAGTTCCTCGCGCGGGGCTTCGGGATAGGTATCGATCATCATCCGCTCTTCCGTTGCAGTAACAGTTTTCATATTCTTTCCGGCTCCTTCCTTATTGCATATAAAACTTAATATTCGTTACTAATGCAAGCGCAATCGGGGGATCCCCCTCGCCCGCGGTTGCGACTGAGACATGCTTCCGCGTTTCCGCGCACAGGCGGGCGCGCTTGTCGTCACAGAAATCTGAGTTCCGCACGGCAGCCGCCGCAGCCGTTTCTTTCAGGCGAGACTGTCAAGCGTCTTTTTGATCTCCGACGCAAGAAGTTTTCCTGCGACTTCGCTTTCCCCGACGACGGGATGTCCGCCCGGCGCGGTAATTCCCGGCGCAAATTTCACCGCCGATACGTTCGGGTATTCCGCGCTTAAAATGCGCTTCGCCTCTTCCATGCACTCGTCCAGTCCCGAATCGGGGACCATCATATTGGAACAGAGAAAAACGGGAATCTGCTTGCCGTAATTGGGTCCGATCACTTCGTTGATAAACTGAACGACGGCATACGTCATCCCGTTGGAAGAATAACCCACCTGCGGATATGCCCGCCCGATATTATAATCGTTGGTCCCGAGGTAAATGACGACGGCGGAAGGCGTCCAGGAGGTATAATCGTATTCGGGACATTCGCCCCGTTCGACGCTCAGATCTACCGCCATGCTCCTGTAATTGTTCATGACGCAGAAATCATCGGACGGACGCTTGTATTTGAGCGCGATCCCGCCCCTGCCGAACACGCGCAATTCGGCGCCCAGTTCGCGCGCGGCAAAACCCGCATACGACTCAAACACGTTCTGCGTATCCGCCGTATAGACGGCGCTGTCGATATATTTTCCCGTCGACTCCTGATAGGTCACTTCGCGCATTACCCCTTCGCCGCAGGTAATCGAATCTCCGTACACGTCCAGCCTGATTTCGGGCGTCGGCGGCGCGGCGAGGAAGGTTCCGTCCGTGGATATCGACCCGACGATACACCTTTCGCGATTGGACGGAGTACGCTTCAGAACTTTGACAGTATGCTCTCCTTCTTCCAGCCCTTCCGCGACGACATGCGTTTCAAATGCGCCGATCGTCTTCGGCATTTCCAGAATTCGTGCGTTACTGTCCGTTTCCCCGTCGAGAAAGACGGAGAACATGGATTTATCGTAACCGACCGCGCCTGAAGTGACGATCTGCACCCTCATGGTGAGCCGCGTTCCCGAAAAGCGCACTTCGAATCCCGACGCACTGTTGACAAAGGTCATCCCTTCCAGCCCGTCGTTATAAAAGTTACGACCGTAAAGATTGACGTACCGATCATCGGTCAGATCGGTGATCTCGGAAATTTCGGGAAGCGCGGACGGATTCATGGGTTTTCCTCCCCCTTCGCCGCAAGCGGCAAAAGACAGTGCGGCGGCAAAAAACAACACTGATGCCGCCATGCAATTGAACAGGCGTTTCATCTGCGGAATTTCTCCTTTTTTATATTTTTATCTTATCGCGTTCATCGGCAAGCGCACAGAAGCGCCTGATCGTTCTGATCTCGTTCATGTCGTAGGGCAGCCCGTTAAACCGATACAAATCGTGCTGCCACTTGGTAAGATCGAGCGTGGAGCCCTCTTTCTGATATTCGTCAAAATAATGTCCCCACGGTTCATATGTCTGAGAATATCCCTGAATCAATCCCCAATGATAGGAACCGATCCGTTCCAGATAAAACAGAGGGAAAATATCCTTGACGTTGTTGTCCGCAATGCGGTTCAGCCACTCGTTGTTGATGAGAGGTCTGCCGTACGCCTTGCGCAGATTTTCGATAATGACGACCATATTGGCGAACGGTCCGTAATAATGGAACGTCACGACGTCCGAAAGTTCGCAGGCGCGCAGTTCCATTTCCCGCTTGGGCAGGAAATCTGCCGTATAACTCCAGCAATCGGCGGTCAGCGGCTGCACGGGGTCATGAGAACGGATGATTTCAAAAAAGGTTTCCATCGCCTTCATGCTGCGGTTGTCGCGCCTGCCGTTTCCCGGTTCATTCCATACGTCCCAGATCTGCAGGCGTTCGTCTTTGCAATACTTCGCCGCGAGCTCATCCACCATTTTATAATACTCTTTTTCAAACGACGGCTCATCAAGCAGGCAATATCCGGGGCCTGTGAGACCGGCGGAATGAGGCCCGCGCCTGATTCCGCTGTGATACCCCCAATCTACGGGCTGTTCCCCGAATTTTACGGGCACAAACAGTTCCTTCGGAACGGTGCAATCGTTCCCCAGCGTCAGCATGACCTTCAGCCCGTATCTGTCCGCGAGGGCGATATATTCTTCCAGATTCGCCATAAAGCTGTCATGTTCATAGTACCAGCATTCGAACTGAATGATCGCCCGAACGGCGTTGAACCCCGTCTCCTTGGCGAGCCCGAATTCGTATTCGATCTGCCGCATGACTTCCCCGTGATTATACTTCTGCCACATGGCAATGCGATTGACGCAATTGGAAGGATATCCGTTGTATCCCCTGATCCAGGGCTGTTTGTCATACCATGCCCATGCGCGTTCGCAATCCCACTGTCCTTTCGCAAGTTTTGCGCCCATTCAGTTATACCTCCTTCGGGTGTGATCAAAATTGTGGCGTCGGAAGCGGACTTTGCCTGCTCCATGACGCATTGTCATCCTATATCGGTTACGGGATTTCAGATTTCCCGTACAAGCGAATTGATCTTACGGATTTCCTTCAAATCCGCTTTCGGGCGGCGGTCTTCCGTCACAAGTCCGTTCTTTTCCTGCATGACGTCGGTAAACTGCGTATAGCAATACCCCTGACAGCCGTCGACGCCGACGATCGCCTGCGTCAGCTCGCGCATCCGCGCGAGGAGTTCGGCGGCGTCTTTTGCCGCGTTGCCGTATCCCCAGTCGCCCTTTTCGTCCGCGCGCAAGGCTATCCCGCCGTATTCGCTGACGATGACGGGCTGTCCCGAATACTTCCAACCGTCTGCGAACGGGGCGCGCGTATGCGTATCCCCCGTCAGCTTCCCGCTCAGAAATGCGGACAGATCCCCGTAGGCAAGGCTCAATTCGCGCCCGCTCTGCGCATAATTGTGCAGGGTGACGATATCGCTTTCCGTATGCTCCCAGCCGTCGTTGGAAATGACGAGCCGCGACGGATCCAATGCTTTGGTAAGAGAATACAGCCCCGACGTCAGGCGCTGCATCTGAGCGTTTTCCGACGTCTGCAATACGCCCCAGCTTTCGTTGACGGGGACGTATGCCATAACGGAAAGATAACCCTTGTATTGCAGGACCACCTCCGTCCATTCCCGCATAAGCGCGGACGCGCTTTCGGGCGAAAAATCATATACCGCAGGCATTTCCAGCCAGCAGAACAGCCCGACCATATCGCAGAAATAATAAAATCTCTCGTCTTCGATCTTCTGATGCATTCTTACGCCGTTGAAGCCCATTTCCTTGATCATGAGCACGTCGTTGAGCAGTTCTTCATCGCTTTTCGGCGTCAGTCCGCTCTGCGGATAATACCCCTGCGCAAGCACCATACGGAAATAATAGCAAGGGAGATAATTGACTTCGATTCGGTTTTCGCGGACACGGTAGTCCACGAGCGCCGTATACGAGCGTACCTCATCCACCGTCTCCCCCGCACGGCGGAGTCGATAGACGAGATCGAAATGCTGTTCCGTCCGCCCGATAGTCCACGGCTTCATGTTGAGCATATGATCGTTCAGCGTCAGATCGAGGCGTATTTTTCCGTGGTCGGAAAACAGTTGGGTTTCGGTGCGCGCCGCGCGCGCGCCCTGATAAAACGCTTCGATTTCCAGGGTAAGCCCTTCGCAATACCCTCTGAGTTTATATTCGAACAGCACGCACTGCCGTTCATATTCACAGGTAGTGAGAACGCGCTCCAAAGACACGTCCGCCACTTCTTCCAGCCAGATCGTCTTCCAGATGCCCGAGGTGTCCGTATAAAAACAGGACACGTTTTCGGGAACGCATCTCTGTTTCCCGCGCGGCTGAGCAGCGGAATAGGAGTCGTCGCATTTGACGACCAACACGTTTTCCCCCGCTTTGAGCGCGTGAGTGGCGTCAAAGGTAAAACGGGAATATCCTCCGCTGTGCGTTCCGAGCATCTGCCCGTTCAGCCATACCTTCGCCGTATAATCCGCACCGTCGAAATGCAGCAAAAGGCGCTTTCCGCGCGCAAGACGGCAGGAAAACGTGCGCTCGTACCAAAGATGATCGTGACGGTGCTCGTCGCCGATTCCGCTCGCCTTCGTCTGATACGCAAACGGCACGACGATCTCACCCGAAAGTTTTCCGCCTTTGTACCATTTCTTTGCTTCGCCTTCGTCGGCGTCGTCGAACGAAAATTTCCATTTCCCGTCCAGACAAGTCCATCCGTCCCGCACAAAGCGCGGGCGCGGATAGCCTTGTTTGTAACATTGAGCATGCGCGAACATATCCTTACCCCTTCACGGCGGAAATCGCCATGCCTTCGATGAAGTATCTTTGGAAAATAATGTAAATGATATAGAGCGGTACGCACGCGATGACCGCGCCCGCAAATGCGATGGGCAGATCGACCTTGGAGTCGGAAAGCGATTTGAGCATGAGCTGGAGCGTCATGGAGTTTTCCGTCGTCAGATAAAGCGACGGCGCGAAGAAGTCGTTCCAGTTTCCGACAAACATAAAGATGATCTGAGCCGCAACAGCTGGTCCCATCATGGGAAGCATGATGAGCGCATACTGCTTGAAATATCCCGCGCCGTCCACCTTCGCCGCGTCAAAGATCGCATTGGGAATCCCGCGCTGGAATTGCACGAAAAAGAACATCATCGACACACCGCCGAACAGGGACGGAAGGATGAGCGGCCACAGCGTATTGGTAAGTCCCATGCTGTAATAGGCGCGATAGAGCGGAAGCACTACGCATGCATAAGGGATCATCAGAGCGCTGAGCTGAATCATCAGGTGCAGGTTTTTGTGCCTGAGATCCATTTTCGAAAAGGCAAACGCGGACATTCCAGACACAAAAACACAGATGGGGATGGTCGCAATTTCGACCAGCATCGTATTGAGGAACCCGCGGAACATATCGATCTTTTCGAACACTTTCGCGTAATTTCCCCACTGCGGATCGCGCGCAAAGAAGGTCAGTTCCAGCGTATTGACCGCTTCCTGAACGGTCTTGATGCTCGAAAGGCACATCCAGACAAAGGGAAACAGGCAGCTGAAGCATACCACGACGAGGAAAATATATACCACCGTGATCCCCGTGATTCTGATGGGGTTGTTCTTTTTGCGGAAATGAGTCAGGTTATCCTGATTCTGCGTTACAGTTTTTTCCATGCACGTGCCCTCCTTACTCGCTGTATACCCACTTGTCCGAAATCTTGAATTGCAGCACGGTGATCAGCATGATACCGATCGCCAGAAGGAAGGACGCCGCCGACGCGACCCCGTAGAGGCTGCGGTTGATGCCGTAATTCCAGATATAATAGACGATCGTCTGCGCCCCGGGCAGTCCCTGAGCAAACACCTGCGCGTCTACATACGATTGCAGATTGGCAATAAATCCGGTGCAGAACAGATAGAAAAGCGTCGGGGATATAAGCGGTACGGAGATTTTCAGAAAACAGGTCATCTCCCCCGCGCCGTCCAGCTCTGCCGCTTCGTAATAATCCCGTCCGACTGCGGTGAGAGCTGCAAGGCACAGGATCATCGTCCTTCCGATCGACCCCCATGCGCTCTTGATGATGATCGCTACTTTTATCCAGTTGTTATCGGTCAGCCAGGGAATCTCCCAGCCGGTAAGCTGATTGATGATTCCGTACTGATTGTCAAAGATATAGCGCCAGATAATGCTCATTGCGACCGCCGAGGACACGACAGGCACATAGATGAGCATACGGAATATGCGGGAGCCGCGGATGATTTCGTCGCGCGAAAGCATAACGGCAATGACCAGTCCCAGCAGAATCCCGAGAGGAACGCTGAGGAGAAAGATCAGGTTGTTCAGAATCGCATTCTTGAACGCCGTCCCGTATGTGATATGCGTAAAAAGCTGTATGTAATTGCTCAGGCCGCACCACAAATCGTCGATTCTGGTGATGAACGGCTCTGTTTCCATACGCGCATAGTAATCGGTAAAGCTGTACAGAAACGCAAACAGAACAGGCAGAAGCGTAAACATGATCAGTCCTATGTATTTGACGGAAATAAACGCCAATGCCGTCCAATGCTCTTTGCGCTTAAGCGTGCTCTTCTTCTTTTTTTGCCTGACAGGCATGGGCGCAAGCGCCTCTTCTGTCCGGATATTTTCAGCCATAGCAGTTCCTCCTTAAGTTTCCGCCGCCCGAAAACGGGCGGCGGTTGCAAGTTACATTCTGTGCAGCCTTTCGTAGTTCTCGTCCAGCTGAACCTGCAGTTCGGGTTTATATGCCGCGAGCGCTTCCCGCACGTTTACCCACGTCCCGTCGCCTTTGGCTTCCCAGAACGAACCGAAGTTCCCCGTCGTTCCGCTCATGAACTGATTGAGCGAGTTGAGCCAGGTGCTGTCGAGCGTAAAGCTTTCCGCACGGTATTTACCCGTCACTTTATCGGTGTATTCGTTGCCGTCCGCGTCCGTCTTCTTACCGCCGACGCCGTCAACGACGTCGATCCAGACGCTGCGGTTCGCAGGGCAAGGGTTGTCGTCGCCCGTCTGCGAAGCGATAAATCCGTGTTCATCCGTCGCATATTCCTGCGCGAGGCTGATCAGGTTGGGAATGCACTGACCGCGGCGATACTGCGTTCTCTGAGACGTGATATCCGTCGCCAGATATTTGACGAGTTCGAGCGCCGCGTCCTTATACGGGCATTCGTTGGAGATCGCATAGCACATACCGCCGATATATGCCGTGGATACTGCCCCTTCTGCCATTCCGACGGGCACGGGAACGAGATTCCAGGTAAAGTCGCAGGTCTGCCAGTAATCCTTCGTCTTCCAGGGACCGGTCGCAGAGAAGTAGAACAGCGATTTCCCGGACGTGAACACCGTCTCGCCGCCCGAGGATACCGTTCCCGCCGCAGGGAGAATCCCCTCGCGGTACATGCTCTGGATAAACTCGATCGCACCGACGAAATTATCCGAATCGATCGCCGCTGTGCGCGCCGTGTCGTCCGTGAAATAGTTTGCGTTGTTGGAATAGATGACGCTCTGCATATCATATCCCGAGCAGACATATTCGCCCTGGCCGAGCACCGTCTTGAGCTTTTTGCCCAGTTCGAGGAAATAGTCAAAATTCATGGGATCGATCGTATTGAGGACACGATCGAGATCGATCTTATCCGCTTCGGAAGCAGTTGCGTTATACTGCGCCACGCGTTCGCGAAGAAGATCTTCGTTGAATGCCAGCGCTACGGGACCCTGATCTTTGGGAAGTCCGTAAAGCCCCGCCTCGTCCGTAATGCCGGGCGTCTTGGTCTCATGATCGAAATAATACACCTCGTACCCGTCGACGTACATGTCGTCCATGATCGATTCATCCATATGATCGCGGATATTGGCGAGTTTCCCGGCCGCCGCAAAGGATGTGAACATGGCGTTGGAAAGCATGAAGACGTCGGGAAGATTTTTCCCCATGCTGTCGAGCGCGATATTGTATGCCGTCGGATCCGACCACCATTCGAGCGTGACGACGATGTTGTCGTGCGTCGCGTTGAAATCGTTGACAAACTGGACGTAGTTCGCCTTTTCCGTATCGACGTCGCGCCCCGCAAGTGTGATCTGAACCGTTTCGCCCGAATCGAGCGAGTTCCAGCTGTCGGGATCGGATTGGGGCGGTTTGGTAATTCCCGTTCCGCCGCCTCCCGTGCAGGCGGAAAGCGCCGCCGCGCACATCAAACTTGCAAGAGCGATTGCAAACAATCCTTTCTTTTTCATCTTTTTTCCTCCTATAAACGTTTTCGCAGGTTATCCTGCGGCTCAAAGTTCCGAATAGGTGAAGTTGCTGTAAAGCAGGCTCGAATCCTTTTCCGCGAACAGCGCGATGTATCCCGAAAGATATGCGTCCGGATCGAAATATTCAATGACCGTTTCCCCGTTGAGCATAACGGAGATATTCGCGTTATCGCAGCGGATCGTCACCGTGACGTTCGTGCCGTTCGCGAGAAGCGCATCGGACGACGGCTTGAGTCCGCCGAGACGTTCAGACTTATTGTAATTGTACTTATACAGCCCCACATAGTAGCCGCTGAGTTGCAGATAATATCCGACAAACCCGTCTCCGAGCGATGTGGTCGAGTAATCCGTATACGAATAATCGTTCATGCGGAACAGGATCCCTCCCATGCCGCTCTTCGATACGAGTTTGACGTCCACGGAAATCTCATAATTCGCTATGCCTTTGTTTCCGAAACGGGCAAGCGTTCTGTCATCGTTCGTATTCGTCATCAATCCCGCCTGCATGTAGGAACAGCGCGTTCCCAGCAAAACGGAAAAGAGCGAACTCTGCTTGTCTGTCAGCGCGTCGGAAGCTTCCCCGAGCTTTTCCGCATTTTTTACCGTGGAGATGTTCACGATATCCAGCGTTCCGCTGTATACGCGCAGTTTGAGCGTATGCAGCCCTTCTCCGCAGGAAAACGTCCCCGCCGACCAATTGATATATTCACTTTCGCCGAACTGCGCGTCCGCAGGGATTTCCATTTTGGTGATCGTTTCGTTATCGATGATCACTTCGAATACACAGCCCGCGCTGTCCTTCCCGAGCAGGAAGTTGAGCGCATAATCCCCTTCTGCAGGAGAATTGACGATATATTTGACCCAATCGTCTCTGCCGAGCACGAGCGCGGTCGCGCCGAGGCTTTCCGCCGTTTTTGTCTTTTCCGGCTCGCCCTGACGCACGCCGTCCGCGCGCGTCTTTGCGCCGCTTAACTGCCAGCCGCGGTCTTCTCCGCGCATATAGGCGTACGCCGCCCATGTCCCCGTCAGGTCTTTTACGCCGTCAAAATCGGATGTCCCGAACGCATTGTCCGTAAACTCCGTCGAGGAAGGCACGGCTCCGTCCGCATATCCGACGCGCCCCGCCCCGATCGCTTCGTTGACGGTGGCGACGAGCATATTGTCATAGTAGATATCCGCTTTCTGCGCGCCCGCCGCAATTTTGACGGTATGAACGGCAGAAAGATTGGTGGAAACGGCAATATCGGCTTTTGCAAGTTCAGTCCGTTTTCCGCCCGCAACGCGCGAAACCGTCAGTTTCCCGCCGTCCGCCGTCACCGCATAATACTCGTTTTCCGAACGATATCCCGCAACAGCGCTCCCCTTGCCGTCCGTCAATGTGAAATTGAGTTCCGCCGTAAAGACCGCCTGCGTCTGCTCCGAGCTCAGTTTCATGCCGCCGGACGATTGGAGATCGTCCGCACCCGCCGAATAATCGGGCATTGCGGGTTTCGTCTTCTGATAATTCCCGAGTCCGTTGGTAAGCACATAAGGACCGTTCGTGAAATACTGCGTCACATTGTACTTGCGCGTACTCGTCTGCATTTCATTCTTATAATTGATGCGGTTGGCGTTATGATACGCCGTCCAGATGCTGTCCATGTCGGGGCCGATCACGTTGCTGGCATGACCGAGACCGCGATAGTCGCTCACCTGCTTGCTTCCGTCGCGGGAAGCGTAGCCGGGAAGCGCTTCGTTGTCAAAACCCGTGGAAAGAAGCGTCGTGTTGTTCCATGCGGAAGAAAGCCCTTCCAGCGGAAAATCGCCTTTCACGTATGAATACGCCTCTTTATAACCCGCACTGTCGACATGGTTGCCCGTATAGGTAAAATAGCTGTATCCGTTGCGCTTGAAATAGCCGGGTCCTTCCGTCCAGCCGTCCAGATAGGCGTCCTCGATTATGGTGTAAGCCGTATTGTCGATTTCGACGCTGACGTTTCCGTTTTCATCCTCGGGAAAGTCGATTTCAAACCAAGTAATCCTGCTGTCCGCTATGGCGTTGTTCGCGCTGAGGAAATACAGCTGTCCGTCGTCGTGCAGATAAAAGGAACCGTCGATTCCCATCCCCAGGTTATCCGAAATCAGTTCGAAAGGCCCTGTCGGGGACGCGCTGCGGAAGAAATAATGTCCCTGTCCGCGGCGGGATTCGCACATATAGAACCATCCCTTATAATACACGACCTCGGGCGCGAACGCGATATACGATTCCGAATTCGTCGCGCTGCTGTGCGGATCGTAAGCCCAGCCTCCCCATTCCCAGTCCACGAGATTTTCGGAAACCCAACAGGGAATGCGGCCCGAAAAGCGCTTTTCGCCGTTCAGCGATGAGTAAAGATAATATTTCCCGTCGTAGCGGAAGACGTACGGATCGCCGATGTCGTAAATATCACCGTCGCCGTCATAAAATTCGATATAATTGTTATAAAATTCATAACCGCTCTGGGAAAGATCCACGATCTTTTCGTTTTCGTCCGTCGGGACGCGGGAAGACGGATCATACGGCGGAACGGGAGGTTCTCCGGGCTGACAGGCAGTCAGACCGAGCAACATGACCCCGAGCAGAGAAGCCGCCGTCGCACCCATTCGTTTTTTCCTTTTATTGTTCATGTCTGTTCTCCGTGTTTTCCGTCCGCCTGATCGACGGACGGAATCCGTTGCCCTGTTTTAAGAAGCCTGATCGGGAAGAGGCGTCTTGTTCTCCCCGTTCGCGTCGCAGGTACCGCAGCCGCTGAATTTACCCTTGTTGTTCACCTGTCCCGCAATGGGATTCGTCTCCGCACCGCCCGTGATGACGGCTTCCCTGCTGTTATAGCAGTTGGTGCAATCAAGGCGCAGGCAACCGACGATACCGCCGACCTGCGAAGCGCCCGTCACATCGCCGAAGTTGTAGCATTCCGTGATCAGGGAGCCTGTCGCCTGCGTAACGCGCACGATACCGACGATACCGCCGATCATCGTTCCCGTCGCAGCCGTAATGTCGCCGTAGTTCTTGCAGCCCGTCATCAACAGCACGCCTCTGTTATGCGAACCGATAATACCACCCGTGAAAGCAAATCCGCTTGCAACCGTGCAGGTGATATCCGCATAGTTGATGCAGTTCGTGATCGTCAGCGGCGCATCGATCCAGCCGATGAACCCGCCGGACAATCCTTTCGTCGTCGAAATGGTTCCGCGCACTTCACAGTCGGAAACCGTCACCGCGCTTCCTGCTACCGTTCCGCCGAGCGCACCCGAATTGGTCGAGGTCGTATCGATCGCGACGTCAAGTTTCAGATTGGTCACCGTCGTGCCGGACATCTTGCCGAAGAGAGGCGCCGTCAGTCCCGAGATGGTAAATCCGCCGCCGTTAAGCGTTCCGCTGAAGGTTGCCCCATCCGACCCGACAGATGTCCAGGGATGAGAATTGAGATTGATATCTGCGGTGAGTGCAAAATAGGCGTCGGCATACGTTTCTCCGCCGTTTACCGTATTTGCAAAGTATTTGAGCTCTGCGCCGCTTGCGATCTGATAGGGATCTTCCTGCGTACCCGAGCCGCCCGCATAGGCGTCGGAAACGGTCGTTCCGTCCCAACCGGACGCACTCTCCC
This sequence comes from uncultured Bacillota bacterium, assembly GCA_949300535.1. Lineage (GTDB taxonomy): Bacteria > Bacillota > Clostridia > Christensenellales > Borkfalkiaceae > Gallimonas. The sequence goes on from CASGEQ010000132.1 coordinate 22,224, forward strand.
ATTTCGCGGTGAGCGTTGCGGATTCAACGAATACGGATTTCTCCGTCACGATCGTTTCTCCCTCATACCAACCGAGGAAGCGATATCCCGTCCGATCGGGCACGGGAAGCTGTCCGATTTCGGCACCTGCGTCGATGATGCGGGAAGGCTCCGAAACCGTTCCTTCCCCTGCGTCGAAGGTGATAGTGACCTTCGCGCCCTGCTCCGCCCACTGTGCCGTAAGCGTGACCGCGCGCTCGGAAGCCGGGAACGTCATGTCTTCGGTGACTGCCGTTCCGTTATACATCCATGCCACGAAATCGTAATTTTCGCGCGTGGGAACGGGAAGCGTTCCGAGCACATCGCCCGTCTGCAAAGCGAAGGGGTTCTGCGTATCCGCGGGAAGCGTCCCCTCGCCCGCATCGAGCGTGACCGTCGTTGCGTTCGGCACAATGCGGATGTCCGAGAAAGTCATCGTCGCATTTGCCGCAGGCTTGAATCCGACATAACCGCCGTCCAAAGCCGACTGATAGGTGAATACAATCGTACCGTCCACCATGCAGTGGAAGCAATCTTCTTCAATGATGACGCCCAGCGTTACCGTAAGCGGTTCGCCGTTGGTCTTATAAGCCTCATATGCCGTCGCATAAGCGGAACCGGGCAGAGGAACGACGTCGATTCTCTTGGAATATTCCGCCCCTGCGAATGCACTGCCCTTGTACAGCTGAATGGCGCCGCGCGCCTTTTCGTTCGAATCGGACGAGCCTACGATGCGCAGCCAATAATAGCTGTCAGAAGCATTCAGTCCCGTCGCCCCGAACAAAATGCCGCTTGCCGCATAAGGAGTGGAATATACGGGCAGCGTGATATCGATCTCGAGCGTCTGTCCTGCCTTTGCTTCAAATCCGTTCACCAGCGTGTCGCCCTCGCCTGACCAGATGCCGTCCGCCAGCGACCAGCTGTCATTGGTAAAATCATGCTCTTCCGCTTGTGCATAAAGCGTAAACTGCTGCGTATTGCCCGCATTCGTCTGCGTCGGGTCGACCGCGTTGAGATCCACGGGCTTCGTGCATTCCTCGTCATAGAACCATCCGTCCGAGAAGGTCCAGAACGTCTTGGAAAGCTTGGGAGCTTCCAGAGGATTGCCTTCGAACCATTCCTCGACGTCGGCTACCGTGTAACCGTCAACGCCCGTGTCAAAACTGATCACGTAAGGCTGCGCATTTTCTTTGCGCCAGTGCGCCGTCACGTTCAGTTTCCAGAAACTCGCATCCAGAATGGTTTCTTCCGTCAGCTCGCGCATTTCGCCCGTCGCATAATCGGTATAGAACCAGCCGGTAAATTCAAAACCTTCATATTCGGGTACGGGAAGAGAAGATCCGATCGCCGCATCATATTCATACGAACCCGTGTAAATCTGTTCGCCTTCGATCTTGCCGTTCACGGCGTCGAAGTTGATCGTCACTTTATCCGCAGCCGTCACGCTGATGTTCTTATAGTACACGTTGGTCGACTTGGAACGAAGTCCCAAACGGGTACCGGTCAGATTCTCGCTGATCGTGCCCGTAAGCGTTTCCGTCGGCGTTCCCTTGCGTTCGGCGCCGAGCACGATACATCCGTATTCGATTCCGTCCACGCCGAGATAGAAACAATCTCCGCTGCGGCGGACGGTATATGTAAACGTCTCGGGTTCGCCGCTCGAAAGATATTCGGAAAATTTAAGCTGATACGGCGTTCCTTCAAGATCGGTATCCATCCCGAGGTAATACAGCCGTCCGGGCCCCTGTTCGGTTCCGTTTGCGTCCGTCCATGTACCCCAGACGTCGAGCGCGCCTTTGTTGGTGGTATAGCTGGAATTTGCCGCCGCGGAAATAAGCAGATACATATAACCCGTGCTTCCGTTTCCGAACGCCGCGGAGTCCTCGTCATATTCGGTAAATCCGAACACGGGTCCGCAATCATCGCCGAAATCGGCAGGATCCGCAGGGAAGGTCATATCCACGGAGAGCACCGTGCCGTCTTCAAATTCGGGAAGCGAGGTAAGTTCGGTGTTCGCCCCGAACGATTTTGCATAATAGCCGTCTTCCGTCAGTTCATATTTGCTGTTCACGCCCGTATCGTAGAGGGCATAGAAATACATATCGACCGCATCCATACGGAAATCTTCCGTAATTTTTGCGTCGGAATTGGACTGAACCCAGCAAATGAACTCGCATTCCGTCGTTCCGACCACGCGCGGGTCGGGCGTCGGCAGATCGGACAAACTGACCGATTCGCCGTATTCATATTCCGCAGGCTCGATGATCTGCTCCGTTTTGGTGTCGAAATAGATTTTATGGACATTGCTCCATCCCGCATAAAACGTCAGAGTTCCGTCCACCGCTTTCGCCGTATCGATATTCTTTCTGTCGACGGGTTGCGTGCACGCCTTATCGTAGAACCACCCGATGAAAGAATAACCGTACATATCGGGATCGGAACCGATGCTCGGCGTAGGAAGATTGAAATTGACCCCGGGCGTATATTCCCCGTTTTTCACCTCTCCGCCGCCCTGAGTATCGTATACGACGGTATACGTCTGCTCCGTCGGCTCTGCGGGCTTGCAAGCCGTCAGAACCACGCCCGTGCCCAATAACAGAACACAGCACAGAAGCAATCCCAAAAACGTCTTTCCAAGAGTCTTGTGCATTGTTTACCTCCTTATCATATCATCCGTTTCTTGCAGTATCGCGGCCTGTTTTTTCATACTTTGCCACAGATACCCACAATTACTTCATGGTTATTGTAGCATGAAAGAAACCCCTTTACAAGACAATTTTTCGTGTAAAAAATTCCAAAAAAATGATATTCATGCTCATTTTTGTCCTGGATTTCGAGGAATTTTCTGCACCTGCGACAAACGGATCAGCGCGGTATAAACGTTTCCGACGAAAAGGCGTGATAAAGCTCCCCCTTGCGGATTTCCGCTATTTCGGAGCTGAAAATTTTATGTATCTGATCGGAACAAAAAAGATGAGCCAAGCTCGTCTTTTCGGTCGCTTTCCTCAAAATGTCCGTACGAATGTCCGGTGTATCAACTGAAACCGTCAAATTCTGTTATTTCCGCAAAATTGCGTGCGCGCCGTTTTCTGCGGCGGACGGATGAGTTACGGTACTTGTTTTCCGCTCTCACTCGGCTGCGATGGGGAAACTTCCTCCAGGTCCTCTGCGTCAAACCGCTCTTCGGACTTCGGCAACGCGATCTTGTCCCGTGAAAATCCCCTTCCGCGCACCTCTGTGACTACGCTGACGGTGAGGAACGCTTCCGGGTCGATCTTCTGCACCTCATCTTTCAGCCGCACCAGCTCGCGGTTGGATACGACGGTCAGCAGCACGTTGCAGCGTTCTTTCAGAAATCCCGTTTCCCCGAACAGCTGCGTCACGCCGCGATTGAGCTTGTTGAGAATCATTTCACGGATCTCACGATACTTTTTGCTGACGATTTTCACCTGCATCTTTTTCAGACCGATCGGCGATACTTTGTCGATGACAACCGAATAGATCACCACAATGACGGCGCCGTAGATCGTCGTTTCGATGGGCATGATGAACGCCTGCAATAACACGACGGAAAGATCGATGATCCACATCCCGACGGAAACGGGCAACCCGAAAAATTTATGGAAGATGAGCGGCGGGATATCTGTACCGCCCGTGGACGCGCCGACTCTGACGACAAGTCCGATCCCCACTCCCATGAGCACGCCGCCGCAGATCATGGCAAGAACGGGATTGTCGGTGAGCGTTCTGTCCCCGAGGATTGCCGAATACATTCCCATGAACGAGGGATATAAGAACGTCCCGAGAAGTGTGGCGAACGCAAACTTTTTCCCGAGGAGAAAGACGCCGATCAGGTACAGAATGACGTTCGCGATGAGGACGATCCCCGAGACGATCATGGAAGAATTTTCTCCCGATAAAAAGTGTTCGACAAAGATACCGATTCCCGTCGTTCCGCCCATAATAAGGTTATTCGGCAAAATAAAAAGCGCGGACGCCGCCGACGCTATCAGGTTTCCCGCAACCACGATCGCGAGATATTTCAGAAATTTACCCCAACGAATTTGGCGCAATTCTTCCTTTAAGTGATTCATATTCTCCTCCGTTCGCGCCTATTATAGCACAAAGAAGGATGAAACACAATATTTTCTTACATTTTGTAAAAAGTAAAAAACATCCCGTTTCCGGGACGTTTTTTCTCAGTTGCAGGAATCGCAGTTTCCGATCTCCGTCAGACCGTATTGAGCCGCATAATATGCGTCGGCGCACCCGCAGGAATGACAGCAGCCGGAACAGCGGGCGTGACAGCACGAATGTGGGCATCCGTAATTGTTAAGCCGTTTCCGCAGGAAAACAGTTCGCGCAGGAAGCTACAGAGCGACGCACAGCCATTGGCAGTGCCGCAGCAATTGCATGAATCGCAGGAGTTGCACGAATTGCGCGTATAAGACGAACTGCACGAATTGCACGAATTACATGAATTACACGAATTGCATGAATTGCAAGAATTGCGTGAATAGGATGAGCAGCACGAATGATAATTATGATACATTTACGTATATAACCTCAGTGGTAAGAATTCATGATACCATGGCGGTACCACAATTCATCATATGCAAAAAGCGGCGCGTCTGTCAACGCGCCGCTTGCTTTCGTATTCTGTTTATTTCGCGTATTCCACGCTGCGGAATTCGCGGATGACGTTTACCTTGATCTGTCCGGGATATTCCAGCTCGCTCTCGATCTTCTTTGCAATATCTTTTGCGAGGAAGATCGCCTGCGCGTCGTCGATCTGATCGGGCTTGACCATGACGCGGACCTCTCTGCCTGCCTGGATGGCATAGCTTTTCTCCACGCCGGGGAATCCCGCTGCGATCGCCTCCAGCTTTTCCAGACGCTTGACATAGTTGGAACCCGTCTCGCGCCGCGCCCCGGGCCGTGCGCCCGAGATTGCGTCCGCCGCCTGAACGAGCACCGCCTCGATCGTCTTGGGCTCTACGTCGCCGTGGTGCGCCATGATCGCATTGACGATCATCGCGTTTTCCTTGTATTTCTTTGCAAGGTCTGCGCCGATCTGGATATGCGTGCCTTCCTGTTCATGGTCGACCGCCTTGCCGATATCGTGCAGAAGTCCCGCTCTCTTTGCAAAATTGACGTCAAGTCCCAGCTCCTGCGCCATCAGTCCCGCAAGCTGCGCGACCTCGATGGAATGGCGGTACACGTTCTGCCCGTAACTCGTGCGGAATTTGAGCCGCCCGAGCAGCTTGATGATCTCGGGATGAAGCCCGAAGATACCCACTTCGAACATCGCGTTTTCGCCCGCCGCCTTGATCTGCTGATCGAGTTCCTTGGTGACCTTTTCCACCGTCTCCTCGATGCGCGCGGGGTGGATTCTGCCGTCTGCGATCAGGCGCTCCAGCGTAAGGCGCGCCACTTCGCGGCGGACGGGATCGAATCCCGAAAGGATGACCACTTCGGGGGTATCGTCGATGATAAGCTCGATACCCGTCGCATTCTCGATCGCGCGGATGTTTCTTCCTTCGCGGCCGATGATACGCGCTTTCATGTCATCGTTGGGAAGCGGTACGACGGAAACGGTCGTTTCCGACGCGTGATCGGACGCACAGCGCTGAATCGCGAGCGAGATGATGTTCTTCGCGTTGAGTTCCGCTTCGTCCTTTGCCTGCTGTTCGAGATTTCTCACCTGCAGAGCGACATCGTGCCGCGTTTCGTCGAGGATCTCTTCCGTAAGGAGGCGCTTTGCCTCGTCTTTGCTCAGCTGAGCCACCCGTTCGAGTTCCTGCACCATCAGTTCGTGCTGGTGCTCCACTTTTTCCTGCATCTTGCGGACGTCTTCCGTCTGACGGGCAAGAGCGTCGCGCTGTTGATCGAGCGCCTCAGAACGCTTGTTGAGGTCCCCTTCTTTACGCTCAAGCAGATCTTCCTGACGATTGAGGCGCTGCTCCGTGCGCTGCTGCTCGGCGCGCTTCTCCTTCATTTCCCGCTCAAATTCGTTTCTCAGCTTCAGATCCTGTTCCTTGGACTCTAAAATGGCTTCTTTCTTTAATTGCTTACATTCCGCTTTTGCATCGTCGAGCATCTTCTCGACGCGCTTGCTCGTTTCATCAAGTTTCTTTTTCGCCCGATTTTTGTAAACAAGCACGAGAACCGCAACCGCCGCACCGGCGCCGACCACAAGTCCGATCAGCGCGAGCGCAACCGCAAGCCCGGTATCCACCGCAAGGAGCAGGCTGTAAAATTGTTCCATAACAGCCTCCTTCATTTTCGATTGACTCATATCCATGAAACTGCCCGAAAACTACATAACGGACAGAATTATGCCATTGTCTTTTTTATTATACTATATTTAGATATGCTTGTCAATAGGATAAATGCAAGATAGCCGTGCGGAACGCGAAAAAATCCGCCTGTAAAGGCGGATTTTTCTTCATTTTTCTCTTTTGGGGCGGTGATTTAACGCAACGGAAATATCCTGCCGTGTTATTCGTTTCCCGCAATTATGCGCCTACGGTTTGGCTATTTTTCTTAGCCGCGAATACGCGCCGCAACATTCTCTCCCGCAATTGAATACTCCTGCGGCAGATAAGGAAGGCACAAAAAAAGTTCAGCATTTCCTTCCATTCCGACGTTATTCCGTCAGGCGTCCGCCTTCCCGATTTTCTCTTCCAGCTCGTCAAGCCGCTTCATCCAGACTGCCGAAGACGCGTCCGAAGGCATGCGCCAGTCCGCGCGCGGGGACAGGCTGACCGAACCCACTTTCACCCCGTCGGGTATGCAGGAACGCTTGAACTGCTGTGCGAAAAATCTGCGGTAAAAGTTTTTCAGCCACTTGAAGAGCGTTTTATCGTCATATTTCTCTCCGAACGCGTTGCGGGCAAGGAAAAAGATCTTGTCGGGCGCAAAGCTGCGGCGGATCGCATAATACAGATAAAAATCGTGCAGTTCGTAAGGCCCCACGAGATCCTCCGTCTTCTGCGCGATGTGCCCCGCACGGTCGGGCGGGAGCAGTTCGGGCGAGATCTCCGTGTTCAGAATGCTGTCGATGACTTCCTTTGTCTTTCCGCCCAATCTTTCCCCTTCATACGCCACGAGCGATTTGACAAGCGTTTTGGGCACCGAGCTGTTGACCGCATACATGCTCATGTGATCGCCGTTATAAGTACACCAGCCGAGCGCAAGTTCGGAAAGATCGCCCGTTCCGATCACGAGCCCGCCCGTCTTGTTGGCGATATCCATCAGAATCAGCGTACGCATCCGCGCCTGTGCGTTTTCGTACGTGACGTCAAGCGCGTTTTCATCATGTCCGATGTCCTTAAAATGCCGCCTGACGGACGGCACGATATTCACCGTCTTTGCAGTCGCCCCCATCGTCTTCATGAGAAGAAGAGAATTGCCGCGCGTGCGCGCCGTCGTCCCGAATCCGGGCATGGTCACCGCGACGATCTCCTTTCTGTCTTTTTCAAGAAGATCGAACGCGCGCGCCGTCACCAAAAAAGCGAGCGCGGAATCCAATCCGCCCGAAATCCCGATGACCGCCGTCTTTGCGTGCGTATGAGAAAGCCGCTTTTTCAGGGCATGCGCCTGCATGGAGAGAATGAGTTCCGCGCGCGCTTCCAGCTCCTTCCCCTTGGGAACGAACGGGAAGGGATCGATTCTGCGCGTCAGTTTACAAGGGGCGCAGAAGGAGGAGAACGGAACGACGGTATAGCCTTCCTGCCGCGAGCGGAAGGTATTCGTCCTGCGGCGCTCGTTTTCCAGCATCTCGACGTCGATCTCGCCGTCCGCGCAGTTGCCCGAAAACAGCTCGCTTTCGGAGAGCAGTACGCCGTTTTCCGCAATCAGGTTATGTCCTGCGAATACCATGTCCGTAGTGGATTCCCCTTCGCCTGCGTCCGAATAGACATAGCCGCACAGGAGTTTTGCCGACTGCGAACGAAGAAGCAGGCGCCTGTAATCGCTCTTGCCGATGATCTCGTTGCTCGCGGAAAGATTGACGATGATATTCGCGCCCGCGGCGGCATGGAAAACGGAGGGCGACTGCGGGACCCAAAGATCTTCGCAGATCTCGCATCCGACGCAGAATGCGGGCATGGCTGCGTCGCGGAACAAAATATCCGTCCCGAACAGGGCCTCTTGCCCCGCCACGCGGATGGTGCGCGTTTCCCCTTCGCCGCTCACAAAATGGCGGCATTCGTAAAATTCGTTATAGTTGGGCAGGAAGGTCTTGGGAATGACCGCAAGCAATGCGCCGTCGCAGACCGCCGCCGCGCAGTTGTACAGTTTCCCGTCCGCCGAAAGCGGCAATCCCACAAAGAAAAGCGTCTTTTTGCCCGCAGAGCCGCGGACCAGCGCACCGAGCGCTTCCTCGCAGGCGCCGAGAAGGCTTTCCTGCAAAAACAAATCTCCGCAGGTATATCCGCAAAGGGAAAGTTCGGGAAAGACGAGAAGCTGAACGCCGTCTTCCGCCGCCCGATTCAGCTCGTTTGCGATCTGAGCCGCATTGTATTCCGCGTCGGCGACCCGAAGTTCGGGCGATGCCGCGCGGACTTTCACATAACCGTATTCCATAAAGCCGACCTCCCGTCGGTGATATGCTTACAAGCGCAGAAGATCAGTCCTGCGCCGCCTCTTCCGCGATACCCTTTGCCGCCGCGCGGATCTTCGCTTCGATCTCCGCCGCAAGCTCGGGATTGTCTTTGAGGAACTGACGCATTTTTTCTCTGCCCTGCGCGACTTTTTCGTCGTTATAGCTGAACCATGCGCCGCTCTTTTTGATCACGTCGTACTGCACGCCGAGATCGATGAGGCAGCCTTCCTGCGAAATGCCCTCGCCGTAGAGAATATCGAACTCAGCCTGACGAAAAGGAGGCGCGAGCTTGTTCTTTACGATCTTTGCGCGGGTGCGGTTTCCGACCGCGCCGTCTGCGTCTTTGAGCATATCCGCCTTTCTCACGTCGATGCGGACGGACGCATAGAATTTGAGCGCCTTGCCGCCGGGAGTCGTTTCGGGATTGCCGAACATGACGCCTACCTTTTCGCGGAGCTGGTTGATGAAGATGACGCACGTTTTTGACTTGTTGACGATCGCCGTCAGTTTACGGAGAGCCTGGCTCATCAGGCGCGCCTGCAATCCGACGTGCGAATCGCCCATATCCCCTTCGATCTCGGCTTTCGGCGTGAGCGCGGCGACCGAGTCGACGACGATGACGTCCACCGCCGAGGAACGTACCAGCGAATCGACGATGTCGAGCGCCTGTTCGCCCGTATCCGGCTGAGAAACGTACAGCTCATCCAGGTTGACGCCGAGATTTTTCGCATACACGGGGTCGAGCGCATGCTCCGCGTCGATGAACGCGGCGATCCCGCCCAGCTTTTGCGCCTGCGCGATCGCGTGCAGGGCGACCGTCGTTTTGCCCGAAGATTCGGGACCGTAGATCTCGATCATTCTTCCGCGCGGAAATCCGCCGATTCCGAGCGCGAGATCGAGCGCGAGGCAGCCCGTCGGAATGGTTTCGATGTCGGTATTGCCCGCGGCTTCCCCCAGCTTCATGATCGCGCCCTTGCCGTACTGCTTTTCGATCTGCGCGAGCACGGCGTCCAGTGCTTTCAATTTTTCGTCGTTCATGTTTATCTCCTTCTTATTTTATCTCCTGATAGGTGAGGAAGAGCGCGAGATTGATCGCCGTTTCCGTGATCTTTTCCCGATCTCCATCCAGATGAAAGCGGTATACGCGCACCTTTTCCTTGGTGCCGACCGCAATATAACACAGCCCCACGGGCTTGTCGGTATTGTCCGATTTGGGGCCAGCGATGCCCGTCGTCGCGACCGCGACGTCGCAATGCCCCTGTTCGATGAGCCCCGCCGCCATTTCGTAAGCGACCTCGTCGGATACTGCGCCGTGCGATTTTAAGGTATACGCCGAAACGCCCAATCTCTCTTCCTTGGAGCCGTTGTCATAGGTGTTGAGCCCCTCGTAAAAGAGCGCGCTTGCGCCGGGAATCTCCACGATCCGCCGCCCTATGCCGCCGCCCGTGAACGATTCCGCCGTCGAAATCTTCATGCGGTGCAGTTTCAAAACGTCGAACAGGCGCTGAGCGAGCGCAACGTCCTCCATTGCGTAAGCGTAATCTTCCAGCCTTGTCGCGAGGATACGGGTCACTTCGTCCGCCAGCATTTTGGGCGTTTCCGAGTCGTAAATCACTTCCAGCCGCGCGTCCGAAAAATGCTCCTCGATGTTGAAATCGAGTTTATCTCCGCACACTTCCCGCGCCGCCGTGACCGCCGCGCGCAGCTTTTCCGCAGGCGCGCCCACCGTGCGGATGACGATGGACGAGTACCGCTTGCCCCGCCGCTTGTCCACGCGGGAGATCGCTTCGTTTCTGACCGCCGATTCCCCCGCTTCGTTCGCGGGGAATACCCCGAACAGGCATTCGGGCGTTTCTAAAAGAAAATCCTCCGTAAACGGCTGCCCCGCACAGGCGGATACCGCCTCTTTCGCGGACGGGCAGAGCACTCGGTCGCAGACGAGAAAAATCCCGTCGCAGTCGCACCTCAGCCGCGTGATCGCTGAAGTCAGCGCGGACGCGCAATCATAGGGAAGAAGCGCAACCTCTTCCATCGGCACGCCGCCCGACAGAAATGCGTCGACCACGCCCGGATAACGGACGGAGGAAAGACGGTTTTTCGTATTGCGTAAAACGATACAAGCGTATTTCACGATTTCACCCGAAAGTCCTTACGATTGAAGAACTTCCCTGTTTTTCACGATGTAATTGACGCCCGACCAAACGGTCAGAACGGTACACAGCAGGAAACATACCCCGCCGACATAGTTGACGATTTGCCCCGCCGTCGTATCAAGGAAGGGCATGGAGGCAAGCAGAAGCGCGATCGCCGCGTCCTGAAAGATGGTCTTGATCTTGCCCAGCTTATCCGCCGCAAGCACGAGATTGCGGCTCGCCGCGACCATGCGGAATCCGCTGACGATGAGTTCCCGCGCGAGAATGAGCGCAATGCACACGCCCGCGACGATAAGCCCCCACGCACCCGCGGCTTCAAAGACTTCGGGCGTGGTCAGCATAAGGATGAACGCCGTCGAAACGAGTACCTTGTCCGCAATGGGATCGAGGAATTTCCCGAGATTGGTCACGAGATTGCGCGAACGGGCGATATGGCCGTCCAGTGCGTCGGTGAGCGCGGCAAGGAGAAAGATGACCGCAGCGATCAGATAGTTATAAGGGATCTGCGGCAGAAAGAAAACGACCGCAAACACGGGGATCATACAAATCCGCGTCAGAGTGATTTTATTGGGAAGATTCATCCTATTTCCTCCGTAGTATGTCCGTAAAGATCGTAATCGTCCGCGCGTTCCACGAAAACGCGGTACGTCTTGCCCGTTTCCGCTTCCGCCGCGTGGAAATACACCGTTCCGTCGATCTCGGGCGCCTGAAAGTACGCGCGCCCCGTAAAACAGCCCTTTTCATAGTCGACGCCGTCGCAGACGACGTCCGTCCGTGTCCCGACGTACCCTTGCAGATATGCGCGGGATACCTTCGCCTGGACTTCGTACAGTTCGCGCACGCGGCGCTTCTTTGTCGAAGGATTGATCTGCCCTTTCAGGCGGTATGCAGGCGTATCCGGTTCGCGCGAATAGGCGAAAAATCCGCAGTTGACCAGCTTCGCCTCTTCCAGAAAGCGCATGAGCGCGCGGTGTTCCTCTTCCGTCTCCGTCGGGAATCCCGCAATGAACGTCGTTCTTACGGCGAGATCGGGCACCGCTTCCCGCAGTCTTGCGAGCAGGGAAAGATAGCTCGCCCGCGTCCCCTTCCGCCCCATGAGCTTTAAGATGCGGTCTTCCGAGTGCTGCATCGGGATATCCAGATAATGCACGATCTTGGGATTGTCGCGAATCTCCGCGATCAGTTCCTCCGTGATGGCTTCCGGATAACAGTATAGCAATCTAATATGACAGATATTGTCAAGTTTGGATAATTTTTTTAAGAGATCGGTTATTTTTTTTCCGCCGTAAAGATCTTCTCCGTAACGAGTGGTATCCTGTGCGACGAGGATGAGCTCGGAAAGCTGCCCGAGCCCCGCCGCCTCGCGCACCAGCTCGTCCATGGGATAAGAGCGGTATGCGCCGCGAATTTTGGGAATGAGGCAATAGGTGCAGTGATTGTTGCAGCCGTCCGAAATTTTCAGATAGGCGTAATGGGGCGACGTCGTGAGAACGCGCGCCCCGCGCACGTCCTCTTTGCTTCTTCCGACGTAATTGACCCGCTCGCCCGCATACGACTTTTCCAGCGCTTCGAAGAGATATTCCCGATCGTCGATCCCGAGGAACACGTCCGCTTCCGTCAGCGCGCCGAACAGTTCGCCTATGAACTTTTCGGGCAGACAGCCCGTTACCACCAGTTTTTCCAATTTCTGCGCGCGGTACTCGCTGCATTCGAGAACGGTATCGATCGCCTCCTGCCGCGCCGCGCCCAGAAAGGCACAGGTATTCACGACGAGCACCTGCGCTTCGGACGGATCGTCCGTGATCTCGCAGCCGTGTCCGCGGATGACGCCGAGGATCCGCTCCCCGTCCACGCGGTTTTTATCGCAGCCGAGCGAGATCATGCCGAATTTCTTGTGTAAAGTCATCAGTCAAGACTCCCGTATTTGCTTTCAAATTCTTCTTTGGACAAAAGGACGGTGCGCGCCTTCGCTTTTCCGTCGAAGGGCGAAATATACCCCATCAGCTCCATCCACTCGATGATCTTGCCCGCGTGGTTATATCCGACCGAGCACTTGCGCTGGATGAGCGAAATGGACGCCGAACCCAGCTTGACGACGATGGCGAGCGCCTTGATGTACTGAGGGTCGACCGCGTCGCCGTCCATATCGTCCGAACCGCCGTCCGCCGCCTGTCCCTTGTCCGCATTGTTGATATAGTCGGCGATATTCGAGTCAAAGTACGCCTCGTTGTGCGCCTTGATGTCCTCGACGACCGCCTGCACCTCTTCCGAGCTCAAAAACGCGCCCTGTACGCGGCAGGAGGAGAACATTCCCTCCGTACGGTAGAGCATATCGCCGTTGCCGAGCAGTTTTTCGGCGCCCGAGCTGTCGAGAATGGTACGCGAGTCCACTTCCTGAATGACGCGGAACGCCATACGCGTGGGAAGGTTCCCCTTGATGACGCCCGTGATGACGTCGACGGAAGGGCGCTGCGTCGCGATGACGAGGTGAATGCCCGCCGCACGCGCTTTCTGAGAAAGGCGCTGGATACGGTCTTCGATGTCCTTCTTGGCAACCGACATAAGGTCGGCGAGCTCGTCGACTACGATGACGACTTTGGGAAGTTTTTCCTCGTTCTCGTTGAGATTGCGGTTATATTCGTCCACGTTATGGACGAGTTTCCCCGAACGCGTCTTCTGCTCGAACAGAAGATATCTGCGTTCCATTTCCTTGATCGCCCAGTTGAGCGCGGAGACCGCCTTCTGCGCGTCCGCGATGATCTCGTTGATCATCAGGTGCGGAAGCCCGTCATAGATGGCAAATTCCACTTTTTTGGGGTCGATGAGGATGAGTCTGAGATCTTCGGGCGAATATTTGCAGATCAGGCTGATGAGCATGGCGTTGAGGCATACGCTCTTGCCCGAACCCGTCGCGCCCGCGACGAGGATATGCTTCATCTTGACGATATTGCCGCAAACGTTCCTGCCCTCGACGTCCTTGCCGATCGCAAAAATGAGCGCGCCCGGCTTGTTTGCCTGGAATTCCTCCGCCTGCAATACCGATTTGAGCCCGACGGTCGCGCGTTTGGAGTTGGGGACTTCGATGGAGATCGCCCCCACTTCCGAGTTGGAATAAATATTCACGCCGTCACGCGCATGGAGGCGCATCGCGATTTCCGCGTCGTGCTTGATGACCGAACGGACGGCAATGTTCTTGGGGATATCGATATCGTAACGGGTGACCGCGGAGCCGCACGTCACCTTGACGACTTCCGCGTCCACGCGGAAACCCGCGAGCGTTTCCGTGATGATCGCCGAATTGCGCTCGATCTCTTCCTGCGACACGCTCACGCTGTCGTCATAATCGCTGAACAGGGATACGGACGGGTTGACATACGCTTTGAATACGTGTTTTTCGGGAGCGGGCGCTTCCGCCGCCGGCTGCGCAAAACTCTCCCCGCGCTCTTCGCGCCGCTCAAACGTGCGCGGGGCGCGCATCGTCGGCGCACGGGGCGGTTCTTCCTCGATCTCGGTCATGCCGTCGTCCACGTCGTCGTCATCGAACATATCCGCATTGGAACGGCTCGGGGTATCCCCTATCCTGCTGTCGAATACGCGGCTTTCGGGCACGGACGGCTCGTCCTCCTCTTCTTCCGACGAACGGGAGAACAGACTGCGGAATCCCGCCTCTCTGCTCCGCACCTCGGCGTCGCCCGAAGAGGGGCGCACCGGTTTTTTGTCTTCCGAAAAGCGTTCGCCTCTCTCCTGCAGCGGATCGGAAACAAATCCCTGATCGCCGTCACGGCGGGAAACGTCCTCCTGCCAGCGTTCCGTGCGCTCGGGCGAACGGAACCGCACGGAGCTTTCATCGGCCGTCTCGCCGAATCCGCGCCCGCCGAGCGGCGCGTCCGGTTCAGGTTTCTGTGCGGGCGGCTGTACGCGCTCGGCGCGGAAACTATCCGCCGTTCCCGTCGTGCGGGAACTCTCAAACGGCTCCTGCGCGGGCGGCTGTACGCGCTCGGCGCGGAAGCTCTCCGCCGTTCCCGTCGCGCGGGAACTCTCAAACGGCTCCTGCGCGGGCGGCTGCACGCGCTCGGCGCGGAAGCTCTCCGCCGCTTGTACGGGCGTACTTGCGGGAGGCGTCTGGGCAATATCCGAAATATTGGGCGCGGACGAAAACTCTTCCTCATAGGGCGACGCGTCCCCTCTTCCGTAAGGCGTCACGTCGTTGCGGTAATAATCGCGGACGGACGATGTGCCCGACTCTTCCGCCTTATAGGACGGACGCTGAGGGTAATTGAGATCGACATCGGAAATTTCCGCATCTTCCGCAGAAGACGCGCGGGGATAGGTATACCCCGCCGAAGGGTCGCGCTCGCTGACGATCTTTTTGGGAATACGCGAACGCGATTCGTCCGTGCGGGATACATAGCGTTCGGAATAGCTCGCGCTCTGCGCGGGCTGAGGCGCGTCGCGACGGGAGGACGTACCCTCCGTTCCCGAAACCGCATTGTTTCTGCGCGCGCGGGAATTGAAATAGGAATCGCTGTCGTAAATCAGGTTATTCCTGTAACTGGTCGCAGGGTCGGTCGAGAACAGGATCTCGCGGCTGCGCTGATAGGGGTCGAGCGGTCTTGCCGCCGCTTCCTGCGCCCTGCGGTCGTCTTCCGCCATGGCGGAACGCACATAATCGGTTGCCGACGCGGGCTGTTCCTGCGCCTGTGCGCGCGCGGCGCGCGCGCGGTCAAGCTCCGGCTCGCGGGAAGGTACTTCCATCTCTTCAAACGACACGTCGCCGGGATACGCCCTCATCCCGCTGACGCGCGGCTCGCGCGCTTTTTCTCTGCGCACGGAGCGGAAGGTCATCCTGGATTTCAGCGGCGTTGCGCGAAGAATGAAGAACAGCGCAACGACGATCAGGAGCGAAAAGAACACATATGCCCCCGCGACGGAGAGCAGACTTTTGACGGGAAAGACGATGAGTCCGAACAGCGCGCCGCCCGCCGTAGCGGTCGCAGCCCCCCCTTCGCCCGCCGTAAAGCAATCGGCAAGGTATTCCCCGTATCCGCCCGAAAAAGCGGCGCTCGTCGCGAGATGTACGACAAGGAAGACGGCGCACACGAGCGCACACGCCAAAGCCAGC
Source organism: uncultured Bacillota bacterium (assembly GCA_949300535.1). GTDB lineage: Bacteria > Bacillota > Clostridia > Christensenellales > Borkfalkiaceae > Gallimonas. The sequence goes on from CASGEQ010000132.1 coordinate 38,125, forward strand.
CATTTCCCGGGGATCATGCGTTTTCCGGATACCATGACCACGGAAGCGTAGATCAGCAATACGAGAATCGGATATGTAAGGTACCCGAAGCAACCGAGCAGAAAAGCGGTGATCGCGACGCCCACG
>CASGEQ010000133.1 GCA_949300535.1 uncultured Bacillota bacterium
ATCATGGTCATTTACGGTAAGATCAGCGCCAACAAGGACGGAACGTACCGTTCCGCGAAGTGCGTACACGGCGGCGCGGCGTTCGTCTGGCCGTTCGTTCAGAAGTACACCTTCATGGACCTCACGCCTATCGCGATCTCGGTGGATCTGAAGAGCGCGCTGTCCAAGCAGAACATCCGTATCGACGTGCCGTCCATCTTCACGGTCGGCATTGCGACCGATCCCGCGATCATGCAGAACGCGGCGGAGCGACTCAGACTTTTGTCCCTCGCGCAGATCTCCGATCTCGCAAAGGACATCATCTTCGGTCAGCTGCGTCTCGTCATCGCGACGATGAACATCGAAGAGATCAACACCGACCGCGACAAGTTCCTCGAAGCGATCTCGAGAAACGTGGAAGGCGAACTCAAAAAGGTGGGGCTTTGCCTCATCAACGTCAACGTGACGGATATTTCGGATGAGTCGGGATACATCATCGCGCTCGGAAAGGAAGCGGCGGCGAAGGCGATCAACGACGCGAAGATCTCCGTCGCGGAAGAGGACAAAAAGGGCGCGATCGGCGAAGCGAACGCGAAGATGGAAGAGCGTATCCGCGTCGCGGAAGCGGAATCGACGGCAATCGACGGCGAAAACAAGGCAAAAGCGGATATCGCCCGTTCGCAGGCATTGCTGCGCGAGAAGGAAGCGGAATCTCTCAAACTCGCGGTGACGGCGGAAAAGGTGCAGGCGGCAAAGGCGCTCGAAGAGAGCTATGTCGCGGAAAAAGCTGCGGAACTTTCGCGTGCGGAAAGAGAGCAGGCGACCAAGGAAGCGGATATCATCGTCGGCGCGGAGATCGAAAAGAGAAAGCTGGAGATCGAAGCGGAGGCGATCGCGGAACAGACGAGAAGAAAGGCGCAGGGCGAGGCGGACGCGATCTATGCGAAGATGGACGCGGAAGCGCGCGGCGTGCGCGAAAAGCTCACCAAACAGGCGGAAGGTATGGACGCGCTCGTCAAAAGCGCGGGCAGCGCGGACGAGGCGGTCAGACTGCTCATTGCGGATAAGCTCGAGGAGCTCATCGCGGAGCAGGTCAAGGCGATCTCGGGCGTGAAGATCGACAAGGTCACCGTCTGGGACGGCGGCGCGGGCGCGGACGGAAAGACGACGACCGCGAACTTCCTCTCGGGACTGTTGAAGAGCCTTCCTCCTCTGGAAGAGGTGTACAACATGGCGGGACTCAGCCTGCCCAAGATCGTCGCGCCGCAGAAGGCGGACGAAGCCCCCGTTCCTCCGAAGGACGAAAAGGCGCCCAAGGCGGAAAAGTCACCCAAGAAGGAAGCGGGAAATCCCGATAAAAAGTAAAAAAGTGCAATCCGCGGAGCGAAAGCCCCGCGGATTCTTTTTCGGGCGAAACGTTTACAATGGCGGGCATTTATGATATAATGCGTGTAACGCGCGGCGCGGCGGAATTTGGTTAACGCGCGGCGGGAACGGAACAAGAGGGAAACATGGAAAGAGTCATCTTTACGGACGGAACGGAAATCGCCGTCCTGGACGAAAAAGGATTGCGCAAAACGGAAAGCGAGCGCATCCGCCGCATGAAGGAATACGCCGAGACGAGAAAGCGTTCGGCGGAATGGAAATACGGGGGAGAGGGCGCCTTGTTCCGCGGGGATTTCGACCGATCGTTATCGGATAGCACGACGGCATACGTCAACGCCGTGCAGGCGTGCGGAGACGAGGTATTTTATTCTTTTTCCACGGACGGAATGTCGGGCGTATACCGCAAAAATCTGACGGACGAAAAGCAGCCGGAAGCGCACGTGTTTACTTCTTCCGAATTGCAGATTCTTTCCATGCATCTCGACGCAAAAGGCGGGCGGCTTGCCGTAACGGTCTGCCGCGACGGCGTGACCTCGCAGATCGGGCTGATCGACTGCCGCACGTCCGAGCTGAAAACGCTGACGGAAGGGGATTCCCGAGACGCGCACCCCTGTTTTTCCGTGACGCGGGCGGGATATATTCTCTTTGACAGCGCGGGCGCGGGCAGAAATTATCAGGGCGAATTTACGGGAAAATACGCTCCGTCCCGCATTTATCGGGTCAATACGGAAGGGACGGAAATAGAGGAAGTCGCTTTTGATCCGACCCGATCGCTCATCCGTCCCAAGGAGAGCGCGGACGGGACGCTGTATTGTATCCGCCGTCCTTCCGAGGAAAAATCGGGCGGGAACGCATTTACGGAGATCTTGCTCATTCCCGTACGGCTGGTGCAGGCGATCGCCCTGTTTTTGCAGTCGTTCGTGCGCCGTTTCACGGGGAAAAGCCTCGTTTCGGGCGGGGATAATCCCGTCAAGGGAAGGGAAACCGATTCGCGCAAGCTGTACGTGGACGGCAATCTCATTCAGGTTGAAAAGGAGTTGCGCCGCAACCGCCGTTTCAAAGATCAGGAATACGGATTTATCCCGCGCAGCTGGGAACTCGTGCGACGGGACGGGGAGAAATGGACGGTGATCGCGCGCGGGGTGTGCGATTACTCGTTCGGCGAAGACGGAACGCTGTACTATACGGACGGAAAACACGTGTTTTCTCTCAAAGACGGGAAGAAGAGAAAGGCGGCGGACGCAGATCTCTGCCTTTGCGTCTGCGCGGAAAGCGGAAAGTCTGTCCCGTGCGGCGAAGATTCGCCGTTTGAACTGTAAAAAAATATACCGCGATCTGCCGCGGGAAAAACTTAATCTTTTAAGAATAAAAGCGATCAGTAGAAATGAATAATACGGCGCGCCCGTTCGGGCGCGCCGCGCGTTTCGTTGATATAAGATGCGATATCAGATGAGATCGTGACAGCAGGATTCGATCGCCGAATGAAGGGACGCGTCGTCTGTGGAGAATACGGTATCCCCGACGACGGCATAAGAGGCGCCCGTCCGATCAATGCAGAATCCGACCTCCGAGGTTCCTTTTTTGAAGATGAGCCGCGTCACTGTGGGAGTAGCGGAATCGCCCCACGGATCGACTTGAAGATCGCCGCGCGTCAGATCAGTTTCTTCCCATTCCGCTTCTTCCACGCAAGCGGCAAATTCTGCTATCACGTCCGCCCGCCTCGTGGAGAGAGGTTGGACCGAAAACGAAAGAGAGGACAATCCGTCCAGCTGACAATAGACCTTGTTTGCAGAGGAGAGATTGCCAAACGTGAGAGTACAGCCGCTCAGAAAACACAGACACAGCATACAGGCGGCGCAAAAGAGAACAGAAATGCTTTTTTTCATATTGTTTCCTCCGTTATGAACAAATTGCCTCCGACTTCGGGAAATCGGGATCAGGAGTCGGGGCTGTTGGGCGGTCCCAGCGTTTCTTCCGCCTGCCGCTTTTCGATTTCAAGGCAGAGCGCCTTGAACGGCCTGTAATCAATATAGGCATCGCTGACATATACTTCTTCGCCCACGCTGGCATAAGACTGATCTCCGTAATGCCTGATGAAAAGCCCGATCTCCGTTTCACCCTTGGTAAAGATCATCACGGTGCCTTCGGTGGGGATTTTCCCTTCCGGGATATGATAGATCCAGGGGTCGTATGGCATATCTTCGGGGGAAGACTCGGAAAGCTGCCAATCAAAATCGTCAAACAGGTCGGCAAACTGCGCGATCTCGTCGGGGCGATCCGTATCGATGGGATATACGCCG
>CASGEQ010000134.1 GCA_949300535.1 uncultured Bacillota bacterium
CGCGCCCGCAAAGTTGGACTCCACGCCGACGGAGAACAGCCCGCTCGTTTCCAGCACGCAGTCTCTGAGCGTCAGATCGGTCATCACATAGGTATGATAGAAATAGTCGTCGTCCAGATAGTTGTTCGTCTGCACGGAATAGGCGTTTCCGTTCTGATCGAGCAGGCTGGGCTCAACGCACTCATTCGGATCGGACGAAAGCGAGCTGTTCGCGCGGAGCGCGCGGTTGGAACCCGTCTTGACGATAAATTCCCGCGCCTGAGAGAGGATACATCCCTCGATGCGGACGATGATCCGCTCCCCGTCCGTGCCCGCGTTCTCGGAAAGTCTTTCGAGGAAATAGGAATTGCCGTCGCGGTTTCCGCCGTATACGCGGACGACGTTACGCCCGTTGCGAACGCGGCAGTTGAGAAGCTCGGCGTCGGCGTTGATCTCCAGCGCCGTGCCCACCTCGTTGAGCAGAGAAAGATCGTATATCCCCTCGTCCGTCATGAGCGACGAATCCGAGCAGCCCAGAAGCGTCAGATTATACAGCGTGACGCCGTCCGTGCGGATGAGAAACGCGATGTTATCCTGTCCCGCGACGGAAGCGATCTGTCCGTAATTGACAAAATAGAGCGGACCGCGGAAGATCTGGCTCACCCCCGAGGAATCCTTGGCATTGGTGAAATATTCGGCGTTGACGGTATGCCCGTTTCCGTAAACGTCGTTTCGGAATTCGAGGACATACTTTACATTTGCCTCCTCCTCTCTTCCCTTATTCTTATAGAATTCGATATTGTAGGTTGATTTCATCGACCCGAGCATGTTGATGCGCTCTCCGATCGAATAAAGCGACCCGTCCGCCTTGGTGCCGAGCATGATATCGGCGTCGAGAACGACTTCGCGCCCCGCCTTGGCTGCGGAAAAGAGCTCGTCGCTCGTTTTTACACGAATGCCGCCCGAAACGGCGATGAGCGTGACTGCGGTGCGCACATTCTGCCCGAATACTGCGTTCCCCTTCCAGGATACGCTGACGGTGAACTCTCCCGTTCCGATTGCACGGATGTACACATGCTCTTCCTCGACGGAAACGAGCGCGAGCGCGGGATCGGAAACGGAAATATCCAGATCGGAAATCCCGTCCACCCGCTGCGTGTTGTTATACGTTGCGAGATCGAGTTCGTAGCGGTATACGGCAAGCGCGCCGCTTGCGTTGTATTCCCAGCCCGCTACCGCGGTTCGCTCCGCGAGACCGACGTTCGTCTGATTGGTGATCTGAACGGAAGTCACAGGGCGGATGACGTCGATGGCGAGTTCGACGGGAGAAATATCCAGCGCGTTGCCGTCGCGATAAGGAATGACCCGCAGGGTGAAAGAATCTTCCGAAGAAGCGGTGATCGTGCAGGACGTGCCGCCTTCCCCCTCGACGAGAGAAACGCTCTCGGGCGAGGTGCAATCGCGCACTTCCCACACATAGGTGATCCCGCTGACGAGGACGGAAGGAACCGCATAGAAGGTCACGGGTTCGCCGTAAAGGACGGAAACGGTATCGCCGCCTTGCGCGGGAAGGTTGGAACGCACAAAAAAGGCAAATTCTTCAAAGGAGAATCGGAGCGTGTCGCTTTTATCTCCCGCGGTGATCTCCACGGAAAATTCATCCGCATGCGTTTCCGCAAACGTCACGGTCACGACATAACAGTCGGCGCCCGCGCCTTCCGCCTGCACAATTCCGACGTCCGCAAGATTGGCATTCGGACTGACAGCGGGTTCTTCGTCCGCCTGCACATAAAACGTCGCGCTGCGGCTGTCCCGATCGAGGGAGATCGCTTCCCCCGCGCCGCCGTTGACGGTGAACCCCGACACGGTAGCCGTCTTTTCCGCCTGTAAGGTGACGGTGCGGACGATATCGCCGGAAACGCCGTCCTTTACGGTAAAGGCGACGACCGCCTCTCCGCCGAACGGAAGAAGAAGGCTCCCCGCGGCGGAATCCACTACGGCAAATCCTTCCTTCACTTCCGCCTTCACATCGGAAAAACCGCTCGGAAGAATTTTGCTTTCATAGCCGTACGTGCCCGTATCCACCGCCGCACTGTAACCCTCTTCCGTTTGCACGAGCAGGTTTTCCCTGTCGGGATCGCTCAGCGAATACAGCGAAAGTTCCAGTCCGTAAGGCTTGGAAGAGCTCACGATGACGGTAATGCTGTCCTTATATCCCCCGTCTTTGCTGACGGCGGAAACGCGCGCGGAACCTGTGCTTTCCGCGTGAATGTAACCCTGTTCGTCCACGGTGACGGAGGCAAACTGCGTCCCCTCCACTTCTTCGACGAGGAAGGAGTACGCCTTGTTGGAGGCGTTTTCGGGATAGACTTTGGCTACGATCTGAAAATCGTCTTTATATTCCGCAAGGTCGATGCGGAGCGTATCGTCTTCGGGCGCGTTCATGATTTCGATGGAACTTGCAGAAACAGATACGCCCAGACTTGCAACGTTCCCCGACGAAAACACGGTGAACACGAACAAAAGCGGAAGCACGAGCATTAACGCAATGATATTTTTTCTCATTACAGACCTCCTCCGCTGAATTCGGCATATTTTTTATTCAGATTGCGCATGAGAAGCAGGCATCCGACGGCAGCGGCGCCGAGCGCGACCACGCCCGTCAGAAGATAGGTCACAAAGGCATACTGCTCGGCAAGCCCGCGCAAGGACAGCACCATGCGAACGAGCAGCACCGCGCCGCCGATGAGGAAGGACGCGATGAGCCCCAGCACGATGACCGTGCTGACCGTATTGCCCGATTCGCTGATCTCCCCGTCCGGTTCGGTGGAAAATTTGGGATGAATGAAATCGATCTTTGTCGCCACGCACACTTGCGCAAATCCGCATAAGACGCCCGCGAAAAAGAGGAAAACGGCAAACCCCGCATTCAGGTATCCCGTGAAAAGGAGCAGGATTGCGGAAAGAAGCTGCGACATGGCAGTGACGATCATGCAAAGGAGCACCTTGGAAAAGATGACCGCGCGCCCGTCGACGGGCATCGCCTTGACCGAATAGAACATCTTTCCGTCGCGGCTGATATTGGTCGTGCAGAACATGTTCGCGAGCGACCCGAACAGGAGCGTTAAAAAGACGGCGAGTTCGGCGTTACACTGTATGCCGATGAGCTTGACGACAAGCGACGAGCCGACCGACATGCAGAAGTATACCATAAGCGGCATGACGATCGCAACCGAAAAATAAGAAAAGGTATAATTCGGCGTGCGGAAAATGACCAGAAACTCCTTTTTGAGGAGCGCAAAGAAGGGCGAATGCGGCTTTGCGAGCGTTTTTCTGTGTCCGATGAAGTTATACGCGCCCGAAATGCGCGATTGCAGCGCGCGAAGCAGTAAAAAGCGGATGACCACCGCCGAGAGAACCGCGCAGACGACGAGCAGAACGACGATACCGACCGAACTGAAAATAAGTTCCTGTCCGAGCAAAAAGCGCGCCATCCAGTTGGCGGGATAGAGCGACGCCGCAACGGCCGCGATCTTGTTCATCACGCTTTCGTTGAAGAAATATTTGAGATCGTCGCCGAGAAGAAGTTCTTTGACCGCTTCCAACACCGTTGCATACGCAAACAACAGCACGGCGGTGAGAAGCGTGACGACGATAAAATTGAGTACAAAGCGGTTTTTGAGCGCCGCGCGCACCGCATGATAGGGAAGCGCGAGAATGGACGCGATCCCGATCGAGACGAGCGGCAGGACAAGACAGGTCAGAACCGTCATCGCATAGAACCACGCCCCCTGCGGCGCATGGATGACGACCGCGAGATTGACGGGGAGTACCGTAAGAAGCGCGAATGCGATCTGCCCGACGTAAATCGTGATGAGACGGGAAAGGTACAGCGTCTTCGCCCCCACAGGCAAAGCGGAGAGAATGCGGATATCGTCCGCGGCAAAGAGCGCATGATTGATCTGCGAGACCGCCCCGATCGTCATCAGCGCGAGCACAAGCGTATATGCCGCCGTCAGCACCTCAAAGAGACGCTCGGACGGATTTAAAGCGTAATCCGTTTTGACTTGCAGATAGATATCGAGGAAACGACCGAAGAAAACGACAAAACAGACGAGGAACGCGAGAATGAGAATCACGCGCATTCCGAATCCGACAAAGTCGAATTTCCCCTTTCCGATCCGCGAAAATTGTTCCTGCCTGCGTTTACGCAGCAGTACGCCGAGAAGGCGGAAATCAATCTTGTCTTTCATGTTCCAAAAAATACTCCTCGAAATCGAAATGGGGATCGTTCTTTCTGATCTCGCGGACGTTGACGTCCGAGATCTGCTTGCCCTTGCGGATGAGCACGACGCGGTCGCAGATCTTCGCGACGGTCGCGAGCGCGTGCGACGAAAAGAGAATGCAGTTTCCCGCCGCCGCATATTCCGCCATATAATCCTGTACGGCGCGCATGGTGCGCGGGTCAAGCCCCGTCATCGGCTCGTCGAGGATCCAAAGACGCGGCTGATGAATGAGAGAACCCATCATGCAGATCTTCTGCCGCATTCCGTGGGAATAGGAAGAAATGAGGTTGTAGATACTATCGCCCAGGCAGAACACCTTTTCGAGCGCGTCCAGCCGCTCTTTGCGGACATTGGCAGGGACTTTATACACATCCGCCATAAATTCGACGTATTGCAGTCCCGTCATCTTGACGAATACGGCGTGATCGTCGGTGACGAAACCCATGTTCGACTTTGCGGCGACGGGGTCTTTCCTAATATCGAAGCCGCAGACGGTGATCGTCCCCTCTTCAAAGGGAAGCATCCCTTCGAGGCATTTGAGCGTGGTGGATTTTCCCGCGCCGTTATGCCCGAGAATACCGACGATCTCCCCCGCGTGACAGGTAAAGCTCACGTCGCGGATTGCATAGTCCGCTTTTTTGGAGTATTTTTTGCATAAGCCGCGGATGTCGAGAACGACTTCGGATTCAGTTTGTTTCTGCGTGTTTTCCATGCCAATATTTTCCTTTTTCCGTTTGGAATGCGTATGCCTGCGGAGAAAGTTTTCCCCCGCAGGCTCCCGCCGTATTTTGTTTTAGTTCTGTTCCGCCCAGCCGCCCTCGCCGAAGAGATAGGTCTTGCCGACCTCAAACGTTTCGCCATTTTTCCCGCGCGCCGTAAAAGTAGTATCAAAGTAAACTTCGACACAGGTATCAAACAGCCACCCTTCTTTGATATGCGAGTAATCTTCTTTAATCGTACCAGAAAGAACGCTATCCGCCGCAAACGAAATCTTTGCTACAGCACCTGTTCCGCTCGCTTCACAGGCAAAAACAGCGCCGCTGTATACATTCACTGTACCTCCGACGGACACAAGTGCAACCGACGAAGCATTGTAATCCAAAATCGGCTTAATGCGATAGACATCATCCATATAGTCATAAGGATAAGCCTTTATGCTCTGATTGCCATCCTGCCAGGTTCCCAAAGGCGAGCCATTCAACATCATACTATACGAATCTTTTGCCCCGTAAGAATACAGCTTGCCATAAACATCCACGACAGCCCCCTCTTCCACAATAAATGCCGCGCCGGGCAGAAGTTTTATTCTGATATCAGAAGGGATTGTCGTCGTTCCGGAAGAAACAGAAATTTTGAAGTTTCCTGGTATGGGAATTTCCTTCCCTGCGGTATCCAAAGCGTAACTATCCAAATCTACCGACATATTATGGAATTGAACATCTGCGTGAATATCAAAATTGACTTTCCCGTTTGATTCATCAATCCATTTATAAATAGACCCGCCCGTTCCTGTCATTTGCATAAATGCAGCGTCAGAATCTGAAATAAACAATACATCCGCATTTACCTTTATCATATTACTTAATGCCGCCGTGAAGGCCTTAGCATAATAATGGCTTCCTTTTTGAATCTCTAATTTGCAAGAAATTCCCGACAAACTGTACTGATTAAGAGGGAATACCGTTCCTTCAATGCCGCTTGAAATAGTGCCGCCCTTATAACCTACCATGTTGAACAGCTCGTAAACATACGCTCCGCTTTCCGCAACGATACTTCCCTTTCCGTAGCTGAAACCTATACTTTCATAAACCGCTCCGCTCCGTAAAGTAATCGTTGCCCCTTCGCAAACTTCCATTGATCCGTAATTATTTCCCTTTACGGAAGAAGTCGTGCCCGAACGTTGAATGATAAGCGCATTTACAATCAGTTTTCCGTCCACATACAACTGTGTACCGCTTGTCACTGCCAATGTCACAAACGGCGTAGTGCCAACTGCCTCCCAATTTACATCGCAATCCTTTGTGTTAGTACTGTAACTGCTATTGTAAGGCACCAACAGAACTACACCCGACTTCACGGTATAATATCCCGTTCCGCTATAAGGGTTGGCAGAAGAAGCGCGGAGATCGGAAGAGGCAAACGCAGTATTGTTCTTCACGATGACCGTGTTATTGCTTTGCGCCGCATTCAGCGCGTCCTCAATGGTATACAAAGCATCGTCAATTCCGACCGATTTGATTTTCAGCCAGGTCGTAAACTCCGTTCCGCCTGTTTCAAATGCAGCCTCGTAATACGGGTTTTCTTTGAGCGTATACGTCACAAGATACGTACCGCCGACGGAGAAATCCGCATCCGTCGTAACCCCTGCATACAACTGCGCGATCTCGTCCGCAGAAAGTTCCCGACTGCCTTCTCCCAGCGCGCTTATACCCGCCAAATTATCCAGGCTCGTAATTCCGTAATTCGCTTCCAGATTCTTGTTGGGCGTTACTGTCACCTTATCCTTACGGGCAGTGATCGTGATCTGCAAGTCATATTTCTCGTAATTTGCCTCATCCGCGCAATAGTATGCGTCATAAACGCCCGAAGCAAGCCCGATCGTTTCGTTCTTCCAATAAAACCCGTCGCTGAGCGCCACATCGGCAAGCGTTTTGCCGTATCCGAGCAGAATATCCGAATCCGGATCTTTCAGCGCGTTTTCGGGAATATCTTCCACGGTATACGTCGCCTTGTTCACCGTGATCGTAACGGTAACGGTGGTTCCCTGATAGTTCACGCCCTCCTCGAGCGTGAAAGTAAACTCTTTCCCGTTTCCTTCCGCGACCGTCGTAAATGTGAAGTTTTCGGGAGCGGTGAATTTGCCGTCTCCGACATAGGTCACGCCGCTGAAATCGACAATTTGCGCCTGCCCGTTATAGGTGTATTCCGTCACGACAGAACTTACATCGATCGAGCCCTTTACCTTTTCGATGGAAACGGTAAACGTTCCCGATACCGTTTCATAGTTCTTGCCCGAAACGGTATAAGTGATGACGTATTCGCCCCTGTCGGTAAACTGTACCGATTCGACGGGCTCGCCGTTGCAGATATATGCAATCGTATAACCGTCGTCAAACGCGCCCGAAACGGTCACGCCCGTGCCGAACGGCTCTCCGTCGTACTCCTTGGACTGATCGCCGGGATTGTTTACCGTAAGCTGTGCCTGCGCAATGGTAACGGTATAGCTTCCGTTGGTTTCCACATAGTTCTGCGTCGCCTTCACCGAATAGCCGACCGTATAAATGCCCGCATCCCTGAAAAGCGGCGCGGTATCATATGTGCCGCCCGCATACGAGAAGGTGATCTCGTATGTCGAATCGGGCGCGGTCACGGAGATTTCGCCCTGTTGCTGACCGTTATAGGTATACTGATAAGCCCCTTTGATCTGTACCGTCGCCTTGTTTACCGTGACTTTGAACGTCGCGCTTGCGCCCGAATAATTTTCCGTTTCCGCGACCGAAAGCTGTACCGTATAGCTTCCCGCATTGGTGAACGTATTATCCGAATAGACCACATCGCCGAACTGAGCCGAAGCGCCCGAATTTACGGTGATCTCCTTTCCCGTATAGTCATATTCGCCCGTCATGCCCGCCGTGGAAATGGAGTTCGCCGCCTTCGCGATGACGATATTATATTCGCCCGCCGCGTCGTTGTAGTTCTCGTTTCCGCTCACTCTGTACGCGACGGTATGCGTGCCCGCGTTCGTGTACTGCGCGATCGCCGCTTCCCCGTTGTAAGTGACGGTGAACTCGTCGTCTCCGAGCGCCGTGACCGAGATCTCCGCGCCCTGCGCCTTGCCGTTATAGGTGTAATTCTGCTGTGCCGCGCTGACGGTATAATCTGCCTTCTGCACGATAAGCGTGATCTTCGCTTCTGCGGCAAGATAGTTTGCCCCTTCCGACGCGCTTACGGTGATCACATGACCGTTGCCCTCCGCGACTGTCGTGAAGGTATAATCTTCCGCCGTCAGAACGCCGTCGCCCGTATACGTCACTTTGCCGCTGACAAGGACCGTCTGCGCTGCGCCCGTGTAGGTGTATTCCGTCTGCACCCCGTCCGTGCCGATCGTTGCCTGCGCCTTTAAAATCGTGACCGTATAAGAGCCCGTCTTTTCCGCATAGTTTGCGCCCGAAACGGTGTAGGTGATTTCATATGTCCCAGCGTTCACGAGATCGGACTCGGGGTCGATCTGCCGTCCGCCGCACATGTATGTCACCGCATATCCGCCGTCGACCGCCGAAACGGATACAGGCGCGGAGAAGGAAGTTCCGTCATACGTAGCAGAAGTATCCGAGGGAAGTTCAATTGATACTTCCGCCTTTCCGATTGTTACCGTATAACTTCCGTTTGCGTCATTGTAGTTCTCGTTGCTGCTCACGGTATATTCAACCGTATAGGTATCCGCATTCGTATACTGAGCAACCGCCGCTTGCCCGTTGTAAGTGACGGTGAACTTATCGTCCCCGAACGCCGTGACCGAGATCGCCGCGCCCTGCGCCGTGGCATTGTAGGTATACTCCTGATCGGGAGCGGTGACGGAATAATCCGCCTTTTTGACCGTGATCTCAACGCTCGTCTGTGCCTCAAGATAATTCGCCGACTCCGCAACGGAAAGTTTGACAATATAATCCCCCGCATTCGTGAAGGTGTTATCCGAATAAACCACTTCGCCGTTCGTCGCGCTTGCGCCCGAGTTTACGGTGATCCGCATTCCGTTATAGGTGTATTCCGTCTGCACCCCGTCCGCAGAAATGACGTTTTCCGCCTTCGCGATGACGATCTTGTATTCGCCCGAAACGTCGTTGTAGTTCTCGTTGCCGCTCACGGTATACTTGACCGTATAAGTGTCCGCGTTCGTGTACTGCGCGACCGCCGCTTGCCCGTTGTATGTGACGGTGAACTCATCGCCGCCGATTGCCGTGACCGAGATCGCCGCGCCCTGTGCAGAACCGTCATAGGTATAATTCTGCTGTTCCGCGCTGACGGTATAATCCGCCTTGTTCACCGTAATCTCAACGCTTGCTTGTGCCGACAGATAGTTATCCGACTCCGCAACGCTGAGATTGACGACGTGTTTGCCCGCATTGGTGAAGATATTATCCGAATAAATCACTTCGCCGTACGTCGCGCTTGCGCCCGAATCTACGGTGATGGGCATTCCGCTGTAGGTGTACGTCTTAATCACGCCAGACGAAGAAATGACATTCTTTGCCTTATTGATCGTGATCACATAGCTGCCTTCCCTGCCCTCATAATGCTCCGCCGTAATGCGGTAACGAACGGTATATGTTCCCGCATCGGTGAGCGAAGGAACGGTTTCGGAATATCCCCCGTCGTTGACGGAATATTCCACCGTATAGCCGATTTCGTCCGCGCCGCTGATCGTGACGCCGAAGGAGCGCGCCTTTCCGTCATAGGTGAGGGTCTTCTGCGAAGGCGTCGTCACCGTGCCGACAAATGCGTGATCGGAAAGATGGAAATCGAGATTGTAGGAAATCTCAAAGTTCTCGGTCACGTCCTCTTCCGTTGTCTTCACGACGATCTTATATCCGTCCTGCCAGGTGAAGTAGCGATTGAAAGATTCAGAATCGGTCGCGATATATTCTCCTTCGTCCGTCGTGTTGAGCACGACCGTTCCGATGAACTCAAAGAGCTCTTCGGAATCGAAGAAGCTGATCTTCTTGGAAAGCTGTGTTCCGCTCGAACCGCTGACCGAGCCTGAAACGACGAACGCGCGTTTTTCTACCGTGAAAGAATCGCCTTGCACGGATATGACGCTGTAATTTTCGCTCGCAAAGCCCTCCGCCGTGACGGTATAGCTGCCCGCCGCGAACAGTTTGCTCTCGGGATAGCCCGCATAGACCTCTTCGCCCTGATAATAGACGAGCGAAACTTCACCGAGCACGCCCTTTTCTTCGCCGAATACAAGCCCGTCCGCTTCCCACTCCGCGGAAACCGTTTCGCCGAAGGTATAGCCGTCCTTGCCCGCCGTTACGGTTACGGTGATATCCTTCTTTGCGACCGTGAACGTATCGCTCACATAGTTTATCTCGTAGTTTTCCGAGGTATAGCCCGTAGCGGTTACCTGATATTCGCCCGCCATGAACACTTCTTCCGCATACGGCGCGCCGCCCTTTGTATAGCTGTAACCGAGCGTCCCGCCGAGTGCTTCCGCGTTCTCGCCGTAGACAAATCCGTCATACGACACGGAAGAAGCCGCGCTTTCCCCATAAGTGAAATCGTCCGCGCTCGCCGTCACCGTCAGAGTTGCCGTTTGAACCGTCAGGCTCTTTTCGGGCAGGGTGTATTCATAGTTCGCAAAGTCCGCGCCTTCCAGCGTGACCGTATAAGTGCCGACGGAAAGCTTGCTTCCGTCAAAGCTCTCATCTCCGAGAAGGTATACGACTTTGACGTTCTTCGTCAGTTCTGCCTGCTCGTTGCCGATGAACCCGTCATACGTCACATTCGCCTCGGGCGCGGTGCCGTAGACAACCGTATTGCTGACAAGTTTCAGTCCGATCGTAAGAGCGCGCTTTGCGACCGTGAAGGACGCGGAAACGATCTTGATCTCATAATTTTCCGACTGCGCCTGCGTGGTTGCCGTATACGCGCTG
>CASGEQ010000135.1 GCA_949300535.1 uncultured Bacillota bacterium
GACGACCAAGATCGCGCTCGGCTATACGCTCGACGAGATCAAGAACGACGTCACGGGCAAGACGTATGCCTGCTTCGAGCCGACCATCGACTATGTGGTCATCAAACTTCCCAAGTGGCCGTTCGACAAGTTCCTGTATGCAAAGAGGGGACTCGGCTCGCGCATGAAGGCGACGGGCGAAGTCATGGCGATCGGCACATCCTTCGAGCAGGCGATCATGAAGGCGGTGCGCGGCGCGGAAATTTCCCTCACCACGCTGAACAGCCCCAAATTCGAGAGCATGACGGAAGCGGAACTGCGCGAAGAACTGAAAAAGACGACGGACGAACGTCTTTTCGTCGTGTACGCGGCGCTCAAAGCGGGCGTTTCCGTGGACGATATCTTCGATGTGACCAAGATCGACCGCTGGTTCCTCAGCAAGCTGAAAAATCTCGTTTTATTCGAGGCGGAGATTGCAGGCAAAAAGATCACCCGCGCGCAGTACAAGCGGGGCAAGAAGCTCGGATATACGGATAAATCGCTTGCGGAGCTGAGCGGAAATCCCGTTCCCATGCACCAGAAAGCTGTGTTAATGATGGTCGACACCTGCGCGGCGGAGTTCTCCGCGCAGACGCCGTACTTCTATTCCACCTATGACGAAGCGGACCACGACGAGGCGAAGCCGTTTGTCGCGCGCAGCGAAAAGAAGCGCGTTATCGTCATCGGGTCGGGACCTATCCGTATCGGACAGGGTATCGAATTCGACTATTCGTCCGTCCATTGCGTGTGGACGCTCAAAGAGCTGGGATACGAAGTCATCATCATCAACAACAACCCCGAGACGGTCTCCACCGACTTCGACACGGCGGACAGGCTGTACTTCGAATCGCTTACCCCGGAAGACGTGCAGAACGTCATCGATACGGAAAAACCTTACGGCGTGGTCATCACGTTCGGCGGACAGACGGCGATCAAGCTGTGCGGATACCTTGCCAAGAAGGGCGTGCGCATCCTCGGCACGAGCGCGGACAGCGTGGATATGGCGGAGGACAGGGAACGCTTTGACGAACTGCTCGAACAGTTCCACATTGCCCGTCCGAAGGGACTTACCGTCATGACCAAGGAAGAGGCGATTCATGCGGCGGAAACGCTCGGCTATCCCGTCCTGCTCCGTCCTTCCTATGTCATCGGCGGTCAGAACATGACGATCGCCTTCACGGAAAACGATATTTCCCGCTATATGGACGTCATCCTGGCGCAGCACATCGAAAACCCCGTCCTGTGCGATAAATATCTCATGGGCGCGGAGCTGGAAGTGGACGCGATCTCGGACGGCGTTGACGTGCTCATTCCCGGTATCATGCAGCACATCGAGCGCGCGGGCGTGCATTCGGGCGACTCCATTGCGGTATATCCTCCTTATCATCTGAGCGACGCGATGCTCAAAAAGATCGTGGAAGTTTCCACGCAGCTCGCGCTTTCCCTCAAGACGAAAGGGCTCATCAATATTCAGTACCTCATCTATCAGAACCAGCTTTACGTCATCGAGGTCAATCCCCGCGCGTCGAGAACGATTCCGTATATCTCCAAGGTGACGGGCGTTCCGATGGTGGAGCTTGCGACAAAGATCATGGTGGGCGCGAAGCTGAAAAAGCTCGGTTACGGCACGGGACTTTATCCCAACTCGCCGTATGTGGCGGTCAAAGTGCCCGTGTTCAGCTTCGAAAAGCTCAATGACGTCAACTCCCAGCTCGGCCCCGAGATGAAATCGACGGGCGAGGTGCTCGGAATCGGCAAGACGATCGAAGAAGCGCTCTTCAAGGGGCTCGTTTCCGCGGGCTTCAAGATGTGCCATCCTACGCATGAAAAGCCCGTCGGCGTGTACTTCACGGTCAACGATCAGGACAAATTCGAGATCGTCTCCATTGCGAAGAAATTCTCCGATCTCGGCTGTAATCTGTACGCGACGGAAGGCACGGCGAAGGTTATCTCCGCGCTCGGCATCGACGTGACGGTAGTCGACCGCCTGAAAGCGACCAAGCAGGTTTCCCACCTCATGGACGAGGGCAAGATCGACTATATCATCTATACGGGCAAGACGGACGTGGATTCTATCCGCGACTATATCGAGCTGCATCACCATGCGATTCTGCTCGGCATCACCGTTCTTACCTCGCTGGATACGGCGAACGCGCTGTGCGATATTATCGCGAGCAAGTTCACCGAATATAACACCGAGCTGGTCGATATCAACAACCTGCGCAAGAAGAAACTCGAACTCCGCTTTGTCAAGATGCAGTCGTGCGGAAACGACTATATCTACTTCGAGGACATGGAAGGGAAGATCACCTGTCCCGAATCGCTTGCGGTCAACTTTGTCGACCGCCATTACGGAATCGGCGGCGACGGCATCGTCATCATGGAAAAGTCGGACATTGCGGACGCAAAGATGCGTATTTTCAACCAGGACGGCAGCGAAGGGCAGATCGCGGGCAACGCGATCCGCTGCGTGGCAAAATATCTCTATGAAACGGGTCTTGTCTCCGGCGAACACATGACGATCGAGACCAACAGCGGCGTGAAGGACGTCAACGTGTTCTCCTTCGGCGGAAAGGTGACGTCGGCGAGCGTCGATCTCGGCAAAGTCGAGCTGGACGGCGAAAAGATTCCGTCCGTCTGGAAGGGCGAAAGAATTGTCGATCATCCGATGGAGATCGGCGGAAAAGAATACCGCGTAACGCTCGTCAATCTCGGCAACCCTCACTGCGTCATTTTCTGCGATAAAGTGGATGCGGTTCCCGTAGGAACGCTTGGCCCCGCGATCGAGACGAGCAAATATTTCCCTCAGCGCACCAATGTCGAGTTTATCCGCGTGGTCAACGAAACGACCATCAAGATGCGCGTCTGGGAACGCGGCAACGGCGAGACGTGGGCTTGCGGAACGGGCGCGGCGGCTGCCGCAGTCGCTTGCGTACTCAACGGATTCTGCCAGAAGGATACCGACATCACGGTCAAGCTCAAAGGCGGAGACCTCATCGTCAACTATCATTCGGACGGCTCCGTCATCCTGACGGGTACCGTAGCGAAGGTATACGAAGGAAAGCTGGAGTTCTGATATGAGAGATGCATTTTACGAAGAGAGCGCTTCATCGCAGCGCGCGGCTGCCGAAATCAGGAAATATATGATTTTTCACGTGATCGGGATCATCTGCATTGTGATCGCCGTGATTCATGCGTTCTTTTCCGTGGCGTTTGTCCCCGCGATCATATCGGAAAGCAAAGAGACGATCACGCTTGTATTGGGACTTGTACAGTGGTTTTCTCCGTTTTTATTCCTTGTCGGTCTGGCGATTCTGTGTTGGTGGTGGAAAAAGCGTTATAACGTGAGTTATGATTATGTGTTTGTGGAAGACGAACTGCGCATTTCCAAGGTTCTCAACGGGAAAAAGCGCAAATTTCTCACGAAGATCACCGCTGAAGAAATCTTAAAGCTCGGGCTTTGCGCAAACGATTCGTTTGAGCGTACGATTTCGGGACAGGAACGGTATGTGAAGTATATGACGCCGAACAAGGAGCCGAGCGAAGGAAAGATGTTTATCTATGTTGTCCGTTCCGGTTCAATGGGTAAGACGATTTACGTTCTGGAATGCCGCGAACAGCTGCTCGGTTATCTTGTGAAGGCGGCAGGCAGAAATAAATTGGAGTTAAGATGATTTATCTGGATAACGCCGCGACAACCCGTCCCAACGAGAGGGCGGTCGCGCGCGCAGGCATTTATTTGACAGAACGGTATTTCAATCCCTCCGCTTTATACAGCGGAGGTTTTGCCGTGAGCGGGGATCTGAAAAAGGCGCGGGAGTATCTTTTATCGCGTGTCGCGGATCCCGTCGCTTTTGAACTGACGTTCACCTCCTGCGGCACGGAGGCGGACAATCAGGCGGTATTCTGCTGTGCGAAGCGCGGAAACGCGGTCACGACAGCGGGGGAACACGCGGCGATCTATGCGAGCATGACCGAACTCATCAACCGCGGCGTTCAGCCACGCTTTGCCAAGCTGAACGCGGATGGGAGCGTGAATATTGACGATCTTTTAAGCCTTGTGGACGACAAGACGACGTTTGTGAGCGTCATTCACGTCAATAACGAGACGGGCGCGATCAACCCGATTGCGGAGATCGCAAAAAAGGTCAAGGCAAAAAATCCGCGCGTCGTCTTTCACAGCGACGGCGTGCAGGCTTACGGAAAAATCCCCGTGCGGCTTTCCAAGGAGATCGACCTGTATTCGGTCAGCGCGCACAAGATCGGCGGGCTGAAAGGCACGGGCGCGCTTATCCGCAGAAAAAGTCTGGCAATTGCCCCGTTCGTATACGGCGGAGGGCAGGAGAGCGGGAAGCGCAGCGGCACGGAAAACGTGTTCGGCATTATGGAATTTTACTATGCCGCGGAAGAGAAATTTGCCTCCCTCAAAGAGGACGCCGAGCGCGTCCGCGCGCTTCGGGAACGGCTGTGGGCGGGATTGGACCGCGACATTTTTATGCGTTTATCCCCTGAAAACGGCACGCCGTATATCCTCAGCGTTTCCGCCGCGGGACTGCGCGGCGAAGTTCTTCAAAGGATGCTCTCGGATAACGGACTTGTCGTCGGGACAGGCAGCGCGTGTTCGTCCAAGCACCGTTTCAGCCGCGTGATGACCGCCTGCGGATACGGGGAAAAGACCCTGGACGGCGTATTGCGGCTCAGCTTTTCGCCCGAAAATACGCAGGAAGAGACGGACGAGGCGATCGGTATTCTCAACAAGACGGCTCGCGAACTCAAAGAAAGGATGCAATAACATGGAAAAAATCGTGATCATCCGCTATGCGGAAATACATCTCAAGGGAAAGAACCGCGGCTATTTCGAGCGCGTGTTTACCGTCAACCTCGAACGCGCGATGAAGGGGCTTCGTCACGAACTGCGCCGCATCAGCGGTCGGTATCTGGTTGAAAATTTTGACGAGGAGATGCTGGACGAAATTCTCGACCGCATTTCCCGCGTGTTCGGGGTACATTCCTATTCTGTCGGTTACAAAGTGGAGAGCGATATGGACGCGATCTTTGCGGCGGCGAAGCTCGTCTGCCCGATGAGCGGCACGTTCAAGGTGGATACGCATCGCGCGGACAAGAAATTTCCCTTGCAGTCGATGGAGATCAACCGAGAAATCGGCGGCAGGCTCCTTTCCGAGCGGAAAGAACTGCGCGTTGACGTGCATTCTCCCGCGGCTTACGTCTATATCGATGTACGCGAAAACGGCAGCACGCTCGTATTCGGCGAATTTTTGAAAGGGCTCGGCGGAATGCCGGTCGGGACGGCGGGAAAGGGGCTTCTGCTCATTTCCGGCGGTATCGATTCACCCGTCGCGGGTTATATGATGGCAAAGCGCGGCATGACGGTGGACTGCCTGCATTTCCACAGCTATCCTTATACAAACGATCAGGCAAAGGAAAAGGTCGTCGATCTTGCGCGCATTCTCTCGCGCTATTCGGGGGCGGCGTCTCTGCGCACGGTCAGCGTAACGCACATTCAGGAGTCCATCCACGAAAAGTGCGCGCCCGATCTCATGATCACGCTTTTGCGCCGCTTTATGTACCGCATTGCGGAGATCATCGCGAAGAGAAACGGCGATCAGTGCCTTATTACGGGCGAAAGCCTCGGACAGGTCGCAAGTCAGACGATCGAGGGGATGATGTCCTCCAATTCAGTCGTAAAATCCATGCCCGTTCTGCGCCCGCTTGTCGGGTTTGACAAGGATGAGATCATCGAACGTTCGATGGCGATGGGCGCATACGAAACGTCTATCCGACCGTTTGAAGACTGTTGTACCGTATTCCTGCCCGAATTCCCCGCGATCAAGCCAAAAATGAGCTATATTCTCGAAGAGGAATCCAAACTCGACGTCGAAGGTCTGATCTCGGAAGCGCTCGGCACGCTGGAAAGAATCGAACTCTGACGCAACCGTGCGCATTTCCGCTTTGCGGATAACTGCGTTTTCGCAAATTGTACGTTTCCGTTTTGCCGTGAGATAAGAGAGGGACAGAAGGGGCGTTATGCAAGAGAAATTGCGCATACGGCAATGCCGCCGAAACGCACCATAATTCGCATGCCCGTTCCGCGAACGTGCAAGAAGTTCGCGCCGTGCCGCCGAACCGCACCCTGACTTGCGTGAGCGGACGGAAGAAAATGCGCTTTGAAAAAGATAAGTAAAAAAAGAAAGATAAGTTAAATAAGAAAGTAATCGCCCGCCGCGTTATAAACGCGGCGGGCTTTCCGTTTCTACAGATACAGTCCGATTTTCTCGGTAATTGCATATTGCAATTAACAGTCCGCAAATTATGGGGGAAGCGCCTTCTTTTACAGTCCGCAAATTATGGGGGAAGCGCTTTCCTTTTACTGTGCGCAAATCATGCGGGAAGCACTTTCCACTGCTGACCGCAATTGATGAGCGGAGCACCTTACTGTTACAGTCCGCAAATCACGCGGAAAACGCTTTCTTCTGCTGTCCGCAAATCATGCATGAAGCACTTTCCTTTGCTGTCCGCAAATTAAGCGGAAAGAGCCTTCCTTATTCGGAAATCGGCGGCGCATTATTCCGTCCACCAGTCCGGGAATTCTCCTGACGGCGCGTTCGGAATGCGGACAGAGGGGAGAACGACGGGCGCGCCTTCCTGATTTTGGTACAGGGGAATGACCGTATAGAGATAGCTTTCTCCCGCGTTGACCGAATTGTCACAGATCTTCTTTTTGTATTTTCCGCGATAAATTTCCACGATTTTGCCTTTATTTTCACGTTTTACGATATAATCATAGTACTCTGTCTGACATAGTTCGATATAAACGTTGCCATCCGAGACGGAAATCGTCGGAGTCAGGATGCGCGGGCGGGAAAAGTGATCGCTCGTCGCCGTCGGAAGGCAAGAGGCGCGGAAGAGTTCTTTTTTGCGCGCCGTGACGGGCGAGGCGGGATCGGCCAGGATGAGCCGATGATTGCGCTCGTATTCCTCCGAGTCGAGAAAGACTTCTTTTACGTTATCCGAAACAAAGAGCGGTTCGGGCGCGCGGTCGCGGTAGAGCGCGCGGTTGACGGCGAGCGCGAGGTCGGCGGGCTTTCCGCCGCCCGTTGCGCTGATCGGCGTATTGTCTGCGTTTCCCAGCCAGACGGCGACGGTATCCTCTGCGGTATAAGAGATGAGATAGGCGTCTTTATTGCCTTCGGCCGTACCGTTCGTGCCCGTCTTGGCGCAGACGGGGAAGGGAAGCAGGCGGAGTTTTTTCGCGGTGCCTTCCCGCGCGGCTTCCGCGAGCATATCGTTCATGAGATACGCGACGTCTTCCGAAAAGACGTGCCGCGATCGGGGCTCGAAGCGATAGACGACGGTTCCGTTTCCGTCTTTGATTTCCCGGATGGCGGAAGAGGGAGTATATTCGCCCGCCTGCGCGAACGTCGCGTAGGCGTCGGCAAGAGCGGGAAGCGTAAAGCCGCGCTTCATGCCGCCGAGCGCGAGGGCGAGGGAATAATCGTCGCGGTCGACGTGCAGTCCCATGCGGTCGAGATAGCGCGCGCCCTTTTCGCAGGTGAGCGCGTTGAGCAGCTTGACGGCGGGGATATTCACGCTGTGCGTGAGCGCGTAACGCGCGCTCATATAGCCGCCGTATCCGCCGCCGTAGTTGGACGGGGTATAATCTCCGAACGCGATCTTCTCGTCGAGAACGGGAGTCGCGGGCGAAATGAGATTTTCTTCCAGCGCGGGCGCATAGACGAGCAGCGGCTTAATCAGGGACGCTGGCTGACGGAGCGGGGTCCCGACGGACGAGGCGAGCGCTTTGATCGCATTGGTGCGGTTGTCGCGGACGAGCATGAGATAACCGCTGTCGCAATCGGCGGCGAGCGTTTCCAGCGTGTTTTGCAGTTCGGGACGAAAATAGGTAGAAACGGTCAGATCGCGCAGATCTCCCGCTTCCGCGTCGGGATAGATTTCGGCGAGTTCGTCGAACACGCGCGCAAGGTATGCGTTTCCGCCCGTCTGTTCGTTCGGCGTATCGGGCAGAGGGGTATTGACGGCGTCCGAATATTCCCGATCGGAAAGATATCCCTGATCGCGCATGAGTCCCAACACGAAGTTTCGCCGCGAAAGACAGCTTTCCGCATTGCGGAAGGGGGAATAGCGGTTGGGCGAGCGCACGAGCGCGGCGAGCATCGCGCTCTCCGCGGGCGTGACCTCTTCCGCGGTTTTCCCGAAATAAAACCGCGCCGCGCTCCCGATCCCGAAGCAGTTGTGCCCGAAATAGATGGAATTGAGGTAGAGTTCGAGGATTTCCTCTTTGGAGTAATTGCGTTCGAGAATGCGGGTGAGTTTATACTCGCGCAGTTTGCGGCGAATGGTCTTTTCGCCCGACAGGTGCGTATTTTTTACGAGTTGCTGAGAGATGGTGGAAGCGCCTTCGCGGAAGGAAAAGCTCGCGATGTTCTTCATTGCCGCCTTTACGATGCGCTTATAGTCAAACCCGTGGTGGGCGTAAAAGTTCTTGTCTTCGACGGCGACGAATGCGTCGGGGAGATATGCGGGCATGCGGTCAAAGGGAACGGTTTCCCGTTCTCCTGCGGCGGAAACTTCCTTGATGAGTTCGCCGTCCGCGTCGAGCACGGAAATGCTTCCTTCGGACAGCGTGAGTTTATCGGCAGACAGCTGCGCGTCTGCCGTGACGATAAAATAATAGGTGAGGGCGGCGATGACTGCGATCGCAAGCGCTGACACGATCGCCGCAAGTACGGTAATTGCACGTTTCATCGCTTTCAGTATCTGCAAGTCAGGGAAAATTTTGCGCGGAACGCGCGTTCTTTTGTTGAAAAAACGCGCGTTTTATGGTATAATCGTAACTTGAAAGATTATGCGGTTCGGAGGGCGGATATGACGCTTCGGGAAATTGTTTCTGAAAGTAAAAACATCGTCTTTTTCGGCGGCGCGGGGGTATCGACGGAGAGCGGGATTCCCGATTTCCGCTCGGAAGACGGCTTGTACCGTCAAAGGTACGACGGTCCGCCCGAAGTCATCCTGAGCGCCGATTATTTTTATTCGCATACGGAGGAATTTTATCGCTTTTACCGCGATAAGATGCTCGCTTGGTCCGCAAAACCGAACGCGGCGCACCTCACCCTGGCGCGGTGGGAAAGGGAGGGTAAACTCTCCGCCGTCGTCACGCAGAATATCGACGGACTGCATCAGGCGGCGGGAAGCAAAAAGGTCTTCGAACTGCACGGGAGCGTTCACCGCAATTACTGTCTGCGCTGCGGCGCGAAATACGGCGCGGAGTTCATTGCCAACAGCAAGGGCGTTCCTCGCTGTACCTGCGGCGGGCTCATCAAACCCGACGTCGTCTTATACGGCGAACCCCTGGACGGCGCGACGGTGGAAGGGGCGCTCGATGCGATCTCTTCCTGCGATTGTCTGATCGTGGCGGGAACGTCGCTCACCGTCTATCCCGCGGCGGGACTCGTGGATTATTTCCGCGGGAAATATCTCGTCCTCATCAACCGCGACAAAACGGCGCTGGATTCCCGCTGTTCGCT
>CASGEQ010000136.1 GCA_949300535.1 uncultured Bacillota bacterium
GACGTTGTTGCCCGACGTCTGGCCCTTTCCGCACACACTGCATACTCTCGACATGATCTCCACCTCCGATGGGTCTATTCCACGAATTTTGCACGCGGAAAGCCTCCGCGCGGTCATCAATGGCAATATGATAGCATTTCCGCGTAAAAAAAGCAATAAAAAAGGGGGAGCAAAGGGCAAAAATTTTGGGGAATCGGGCAAAAATTTTTCAATAACGCTTGCAAAATTCCTCTTTATGGGTTAGAATATTACTGATAAGTTTAGGAGAGCATTATGTCTGTATCAACGAGCAATGCCTATGGTAAGATTTCCATTTCCGACCTTGCGATCGCAAAGGTCGCCTCTCGTGCGGCCATCGAAAGCTACGGGATCGTGGATACCGTTGCGCACCGTTTTACCGATACGCTCGCCGAACTGCTCGGGAAGGACGCGGGGGGAAAGGGCGTCCGTATTGCGACGTCCGGCAACCGCATCTTCATCGACGTATATGTGCTCATCAAGTACGGTGTTTCTATCGAGGCGGTCGCGGAATCTCTGAAGGAAGCCATCAAGTATAAGGTGGAAAAATTCACGGGTATGATCGTCGACACGGTGAACGTCAACGTCATGGGCCTTAAAATTTAGCCTTTTTTGCCGCTTCGGCGGCAGTCTGCGCAGCGAGAGATCTCTGCGCCGTTTCTGCATTCGCAGGATCTTATGCCGCGGGGCGCGGTCGCGCCCGTCGGCGCTCATAACCGATAGCGGAGTGTAAGGAGCTTCACATGCAAAAAACGATCAACTGTGCGACGTTCCGGAAGATGGTTCTGGTCGGCGCAAAAATGTTGGAAAATAACCGGGCGAAGGTAGACGCGCTCAACGTCTTCCCCGTGCCGGACGGCGATACGGGTACGAATATGTCGCTCACGATGCAATCGGCGGTCAAAGAGCTTTCCTCCGTTGCGTCCAACAGCTTCCCGGAGGTGTGTGATCACGTTTCCAAAGGCGCGCTTCGCGGCGCGCGCGGCAACTCGGGCGTCATTTTGTCGCAGATTTTCCGCGGCATCTGCTCCGTCCTGCACGACAGCAAGCCGGAAGTGGACACCAAGACGTTCGCAAAGGCCATGGAGGCCGGCACGAAAGTCGCCTATAACGCCGTTTCCATTCCCAAAGAGGGTACCATTCTCACCGTCGTCCGCATGATGAGTGAGTATGCCGTCAAAATGGCGGGGAAGTATAAGGATTTCGAGACCTTCCTCCCTGCCGTCATCGAGGAGGGCGACAAGGCCCTCGCCCAGACCCCCGAACTGCTTCCCGTTCTCAAAAAGGCGGGCGTCGTCGACTCGGGCGGCGTGGGACTCATGACGATCATGCGCGGATTTTTGTCTGCGCTCATGGGCGACGAGGTCGTCTCGGACGTCCAGACAGAGGCGTCCAACGCCCCCGCATCGGATGCGGATTTCGGCGACAATTCAGAGATCCTCAACATGGATCTCGGAGAAATCCAGTTCGCCTACTGCACCGAATTTTTCATCATCAATCTGAAAAAGAGCACCACGCTTGCGGACATCGACAAGCTCCGCGAGAACCTCATGGGGATCGGCGACAGCGTCATCTGCATCGGCGACCTCGAGATGGTCAAAGTACACGTCCACACCAACAGCCCCGGCGTTGCGCTCACCTATGCGCTGGAACTGGGCGAACTCGATCGTCCCAAGATCGAGAACATGCTCGAGCAGAACCGCCAGCTCCGCGCAAAGCGCGAGGCGGAGAAGAAGGAACAGGGAATGCTCGCGATCTGCGCGGGCGAGGGCATTTCGGAGATCTTCAAAGATCTCTTCGTCGACCGCGTCATCGAAGGCGGACAGACGATGAATCCCTCCGCTTCCGACATCGCCACGGCGGTGCAGAAGATCAACGCGGACAATGTGTTCGTGTTCCCCAACAACAAAAACATCGTGCTTGCGGCGGAACAGGCAAAGGCGCTTGTGGAAAACCGCACCATTCACGTGATTCCGACCAAAAATGTGCCGCAGGGGTTTGCCGCGGCGCTCGCATTCAGCCCCGAGGCGTCCGTCGAGGAGAACAAGGCGAATATGATCCACGCCATCGACAACGTCAAGGCGGGTCAGGTCACGCACGCCGTCCGTACCACCAACGTCAACGGCTTCTCCATTCACGAGGGCGACATCATCGGCCTTGACGACAAGAAGATCCTCGCCAAAGGCGAGGGCGTTGACGAGACGGTCATGAAACTGCTCGACAAGTTAAAGGACGATTCCCACGAGGTCATCACGCTCTACTACGGCGAGGGCGTGGACGAGTCGGAGGCCTCCGCGCTTGCGGAAAAGGTGCAGGAAGCCTTCCCCGACTGCGATGTGGATTTCCACTACGGCGGACAGCCCGTCTACTACTACCTGCTGTCGCTGGAGTGAGCTTACAACCGAGAAAAAGAGCGCGTTGACGCTCTTTTTTCATAGCCGTTAATTGCCCTGCATTCCGCTATGCCGCCCTTTGTCCGTCACACGTTCGGCGATATGCCTTGTGCCTGTCGGCGGCCGCAGTCAGCGTAAGCGATGGCGGCGGTTTTCTGTCGGACCGTGGACGGGACAGGAAAAGGAACGGGATAGGAAAAGGGGCATCGGCAGGAAGGCGCAAGCCGGACAGACCGAACAAGAGAGACAACACGAAGGGATGCGATATGGAGCTCATGCGGTTGAAGGGCGTCACGGAAAAGCGCGCCAAAGATCTGGAAAAACTCGGCATTGCGGACAGCGCACAGCTTGTCCGATATTTTCCGCGCGCCTATCTTGACATGACCGACCGCACGTCGGTGCGCAACGTCTACCACAACGACATGGCGCTGATCGCGGCGCAGCTCGTCTCGGTCGATCCCACCAATTTCTATTCCCGACACAAGACGGTGCGCGCCCGCCTCGTACAGGACGGCATTCCCTTCACGGCGGTATGGTTCAATATGCCCTATCTTGCCAAGAGCCTGAAGCCGGGGGAATATCTCTTTTACGGGCGCGTGCAGAATCGCTACGGCCAGATCAGCATCATCAATCCGACCTTTGAACCGCTCGCCCGCAACGTTCGGCTCAAGGGACTTGTTCCCGTCTATCCGCTGAAGGGCGGGATCTCGCAGCGCGTCGTGCGCGACGCCGTGCAAAGCGCGCTTGCCGTCGAGCGGATCGAGTCGGTCATTCCGTGGGAATTGCGCCAAAAGTATGACCTGCCGCCGCTTTCGGAGGCGTATCGCATCGTTCATGCGCCCAAGAACAAGACGGAGCTCGCCGCCGCGTCCGAGCGCATTGCCCTGGAGGAATACTTTGTCCTGCTCTCTGCGTTCAAGCTCATCAAGGGCGACGCGCAGGAGGCGCGCATCAACCGATACCGCGTCACCGAGCGGCAGGTCGCCGACTTTGAAAAGCGTTTTCCGTTTGTCTTTACGGCGGGACAGCAGGCGGCGGTGCGCGCCATCTATGACAACGTGACCGGCCCCGTGCGCATGAACCGTCTTTTGCAGGGCGACGTCGGGAGCGGAAAGACGGCGGTCGCGCTGACGGGCATGTATATGGCGCTCGCGAGCGGTTATCAGGCGGCGTATCTTTCGCCGACCGAAGTGCTTGCGGCACAGAATTTTTCGCTTTTGCAGAAGCTCTTTCCCGAGTACCGCGTCGGATATCTTGCGGGCGGCAGCACTGCGAAGGAAAAGCGGGAATTAAAAGCGGCGCTCGCCGCGGGTGAACTCGACATCGTGTGCGGAACGCACGCCGTCCTGCAGCAGGACGTGCATTTCGCGCGTCTTGCCTTTTGCGTGTGCGACGAACAGCACCGCTTCGGCGTCGCTCAGCGCAATGCGCTCAGCGAAAAGGGGGAAATGCCCGATATGCTCGTCATGTCGGCAACGCCCATTCCGCGCACGCTTTCACTCGTCTTCTACGGCGATCTGGACGTCACCACCATCGCGGATAAACCGCGCGACCGTCAGCCCGTCACAACTTCCGTCGTCCCTGCGCGCAAGTATGACGATATGCTCGCCTATGTCCGTCAGGAGACCAAAAAGGGACGGCAGGCCTATTTTGTGTGCGCAAAGATCGATGACGACGAGGGGGAAGTGACCTCTGTCACCGAACTGTGGGAGGAGCTGAAAAACAGACTTCCCGACGTGCGGTTCGGACTTCTGCACGGCAGGATGCGGGAGAAGGAAAAGACGGCGGTCATGACGGCGTTCAAAAATCACGAATACGATTGCCTCGTTTCGACGACAGTCATCGAGGTCGGCGTCGACGTCCCCGATGCGACGATCATGGTCATCATGAACGCCGAGCGCTTCGGACTTTCGCAGCTGCACCAGCTGCGCGGCAGAGTGGGCCGCGGCAGCGAAAAGAGCTGGTGCTTTCTGATGATCGGCTCGGACACCGATACCGCGCGCGAACGGCTCAACGTGTTCAAAAATACGTCGGACGGATTTGCGCTCGCCGAGAAAGACCTCGAACTGCGCGGCAGCGGGGACTTCCTCGGCACGCGCCAGAGCGGAAAGTTCCTCACGGACGTCAAAAATCTGCGCTACTCGACGCAGGTCATCTTCACCGCCAAAAAACTCACCGACGAGGCGTTCGAGCGGCGCCTGCATTTCGACGCCATTCAGAAGGCCGCCATGGAAAAGTACGAGAGCCTCAAGGACGTCGTTCTGAACTGATGCGCCCTGCCTGATCGCGGACGGATGGGAGAAAATGCGTTCGGCCGCGCATTGCGGTATCGGAAAAATTGTGTTTTCCCATTGACATTTTTCCGCCGCTTGCATATAATACTTGCATAGAATCAATGCAGGAATAAGGAGGGAAGTATGAAAGGACTCTGGTCACAGCGCTGGAAAAAGGCGCTCATCTGGCTGAGCGGGTATGTGCATTTCATCGCATTTGCCGTCGCGGGCGGGTTCGTGGTCTTCAAGACGGCGGACAAAGACCTGCACAAGACTGCCAAGACGGTCTTTATCGCGACGCTCATCTTTACCGCGATCGAAGCGCTCCTTCTCATCTTGAGCGGGATTGCGTCGCTGGGGGCAAACATGGGGCGTGCGCTCAACTGGATCAGCTTTTTCGTGACGC
The DNA here is from genome assembly GCA_949300535.1 of uncultured Bacillota bacterium. GTDB lineage: Bacteria > Bacillota > Clostridia > Christensenellales > Borkfalkiaceae > Gallimonas. Next base: position 5,091 of record CASGEQ010000136.1, read on the forward strand.
TTGCCAAGATCGGCGTCTATGCCGCGGGGATTCTTTTCTCGCTCTTCTCGGGCGAGGATACGGAAACGGGGACGGCAAAGGTTGCGACGAAAAAGATCGCTGCGGAGAACGCCTCTGCGCAGACGGACGGGAAATCTTCTTCCGAAGAGACATCTTCCTCCGACGAGGCGGAAAAATAACGCATCGCATCGGCGGTGCATCAAAGAATCGGCTGCGCCCGCCGCGCAAAAACGGCGCGGCGGGTGCGGAAAACGCAAAAAGCCGGCACGGTTTCCCGAAAAAATCGTCGGAATCCGTTGACAAAGCGCTGTTGCGGGTATAATATAGATGGACAAAGCAGTCATATGATACGGGCCTGTTTTGGATTTGATTGCAGGCGGATTTTGACGGACGCACGTCGGAGGCTCGGCTCCGTAAAAACGGAACTCAATTTAAATGCTGACAAGACTGAAAGAAGGTCGGCTGTCGCTCGTCGCGCTTCGGCGCGCCGTGTGGCGCTTGCGGCTTAACTGATTTAAGCCCCGTCCCATCCCGATTGCCTACGGTCGGGAATGGGGCG
>CASGEQ010000137.1 GCA_949300535.1 uncultured Bacillota bacterium
CTGATTTTATCGAGCAGACGGCGAAACAGATCGTAATAGCCGTGGATATCTGAAATACAATAATCCATGGTTCAATTATACCACGCAAAGCAATCTAAAACAATACTTTACCAAAATTTACAAAAGGCGGCACATAAACCATGCGCCGCCGCTCTTTATGCCGCCAGTTCCCTGCGGAGTTCGTCGATCTCTTCAAATACAAGCGTATCCCGTTCGACGAGCGCCGCCGCGAGTTTTTCGACAAACGCCCAATTTTTGCGAAGAACCTCTTTCGCCTCTTCATAGCAACGGGCGAGCATAGCGCTGCGCTCGGTAACGATTTTATCATCGTGCAATTCAGAAGTCACATTGAAATGATTGTCTGGGTGAAACAGTGCGAAGCCGCTCGCAGCGTAATCGGTGATGAACCTCTGCCCGATAGCCGATGCGCGGTCGATATCCGACCCCGCGCCCACGTCGAGGCGGCCGTATTTGAGTTCAACGGCGGCTTTGCCCGCAAGCAGGGCAATGACGCGCTCGTGCATACGGTCGTAAGACCCAAAATAGTTTTCACTCTTGAAAATCTGCGTTACGCCGCGCGCATCGCTTTTGCTCGGCCGCACGGAGATAAGCCCGACGCTCTCGGCATCGAACGCGAGCGCCGCCACGGCGTGCCCCGCCTCGTGGAAGGCTACTTCTTCCTTCTCTGTCGCCGACATTTCGTTGACCGACTCGTCCGCTTCAAAAATATCCCGCAACACCGCGCGAACGATGTGCTCGCGCCCGATTTCCGACTTCCCCCCGTACCCCGCATAAATCCCCGCCTCATTGAGCACCGATTCCAATGCAGCGCACGAATTGCCGTCCAACAGCCGCGCGATGCTTTCCGCCGTCACTTCCTGCGCGACTTTCTTCCCCGTCAGATAGTGGCGCACAATGGCGGCCGCCTCCCGCCGGTTGGGCGAACAAATCTTCAGAATGCGGTCAAATCTTCCGGGACGACGCAGGGAAGACGGTAATTCCCGGATCTCATTTGCCGTGACGATGACAAACACGTCGCAGCTCTTCACTTCATCGATCCCGGACTGAACGGCGATCAGTTCTTCGGGATTGCGGGAATTGCTGTCCGACGCAAACTTATCCAGGTCATCGAGAAAGATAACGGAGGGCGCTGCCTCTTTGGCGCGCGCAAACGTCTTTCCGATTTCATCCACAAAATCCTGGATAGACTTATCCTTTCGTAAAACAAAACTCTTTCTTCCCATTTCCTCGACCAGCGCGGATGCCATCAACGTCTTTCCGACACCTGGGACGCCATGTAGCAGAACACCCCTTGGAAGGGTCACGCCGAGCGCAGCATATTTTTCCGCATGCTTTGCCATATCGCAAAGCTGAATGAGTTCTTCTTTTTCTTTTTCATAGCCGATCACTTTGTCAAATGCACTCATTTTAACACCTCTTTTGATTTTTCATCTTCATTATACGACTATGGATGGGACTTTTTTTGGACAAGGAACCACCGTCGATCTATTTGATGAATGTAAAGATTATGCCTGAT
>CASGEQ010000138.1 GCA_949300535.1 uncultured Bacillota bacterium
TTTCCTTTACGGGTCATTCCGCCGCATTCGCCGAGATAGAATTTCCCTTTTCCGCGCACGGCAACGCAGTCGCCCGATTTAAGTTCTTTTGCGTTTTCGGTGCAAATCTTACCGTTGACGGAAACCCGTTCGCTGCGGAAATATTCGAGCGCGTCCGCGCGGGAAAGGCGATATGCCGCGCAGACGACGACGTCGCAGCGCAGGGAGGAAAGCGTCGCCCGTTCGCTTTTTCGTTCGGCTGCGACGGCGGGGCGTTCTTCCGTGACGGCGCAGGTCACGTCCGTGCGGCGGACGGAAGTGAGATTTTCGCAGAGATAGGGCGCAATGCGAGAGAGACAGAAGGCATAGGAGCAGTCTTCTCCGATGACGAGATCTCCGATCGCGCTTCGTTCCAGACCGAGCGAAAGGAGCGCGCCGAGCAGGTCGCGGTGGGAGTAAGGTTGGGCGAATTTCCTGCTTTTGGGCGATATTTTGAGGCAGGAAACGGGGAAAGGCTCGTCATAGCCGCAATTTCCGAAGCGCGCGATCTGCCTTGCGCAGCCTTCCGCGCCGCCAAACAGCACGAGGCCCGCATAGGAAAATTTTGACTGTTCCTGTCTTAATTTAAGGCATTCGCTTTCGCTTAAAAAGTCCGAATAAAAATAGCGGCCCTCGCGGAAGGCACGGTCCGCGAGTTCGCGCATTCTGTTGGCAAAGTGAAGTTCCATACGCTCATTATACGGCTGTTTTCGCGTAAAGTCAAGAAAACTCCTTCCAAGAGGTAAAGAGCGGCAAAATCCCGCGCTGAAAGGGGAATGATCCCATTTTTTAAACGTCGGAGTCAGATGGACAAAATCCGCTTGCCGAAGAGAATAACTCGATCATAAAGGAAGAATACGTCAAATAGGAAAATATCTGTTGTCCGTCATGCGGCAAACGGAAATCGCATACAATACGGTATGCGGCAACAGACAGAACAAAGCGTTATCACGATAGAACAGAGAAAAAAAATCCGCGTAAGCGGCGTGGACAGCGTGGACGCCTTTTCCGATTCGTCCATCGCGCTGACCGTAGAGGGCAGAAAACTGCGGATTACGGGCTCGCAGCTCAAGATCATCGCGTTTTCCAAGGAAAGCGGAAATTTTGCGGCGATGGGCGAGATCGACGGAATCCGCTACGGGGCGAAGGGCAAAGCCGTTTCCCGTCTGTTCCGATGACGGGCGCCGATCAGTTTTATATCGTACTCGTCTGCGCCGCCTGCGGCGCGGCGGGCGGAATCGCATACGATTTTTTCTATCTCGTGCGCCGTTTTTTCCCCTCGAGAGCGACGGATATCGTGTGCGACGTCGCTTTTTTTCTCGTGTTTGCGGGGATATATCTGTTTGTGTCCCTTCTTTTCGCGCTGCCCGATTTTCGTATTTATATGTTCCTGGCATGCCTTGCAGGATTGATATTGTATTTGAAAAGTTGGCACGGAATAGTTGCATTTTTTGCTGAAAAGGTATATAATAAGGTTGTAAAGCGAGGGCGTATGTCCGCGCTTCAACGAAACACGGAGAAAAAGATATGCCGAATCAGCAGGAAAAGGCGAAAAGAATCATCGTAGGGGGAACGGTTGCGGGCGTTTTGCTTATCATGTTCCTTGTCATTACGATTATTATTCAGGGCGCGCAGATCTTCATCAAACAGGCTGAACGCGACCGTTTGGATAAGGAATACCAAATATTGTTACAGCAATATTATGATAAAAAGAACGATCTGGAATATTACAGCTCGGATTTCTATCTGGAACAGCTTGCTTATGAGTACGGGTACAGGTACCCTTCGGATAAATAAATGAAAATTGCAGTCATCGATATCGGTTCCAATTCCGTTCGCCTTATGATGTGGGCGGACGGAAAAACTTTATATAAGCGCGTTTGCACCACCCGTTTGGGCGCGGGGATCGCGGAAAGACCCGTATTGCGCGAAGACGCGATCGTGCGGACGGCGGAGGCCGTCGCGGCGTTTGCCCGCACTGCGGAAGAGGAAGGCGCGGAACAGACGGCTGCGTTTGCGACTGCGGCGGTCCGTTCCGCCGAAAACGGCGGCTTGTTCTGCAAGCGGGTAAAAGAGCTCTGCGGACTGATCGTCGACGTCGTGCCGGGGGAAGAGGAAGCGCAGCTCGGGCTTGCGGGCGTTCTCGGAAATGGGGACGGCGGCATGATTGACGTGGGCGGCGCGAGTACCGAGTATTGCTGTCGGAAGGGCAGAAAGACGCTCGTTTCGCTGAGCATGAACGTGGGGGCGGTCCGTCTGTTCGACGCCTGCGGCGACGATAAGGACAAGCTCACGCAGAAAATATCCCTTGCGCTGTCGGCGCTGGACGGCGTGAAAGCGCAGGGAAAAACATATGCCGTCGGCGGCACGGCGACGACGCTCGCCTGCGTCGCGCTCGGGCTGGAAGAATACGACGCTTCGCGCGTGCAGGATCTGCGCATAACGGCGGAGGAGATGGACGGCATGGCGCGCCGCTTGCTTGCCATGACGGCGGAGGAGCGGAAGGCGGTGAAGGGAATGGACGTGCGCCGCGCGGATATCATCGGCGGGGGCGCGCTGCTCCTTTCGGAAACGATGAAAAAACTTTCGGTCGGGGAAATTTACGTATCCGACCGCGATAATCTGGAAGGGTATCTGGTTCGGAGGATGGGCAGATGATGAAAGCGCAAACAAAGAGAACGCTGTATCGGGTATTCCTTCTCGTCTGCGGGCTTGCCGTGGTGGTCGGCACCGTGCTCATCGCCTGCAATGCGATCGAACCCGCGCGCGCGGGGGCAACGGGCTATTATTGGGCGTTCGGCATCGCCATCGCTTTTTTGGTTCTGCTTCCCGTCAATACGATCGTTCACGAGGCAGGACATCTCGTTTTCGGGTATCTTGCGGGAATGAAATTTTCTTCCATCCGATTTGCCCGTTTTCGCCTGCTGCGCGTCGGAAAGAAAGTGCGCGGCAGATTCCTGCGCGGAAAAGAGGTCGCGGGATCGTGCGAAATGTATCCCGGCAGCGCGGA
>CASGEQ010000139.1 GCA_949300535.1 uncultured Bacillota bacterium
CGGTATTCGAGTGACAACCAAAGAGAGGAGAGCATCGAAGGTCAGATCCGCGAGTGCATGGAATTTGCCGAGCGCAACGGCATTACCGTATTCGGTACATACATCGACCGCGCGCTTTCCGCAAAGACGGACAACCGTCCCGAATTCCAGCGGATGATCAAAGACAGCTATCGCAAACTGTTTGATACCGTGCTCGTTTGGAAGTTGGACAGGTTCGCCCGCAATCGCTACGACTCCGCCTACTATAAAAACATCCTTAAAAAGAACGGCGTAAAGGTCATATCGGCAAAGGAGAACATCTCCGACGGGCCCGAAGGTGTGCTGCTCGAATCGATGCTTGAGGGCTGAGCGGAATACTATTCGGTCGATCTCTCCGAAAAAATCGGGCGCGGCTTGACGGAAAACGCCTTAAAGGGCAAGATGAACGGCGGCGGTCTGACGTTCGGCTATCGCATGAAAGACCAGCGCTTGGAAATCGACGAAACGACCGCTCCCGTCGTCGTGGAGATTTTCACCCGCTATGCCGACGGCGAGAGAATGACCGACATTGCCAAAGACCTGACGCGGCGCGGCATTCGCACGTCGCAGGGAAACAAGATCACGCTCAACGTCGTCCACTACCTTCTCAAAAACAGGCGGTATATCGGAGAGTACAAATTCCGCGATATGATGATCCCAGACGCCATTCCTCCTATTATTTCCGAAGAGCTGTTCAACCGCGTGCAGGAGATCATGGCGAGGAATCAAAAGACCCCCGCCATGCGTAAGGCGGAGGATGACTACATCTTGACGACGCGACTGTTTTGCGGCAAATGCGGCACGTTCATGGTTGGAGAGAGCGGCAAGAGCCACACGGGAACCGTTCATCGCTATTATAAGTGCTCCCACGCCAAACGTAAGATGGGATGCGGCAAAAAGTCCGTAAAGAAAGATTGGATCGAGGACGCCGTCATTCATTACATCATGAAAATCGTCATGGACGACGAACTCATCGACCACATTGCCGATGCGATCTTGAACATTCTTGCGCAAGAGAACTCCAAGCTGCCGCGGCTCAATGCTCGTCTGAAAGAAATCGAAACCGGCATACAAAATATGCTCAACGCCATACAGCAGGGTATTCTCACACCTTCCACGAAAGAGAGGTTGGAAGCATTGGAGCAGGAAAGAGAAGAGATCAAAGTCGCCATTTATAGCGAAGAACTGCAAAAGCCGAAGATCACGAAGGAGCACATCGCCTTTTGGATAAGCAAATTTCGCGATACCGATCTGACGGACGTTGCATGCCGCAAGCGGCTTGTCGAGAGCTTTGTGAATGCCGTATTCGTCTATGACGACAAAGTAGTGTTCACTTTTAACTACAAAGACGGCTCAAAGACGGCCACGATAGACGAAATCAACGCGGAATTAGGTTCGGATTTGGAAGGAATATCTCCACCAATATCTAAAAAGCAGTTGTTTGGTCAACTGCTTTTCTTTTTATGACAGCGTTTGACGGCGCTATTTTTTTATATTCAAGCCTTAGTCGAGTGATAGAATATGTAAATCAAAATCCGACTTTTCTGATATTGTCAGCGGGATGATTTTGCGTTCGGCGGGATTTTTACGGAAATTTGCGTATAAAAAAACGGGCTGAAAATATTTCAGCCCGACGTGTCCGACGCGGAAAATGCATTTAATTCTGAACGGGAGAGCCACAATACGGGCAATGCTTGTCGTCGGCGGTGTAGGTAAATTTTGCGCCGCAGAAAGGACATTCCGCAGCATAAGTACGCTTTTCGGGCGCGCGGTTTTCGTTGAGGACAATCATATCTCCTTCCCGTTTATATCCCGGAAGCCAGCGCTTGCGGAAGCAGATATCCAGCCGATCGCGTATTTCCTTTTCGGAAAGGGAAAATTGCACCGCCAGTTCGTTTACGCTGAGAAGGTGTTCTTCTATGATCGCGCTTACAAGACGGGCGTTTGATTTTGTGGGAGCATATGAGATCGCCCAGGCGCACGGACAGCCGTAAAATGCGATGCCGAGAAGCGCAATGCCGATTGCCCAGATCGCAGGGATATGTACGGCAAGACCGACGCCGAGCAGGATGCCGCCTACGGGGAATGCCAGCGTGAGTATTAAGGAAATGATAAGAGCCTTTCGCAGCGCCTTCTGTACGGGTTGCATAGACCTGCCTCCGAAAAATATGATTAATAACAGTATACTTCTTCCCGAAGCATTTGTCAAGAGCATCTTTTTTTGTTCGTATTGACTTTTTATCCGATCTATGATATCATACAAATAATAAAAGATGCGCATTTGCGTCAAAGGAGAAGAATATGTTTCTCAAAGTTATCGAATGGGCAACAAACGCGCCCGACATCGTCGTATGGAAATACCCCGTCGGGAACGACACCATAGAACGCGGCTCGTCGCTTACCGTACGCGAGGGGCAGGCCGTCGTTTTCTGCGATAAAGGGCGCATGGCGGACGTATTTCTCCCGGGGATGTATAAACTGGATACTGATACGCTCCCCGTGCTGACAAAACTGCTTTCCTGGAAGTACGCTTTTCAGACCCCCTTCAAATCGGATATTTATTTTGTCAGCACCAAGCGCTTTACCAATCTCAAGTGGGGGACTGCGACGCCCATTATGATCCGCGACAAGGATTACGGTGCGGTGCGGCTGCGCGCATACGGTACATATGCATTCCGCGTGGATGACCCTTATATATTCCTGAAAGAGATTTCCGGCATGAGCACGGAATTCCGCACGCAGGAGATTACAGATCATATCCGCAGTCTGCTCGTGACGGGTCTTTCGGATGCCGTTGCCGAGAGCGGGATTCCCGTTCTCGATCTGGCGGCGAACCTGCTGGAATTGGGCGATGCGGTATGTCAGTCGTTGGGGAAGCGCCTGAAATCTTCGGGAATCGGGTTGACGGATTTCCGTTTTGAGAGCGTTTCTCTGCCGCCCGAACTGGAAAAGGCGCTGGACGAGACTGCCCGTCTCACGATGATGCGCGGAACCATGGACGTATATACGCAGATGGCGCAGGCGGACGCAATGCGCGAAGCGGCGAAAAATCCGGGAACCCCCGGTTCGGCGATCGGCGCGGGGCTGGGACTCGGCATGGGGATGCAGATGGCGCAGGCATTTTCCGCATCCGCTTCTTCAACCGCGCCTGCGGCGGCGAAAAAGCCGTCCGCAGGGCGTACCTGTGCGGCTTGCGGGGCTTCCGTCGCGGCGGGCGCAAAGTTTTGTCCCGAATGCGGACAGCCGCTTGCGGCTCATTGTCCCGAATGCGGCGCGGCTGTGAGCGCAGGTGCGAAATTCTGCCCCGAATGCGGAAAAAAACTCAGATAGGAGGCGGAACATGACGGCGGAACAGATCGTTATACTTGTTCTGGCGGTGGTAACTGCCGCTCTTTGCATAGGAGTGATCGCGCTCGCGTTTTCACGAAGGTCGCTTATTAAGCGTATGTCCGACAATGCAACATATGCCGACAGGGTGCGCGTCCGTCACGGGGTGCGATACTCCGCCGATGACGCCGTCGTCAAAGGAGGAGACATCAACGTTTCGCATGCGGAGGGTGATGTCATTCTGGCGCGCGGTGAAACGTATACCGCTGTGCGCGGCGGGGAAATTATGCCGGGCACGTATACCGTGCTCGCATCGGGGGAAAGCGCCCCGACATTCAAACTGCGGGTCGGCGGCCTGGTGCGTACCTATTCCCATGGCGATACCCTCGTGCTGAGCGAGGGCGAGGAGATCTGCGCTGTATCGTGCGCAGTCATTCTGAGGTGATGATATGAGTAAAAAATTTTTTCTGCGGCTTCTTTCGGCGTTGGCTTTTCTGGTGGCGGCAGTGTTTTATCTGCTTTCCGAACTGATACCGGAAACATTCGGCGGTTACAATCTATCCTGGGCGGTCGCAATTATTGCGGGCGTGAACGGCATCGTTTTTGTGCTGGGCGGAATTTTCGGCGGGAATACCGTCCTGAAAAAGATGAAGATCTTTGCAGGTACGGTTTTGCTGATCATCTGCGCCGTATGCGTCGCGTTTGCCATCGCTCTGCCTAAAAACCTCATACTTCCCATCATCGCGGTCGTGCTTTGCGTCGGCATGGTGCTCGGCGTGCTCGTCACGGGCGGTAAAAAGTGGGATGAGGGGGATAATCAGAAAGTCGGATATAAGACGTACCGCGAGCGAAAAGAGGAAGAGGAAAAGCAGTCAAAAGACGGCGAGTGAGCCGACGGACTGCCGCTCTTTTGGCAGAGGTTCCGCTTTGCCGTGCGAAATAACACGATATAAAATTCATGAAAGACCGTTTTCCCGAAGACGGTCTTTTTTTCGGCGCGCGGAGAAGTGATTTATGAACGATCGGATTTTAGATCAAAGCTCGTTGTCTTTTGCGGCGGTGATTTTGTCACAGACAAAGGGGGGAGACGCTGTTATAATAAAGCCACAAATGAAAGGAGGAATCATAAATGAGAAGCATCACAAAGTTGGATTTACAGTACGCGCACAGATTTTACGGATTTCGCGGCGAAGCGCAGTATCTGCATGGACATACCGGCATTCTGACGATCGAGGTGGAAGATACCATCGAACCGGGCGTGAATATGGTTTTTCCCTGCAATGAAATTCAGAAAACGGCATGGTCTGTTCTGAAAAACTTCGACCATGCGCTCATTCTCCGCGAGGATGATCCGCTGCTCCCTGCCATTCTGGAAGTTTACGAAAAACAGGGAATCCGCAACGGCGCGCCGAATAACGTCATGAAGGGGCCCGCATTCAAAACCGAACTTGCCACGGCATATCCCGAGTGCAGACTTGTCGTGACGAAAGAGACGATGACCGTCGAGGGGATGATCAAGATCGTTTACGATCTGCTGAAAGATAAGCTCAATATTGCAAAGATCACGTTTTCGAGCGGCGTAAATGCGGCTTCCGCAGAGTTTGAAACGAAGAACAAGATCGAGCGCTGCCCGCTGTGCGGAATTGCCCTCAACGAGAACGGCGTCTGCCCTAAATGCGGTTATAAGAAACGTTAACGCTTATATGCTGACACATCGATATCCGAACGATTTTCTGCCCGAAGGGGAAGAAGTGAAATGAGCCGCGCTTCTGAAAAAAATCGGATAGACATACCGCCCGCGCTGAATGCGCGGGCGGTCTTTTAGTTATTCTTGTTTTCTGAAACGGCGGCGGGCGGATGAACGGCGACAGCGAAATTACCGCGTGGGAAACGGCTACGTCGGTTGCGCATCTGAGAAGATTGAAAAAGATGATCGAATGCTCTTGATTTATTCAGAATATTGACACGGCAGGGAAATTCTGATAAAATCAAAAAAAGCGTGATAAAATCAGCTGAAAAAGGAAGAGGAGAATATGTATAAAAAAATTGCAGAATTTCTTTCTGCGCAAGAAATGGCGGTAACCAAGAATACGGCGTACGGCATCGTGAGGGGATATGAAACAAACGTGGCTTATAACGCAATCGGGACGTTTCCCGTCGTCTTTCACATTTCATTTCATGCAACCGACGGTCAGCGCGGTGCGATCGCGTCCGTTTTGCAGGGCGCGCGACTGAAATTTTTCACGATGCAATTCACTCCTTTCGGTATCTCGTTCGGGATCAACGATCTTACGGGCAATCGGCTTGTCAAGCGACTCCCGTCCATACTCGATCTCGTTTACGGCGCCCTTACCTCGAACGAAGTGTCGGGCGCGGAATATTGTCCCGTATGCGGAAACAAACTCAGCGAAGACAGCAAGTCCTATGAGATCGGCGGCGCGACGATCCGGATTGACGGCGAATGCGTGAATCAGATCAATACGGTAATTACGGAAGAGAACAAGCAATTTGATGCAGCGCCCGACAATTACCTACTAGGATTTTTCGGCGCGCTGATCGGCGCGGTCGTCGGCGGACTTTGCTCGGCGGCGCTGTATGCGGTGGGATTTGTTTCGGCTCTTTCTGCTGTCATTGCGGTGCTTTTGGGCGCGTTCCTGTATCAGAAATTCGGCGGAAAACCCAACAAGGGAATGATCGTGATCGTCTCACTGACGACGCTTGCGGTGATGGAGATTTCCACGTTCGTGATCTATCTCGTCGCTTCGGGAATTGCGGCGAATCAGGCGGGGCTGGCGATGAGCGCGTTGGACGCGTTTCTTTACGGCATGCGCGATGCGGAGTTTTCGAGGGCGTTTTACCTCGACCTTGTTCTCACGTTTGTCTTCTCCGCTCTCGGCGTCGGGCTCGAAATTTATTATCTCGCGCAGAAGATCAAGCGTGCCAAAGCGATCGGCGGGGATGCTCAGCAAAAATAACAGTCATTTTATCCGTAAAGCCTCGGGATTATCTTCCCGAGGTTTTTTGATATAAAAAACCACGAGATCGTCGCGTGGTCGGAAAGAGGTTTACCGATTTGCGTTACGCCGTTGGACAAGAGCTGTGTCCGAAAAATAAAAACTACGCACTATGCACGCGGATGATGATTGTGCTATATACCGCCAAGTCTTTTCCGATCGTCCTTATTTTGCCGCAGACTATGTCCGTTTTTTGTTTCAATCGGCTGTTTTTTCCGCCTGCGCCATAATTTCCGCCGCCCGTTATTTTATGAAAGGTATCTTGACAAATAAAAAAAGAAGCGGTATAATTAAAATACGAATTCGGATTATTGAGGAGCAAAAATGACGAGCGGAGAGTTTTTCATGCGGCTTGCCGTGGCGATCTACAAGATGGACGGGGCATACGACCGTTTTGCAAAGGGGAGCGGGGTCAAGGCGAATCTGCTGTGGCTTTTATATGCGCTCAACGACGGGAACCCGCATACTCAGCGGCAGATCTGCGACGAATGGTACTTTCCGCGTTCGACGGTCAACACGCTCATCAAGGAATGCGAAGAGAAGGGGTACGTCACGCTTCATCGTCTGGAAGGCGAGCGGCGGGAGATGGAAATCCGTCTGACCGAAACGGGACAAATGTTTGCTCAGGGCGTGCTGACGCCCGTATACCGCGCGGAAGAAGAACTGTTCCGAACTTATTTTGCCGAAAAATCCTGCGCCTTTCTGGAAGAGCTGGAAGCGTTCGGCGAGACGATGGAGCGCGTATATTCGCGGCGGGACGGCTGTAACGAAAAAAAAGAAAAGGAGATATAAATATGGCAAAAAAACAGACGGCGGGGCGCGACGCTTTGGGGTCTTTTGCGCCGAAATTTGCGCAGCTCAACGATGATGTACTGTTCGGCGAGGTATGGAGCAGAGAAGATAAACTTTCTCTCCGCGATCGTTCTCTCGTCACGGTGGTTGCGCTGATGGCGCAGGGGCTGACCGATTCGTCTTTTTCCTATCATCTTGAAAATGCGAAGAAAAACGGGATTACAAAGGAAGAAATTGCCGAGATCCTGACGCATGCGGCGTTCTATGCGGGCTGGCCGAAGGCATGGGCGGCGTTCCGCATGGCAAAGGAGATCTGGAAGGAAGAGGGCGGCGACGATGCGAAATCCCGTCACCAGAAAAGCATGATTTTCCCGATCGGACAGCCCAACGATGCATATAAGCAGTTTTTTGTCGGGCAGAGCTATCTTGCTCCTGTATCGAAAGAGCAGGTGGGTATTTTTAACGTGACGTTCGAGCCCGGATGCCGCAATCATTGGCACATCCACCGCGCGGAAAAGGGCGGCGGGCAGATTCTCGTCTGTGTGGCGGGCAGAGGGTATTATCAGGAATGGGGAAAAGCGCCCGCTTTGCTGACTGCGGGCGATGTGGTGAATATCCCCGCGGGCGTAAAGCACTGGCACGGCGCGGCGTCCGATTGCTGGTTTTCGCACCTTGCCGTTGAGGTCCCGGGGGAAAAGTCTTCGACCGAATGGCTGGAACCCGTCGGCGAGAAAGAATATTCGGAACTTACAAAATAAGGAGGCTTTATATGAAAACACTTGTGGCTTATTTCAGTGCAAGCGGCGTCACCGCAGGCGTTGCGGAAAGACTGGCGAAAGCGATCGGAGCGGATCTTCATGAGATCGTGCCCGCACAGCGTTACACGGCGGCGGATCTCGACTGGCGCAATCCCGACAGCCGCAGCAGCGTGGAGATGAAAAATCAGACGATCCGTCCCGCAGTCAGAGAGCAGTTCAGCGCGGAAGGATATGACGCGATACTCGTGGGCTTCCCCATCTGGTGGGGCGTTGCGCCTACTGTGGTGAACACCTTTCTGGAAGGGTGCGGAACGGAAGGGAAGATCGTCGTTCCGTTTGCGACCTCGGGCGGAAGCGGCATGAGAATCGTAAACGCGGCGCTTGCGCCTTCCTGCCGCGGCGCGGTCCTGAAAGAGGGAAAGCGTTTCTCTCCGAGCGCGTCCGAAGCGGAACTCAGATCCTGGGCGGAGAGCGTGTTGAAGCAGGACTGAAAATGGGTTGAAACCTATATCGGAAATCGCCGCCGCCCTTTACGAAGGGCGGCGGCGCAAAAGCAAAAGGACCGTTGCGATGGCGGTCCTTTTTTTGGTACTCCCGACGGGAATCGAACCCATAACTAGCCCTTAGGAGGGGCTTGTTATATCCATTTAACTACGGAAGCATATTGAATTTTTGTTTTTCACCGTCCGATACGCGCTTTATGCAACGAGAATGCATTGCGGAACAGTCTTCCGCGCCTCGATGTGACTGCGGGCGCTTTCTCGGGCAAAGCAAAAGACGGCGCATGAAAACAGATTTTCTGTCATCTATCATACTACCTTTTTCAGAAAAAAGCAATCGTTTTTCGGGTTGCAAGGCGGGAAAGAAGCTCAGTCTCCGAAATAGATCGCTTTGACGCACAGTTCCGCCATTTCCGAAATATTCCCGGGACAGCCGTCGTCCAGCCATGCCATGGAGAAATTGAACAGCATTCCCGCGTAGAGATAGGGAAGGTAGCGCGATTGTCCCGGGTACTCCTTTTCAAACAGTTCCGCAAAGTTATTGTTCAGATAATCGAGATAGAGATATTCCAGATGCGCCTGACGGATAAGTCGGAAAGGTTCTTTGTTATTGCGGAACCGTTCCAGCACGTCGGCGACAAGGCGGACGTAATCCTCGCGGCACCTCGGGAAATACCGCTGTCCGAACCTGAACTCCCTTGTATTGTGGTCGAAATAATAGACGAGCACGTCCTCTTTCCGCTTGAAATAACGGTAAAACGTCGCCCTGCCGACGCCCGCTTTCCTGCAAAGATCGGATACGCTGATGCCTTCGTATTCATATTCGTCCATGAGCCTGAACAGCGCCTGAACGAGATACGATCTCGAATACTCCTCGGGAGATACGTCCATGATACACTTCCTCGGTTTTTGTATGATTTTCCGCGACAGATCGGCGGAATGTGTCCGATCGCCCTTTTCGGGACTTGTTTTTCGTTCGGATTCGGTTATATAATACACGTGTCTCACGGGAAAGTCAACCGAATGCGCGCAAGGCGGCCTTCCCAAATAAAAGACGGAGGAAATCAGAATGCAGGAAAAAGATTTTGTGTCGTATGAATATGCGACGAGGACGGCAAAGGCAAAGAATCAGACCAAGGCAATGGATATGTACGAAGCGTTCGGCTGGGAAGTCACCGCGACTGCGCCGACGGGGTTCGATACGGTGACGCTGTCGCTGCGCAGGGACAGAAAACTGAAGCATAAACAGGAACTTGCAAGGCTGGAACGGCAGTCGGAAGCTCTTACTTCCACGATCGACGGACTGGAACGGGCAAAGAGCCTCGGAGCAAGCGTGTTTGCCTATATTTTCGGCTGTTTTGCAGCGCTGGTTCTGGGCGGGGGAATGTGCCTTACGATGCTGATCGAGGGAAGCATTCCCGCGCTGATCGGCGGGATCGCGCTCGGCATCGCAGGCATTGCGCTTTGCGGAGTCAATTATCTCATCTATAAAAAGTCGGTCGAAAAAAAGACAAAACAACTTTTGCCGATCATTGACGACAACGAGGAAAAGCTCGCCAATCTTCTGGAAAAAGGAAACGATCTGCTCAAAGCCGGGCTGATCTAAGCGGAAGATCGTTCTGCGTGCGGAGTCGTTGCATTTTTTGCGGTTTTGTGGTATCTTATTGAATCGGGAGGAAGACAATGGCTTTGACGATCAACATCTATTACAGCGGCAAAAACGGCAGCGCGAGAAAGTTCGCGCAGGAAATGACCGAAAGCGGAACGGTCGAAAAAATCCGCGCGGAAGAGGGGAATCTCAGGTATGAGTATTTCTTTCCGATGGAAGATAACGAAACGGTGCTTTTGATTGACAGTTGGAAAGACAAAAGCGCGATCGACCGCCATCACGCGTCTGAAATGATGGCAGAGATCGCGCGTCTCAGAGAGAAATATGACCTTCACATGCGCGTGGAGCGCTATATCTCGGATGAGGACGGCATTCCGCAGGAAGACAGCCGCTTTATCCGAAAGTGAGTTTTTTGCAGAAAAGCGAAACGCCGCCGCGGGCATTCCGATCGGAATGCCCGCGGCGTTTTCATTGAGAATAGGGGACGGGGCGGCGGGGATCGTAGACCTGCGAACAGCGGAAGATGCGCGAATAGCTCGTTTCCCGCGCGCGGAGAGAAATGCCGTCCATCGGGCTTCGGTCTATGAACAGGACGCGCGTTTCGCTCTTTAACGGCATTTCTCCGTAAAACGCCTCGCTTCCCACGCCGAAAAAGACGTGAAATCCCTCTTCTTCCAGCACGCGGTGCCGCTCGTCCGAACAGTTTTCGCCGAGCACCCATTCTCCGTACGGATAGACGTACCATTGCGTATCGCCTACGAGGGGCGCGACTTCCGTTTTCCATTTGCGGATATCGTCCCGCATTTTATCCGCAGTGTATTTTTTCATGTGTCCGTGCGCGTAGGAATGACAGGCGAACTTCCAGCCGCTCTGTTTCAGCGCCTGCACGACGGGCTTTACCCGTTCGGTTTCCGCCTGTCGGTCGGGGGAATCGCGCTGGGTGCGGTAGCCGAGGATGCCGTCAAAGCCCGTCAGACAGATGATACCGCGTGCGCCGCGGAAGGAAAAATCGGGGTGTTTTGCGATAAAAGTCTCAAGGATTGGGACAAATTCCCGTTCCGCGCTCAGCTGAGGGTCGGCGTGTTCGGTATAGGACAGAATGCGCCCGTCCGAAAGGACGAGCTTGTCCGCCATGCCCCGCCCGCGGTTTTTGGAGGCGTAAACGACGTCGTCGAAGGAAAGGACGAGCGGCTTTTTTCCTTTCGGGAAGGGGAAGGTGACGCGTTCCGCACGCCCGTCCGTTACGCGGTAGGTGAGGGAAAGGTCGACCAGCATATATCCGTTGTCGTATGCCTGTTGCAGAATTGCCGAAAATTCGTCGGGCGTAAGGCAGTCGCGGTCGAGATCGTATGCATAGCTGTTTCCCGGCGCAAACGCGATCTCGGGATGCGCGATGAGGCTGTGGGTGAAAAAGTGCTCTACGGTGCCGTTCCATTGCGTCAGTTCTTCCGCGCGGGCGGTCAGGGCACGGGGGAGGGTCGGGAAAAGCAGAAGGAAACACAGACAAAAGGCAAAAAAAGAATGGCGCTTCATGTCTGCAGTATGCGCAGATATTTGCGAAGATTGCAGATAAGATATAAGTATAATTTATGACAGTTATAAGATATAGTAAATATACAAATTTTGCAAACGGCTTTGATTTGTTAGTAACGTTCAAAAAAATCTGTTATAATGGTCATGATTAAAATGGCGGAAAAGCCGCCAAAGGAGTCGAATTATGCAGTATGTAGAGAGAGTTTTGGACGAACTGAAGCGTAAGAATCCCAACGAGCCTGAGTTTCATCAGGCGGCGACGGAGATTCTGAACGGCCTCGCGCCCGTCATTGCGAAGCACCCCGAATACGAAAAAGCGGCGCTTCTCGAGCGGTTTGTCGAGCCCGAGCGCGTGATCATGTTCCGCGTTCCCTGGGTAGACGATCAGGGCAACGTGCACGTGAATAAGGGCTACCGCGTTCAGTTCAACAGCGCGATCGGACCTTACAAGGGAGGGCTTCGTTTCCACCCGTCCGTCAACCTTTCCATCATCAAGTTCCTGGGTCTGGAACAGATCCTGAAGAACAGCCTGACGGGGCTTCCCATCGGCGGCGGCAAGGGCGGCAGCGATTTCGATCCCAAGGGCAAGAGCGACAACGAGATCATGCGCTTCTGCCAGAGCTTCATGACCGAGCTGTACCGCCATATCGGACAGGATACGGACGTTCCCGCGGGCGATATCGGCGTCGGCGGCAGGGAGATCGGCTATCTGTTCGGACAGTATAAGAGAATTGCGAACGAGCACGTCGGCGTTCTGACGGGCAGAGGGCTTTCCTACGGCGGAAGCCTTGTCCGTACGGAAGCGACGGGCTACGGTCTTGTCTATATCACCGCGGAAGCGCTCAAAGCGCGCGGGGATTCCTTCGAGGGGAAGACGGTCGTCATTTCCGGTTCGGGCAACGTAGCCATTTATGCCTGCGAAAAGGCGCAGCAGCTGGGCGCGAAGGTCGTCGCAATGTACGACTCCAACGGCTATATCTATGACAAAAAGGGTATCAAGCTGGACGTCGTCAAGCAGATCAAGGAAGTGGAGCGCGCGCGCATCAAGGTTTATGCGGAATGCGTGAAGGGCGCCGAATATCACGAAGGCTGCAAGGGAATCTGGACGATCCCCTGCGATATTGCGCTTCCCTGCGCGACGCAGAACGAGATCGACGGCGAATCCGCACGTATCCTTGTGAAGAACGGCGTGAAGTATGTCGCGGAGGGCGCGAACATGCCCACCGATCTTGAGGGCATTTCCGTATTCCAGAAGGCGGGCGTTGTATTCCTTCCCGCAAAGGCGGCGAACGCGGGCGGCGTTGCGACGAGCGCGCTCGAAATGGCGCAGTCGAGCGGCAGAATGTTCTGGACGTTCGAGGAAGTGGACGCAAAGCTCAAGAATATCATGATCAATATCTATCACAACATGGACAAAGCGGCGAAGGATTACGGCTGCGAAGGCGACTATGTTGCGGGCGCGAACATCGCAGGCTTCATCAAGGTTGCGACGGCGATGATGGCGCACGGAATCGTATAAAGATTCTCCGAGACATCCCGAACGAAATTCCTTACGGAAAGATCGCAAAGCCCCGCGCGGAAACGCGGGGCTTTGTTTTTTTTTGCGGAAAACGTTGTGCAAAACGTGGATGAGATAAGGGCAATGTAAAAAAACCGCGGCAAACGCCGCGGTTTTCATGCTTTTTTGAAATTTCTTATCGCCTGATAAGTCAGATAAAGGAATCAAGCGTATAGTCGTCGGGATTGTCGGGAATTTTCGCAGTGACGGCTTTTTCTGTTGTGCTGTACGAAACGACCCCGCCGAGAGATATGGTTTGCGCCGTTTCGCCTTCTCCGATGGTGTAAACGCAATCGGCGTTCATGGCGATTCCCTGTAAAGAACCGTTTGAGCCGATATGCAAATACGCTTCCATCGTATCCTTTTGAAAGCTGACGCCATCCGCGGTATCTGTTCCTGCGAGTGCAGCGAATGTGTCCTGATTTGCGCGGAAACGCAGTTTCACGCCGTCAGAAGCGTCCAGTCCGATCTCGATATTGTATTGTTGCAGAGTCCCTATCAATTCGGTGAGATCAAATTGCGCAACGGCGGAATCCATGTCGGGAGGAAGGAGATCGGTAGAATCGGAATCTTGCAGGAAAGATTCGGCGGAAACGGGGTATTTGTTTTTGATTGTCTTTTTCTCTTCCGTGCCCTCGCGCATCCAGCCGTCCGCATACATAAATTCCGAGTCGTTGCAGAGCGTCGCTTCCAGTTCGTTCACGACTTTTCCGCCGTCGGCGGTTTCATCGGGAAGAGTGACTTTGAGCGAGAGGTTTCCTTCCCCCGACAGGACGGGAAGGGCGTTTTCTTCCTCGAACTGAGCGGAAAAGCTGTATTCCGCTTTGATGTGATATTCCGTCAGAAGATTGCCCTGACGGGAACTGTATGTAACGTCCGCATACAGATCAAACCCGTAAACGCCGTTCTGCGCAGGCTGGAAAAACTCGTCGGAGTCAACCGAACTGAGGGCGGTCTGCAATTCTTCCGCGGTAGGCTCTTTGTAGTTTCCTTGAATCTTTCCCGAGGGCGCACAGCCGGAGAACAGGGCGCAGCACAACAGCGCGGTTGCGGCCGTGACGGTAAACAGCTTTTTCATAACACTCTCCTTTGCGGTCATCCGCAACATTTTCTAAATATAGTGTATAATAAAACGGACGATTTGTCAATACCTGTCGGAAAAAACGTCTGCCTGCAAAATGCGCAGGAAAAACGATGCCAGATGTCCTTTTTTGTCGTTTCCGCTCATATAGTAATTTCGGAGGTCGTAAATGGGTGTGGAAAAGAGCGGAAAAAAGGGGCGTGCGGGCGGATTTTTTGCCAATCTTCTCCGCGGCGCGGCGATCGGTGTGGCGTTTATCATTCCCGGATTTTCGGGTGGTTCGGTCGCGGCGCTTCTGGGGATTTACGAGCGCATGGTCGGCGCGGTGGCGGGACTGTTCCGCAATTTCAGAGAGAGTTTCCGCTTTCTCTTCCCCGTCGGGCTGGGTCTTATCCTTGGCGCGTCGGCGTTTTTGTATCCCGTCGGATATGCGCTGTCCGCCTTTCCCATTCCGACCGTCAGTCTGTTTGTCGGGCTTGCGCTGGGCGGCCTGCCCGTCATCACGCGGGAGATCGGGAAAAAACCGACCTTTTTCGGCGGAGCGGCGTTCTTTTTCGCCTTTTGCATTGCGCTTGCGCTCTGCCTTCTGCCCGGCGGGAAAGATCGCGACTTGTTCGGTCTGGACACGGGAGGATATGCGCTTTTGTTTCTCGTCGGAACGGCGGGCGCGGCGGCGCTCGTCGTCCCCGGCATTTCGGGTTCCATGCTTCTGCTCTCGCTCGGGTACTACCGTCCGCTCGTGACGCTCATCACCGATTATCTGCTCTGCGGGAGAGAGACGGCGCAGTGTATCGGCGTTCTGCTTTGTACGGCCGCGGGGATCGTCGCAGGTTTTTTCGCGATCTCCGTCCTCATGAAACGGCTTTTGGAACGCTTCCCCCGCGCGACGTATTGCGCAATACTGGGATTTATCGTCGGATCCGTTCCCGCGGCGTTTTTCGCGACGGCAAAGGACGCGGGGATGACGGCTGTCCCGACTTCGCCCGCGTTTTATCTGGCGTGCGTCTGCGCGCTCGCCCTCGGCTGGGCGGCGGCGTTCTGCTTTGCCCGATTTGCCGCGCGAAGGGGAAAAGATAAGAAGAATTCTTGACGGAAAACGCCTTTCGGGGCGTTTTTCGTTTGATAAACGGGAGATAATATGCTATAATCAAACGGAAAAACCATCTGAGGTATCGGAATGTTACAGGTAAACGGCGTCAGCCTGCAATACGGCAGCAAAAAATTGTTCGAGGACGTGAATCTGAAATTCACGAAGGGGAACTGCTACGGCATCATCGGCGCGAACGGCGCGGGGAAGTCCACCTTTTTGAAGGTGCTTTCGGGAGAGATCGAGCCCAATAAAGGGGAGGTCATCCTCGATAAGGGCGAGCGCATGTCCGTTCTTGCGCAGAACCAGAACAAATACGACTTTGAAACCGTCCTGCGTACGGTCATGCTCGGGCATAAACATCTCGTCGAGATCATGGACGAAAAGGATGCGCTCTATGCGCATACCGATTTCACCGAGGAAGACGGCGTGCGCGCTTCCGAGCTGGAAAGCGAGTTCGCGGAGCTGGGCGGCTGGGAAGCGGAGAGCGAAGCGCAGACGCTTCTGAACGAGCTGGATATCCCGCCCGAACTGCATTATCTGCAGATGTCCGAACTGGACGCAAAGCAGAAGGTCCGCGTGCTGCTCGCGCAGGCGCTGTTCGGCAATCCCGACGTGCTTCTTCTGGACGAGCCGACCAACAACCTCGACCTCAAAACGGTGCGCTGGCTGGAAAATTACCTCCTCAATTTTGAGAACACCATCATCATCGTCTCGCACAACCGTCACTTCCTCAATAAGGTCTGCACGCACATCTGCGACGTCGATTTCGGGAAGATCAATCTCTTCCTCGGCAACTACGATTTCTGGTATCAGACGTCCCAGCTCCTCGCGCGCCAGCAGAAGGACGCGAACAAGAAGGCGGAGCAGCGCGCGCAGGAACTCAAGGAATTTATCGCGCGGTTTGCGGCGAACGCGTCCAAATCGCGTCAGGCGACTTCCCGAAAAAAAGAACTGGAAAAGCTCACCATCACCGATTTCAAACCCTCCCTCCGCAAATATCCCTTCATCGACTTCAAGTATGAACGGGAGATCGGGAACGACATTCTGCAAGTGGAAGGACTGACCAAGGAAGGATATTTCAAGGATGTCTCCTTCACGGTGCAGAAGGGGGACAAGATCGGCATCGTCAGCGATAAATCCACGACCGTCACCATGCTCTACGATATTCTCACGGGCAGGGAACAGCCCGACGCGGGCACGGTGAAGTGGGGCAAGACGATTTCCGCCTCCTATTTTCCCCAGAACAACAACGAATATTTCGAAGGGTGCGACCTCACCCTCGTACAGTGGCTTTCGCAGTTCTCCAAAGATCACTATGAAGAATATCTGCGCGGCTGGCTGGGCAGAATGCTCTTCTCGGGCGAAGAGGCGATGAAACAGGCGAAAGTGCTTTCGGGCGGTGAAAAAGTTCGCTGTATGCTCGCGAAGATGATGCTCGAAGGGGGCAATTTCCTCATTTTCGACGAGCCGACCAACCACCTCGATCTCGAATCCATCACCGCGCTCAACAACGGGCTGACGGCGTTTAAGGGATGCATGCTGCTGACCTCGCACGACCAGGAACTCATGAATACCGTCTGCAACCGCATCATTGTGATCAACGGCGGCAAGACGTTCGACAAAAACGTCACGTTTGATGAGTATCTCGACCTCGCAGAATCCTGATTCGACATTATTTTACAAAATCAATCGAATTTTGTAAAATAAATTACGATTATTTTACAATAAATTCTTTACAATTACAAAATTATGTATTATAATACCCCTGTCAGGCCCGAAAGAGGCAGATAGGGGTATATTTATGAAACAATTACGTATTTTGATTCTCGAAAGCAACACCGCGTTTGCGGAGGAGCTGCGCGGGCACTTTTCGTCGCTCGAAGGATACGCGGTCTGCGGCGTTTCGGACGACGGGGAGACGGGGTTGAAGCTGATTGCCGAGCAGAAACCGGACGTCGTATTGATGAGTCTGTTCTTAAAGACGCTGGACGGGTTCGGGGTGCTCGAAGAGGTACAGCGTTCGGGCGCGAAAGCGGAATTCGTCGTGATGGGGAATTTCTCGGACGACAAGATCATCAACCGCGCGATCGCGCTGGGCGCGCGGTATTATCTGATGAAGCCTGTTACGCCCGCCGTGGCGGCGGAACGCATCGGAGAGCTTGCGCGCGAAACGCCCGTGTCACCGCGCGAATCGGTGGAACGCCGCAAAGCGAACACGCTGGACGAGCGGATCAGCAATATCTTCATTTCCATCGGTATCCCGCCGCATATCAAGGGTTACAATTACCTGCGCGAGGGAATCAAGATGGCGGTGGAAGATCCGCGCATCATCAACAATGTGACGAAAGGGCTGTATCCGATGATCGCAGAGCGGTTCACGACTTCGGCGAGCAAAGTAGAGCGCGCGATCCGTCATGCGATCGAAGTGGCATGGAACCGCGGCAGGATCGACGCAGTCAACGCGATCTTCGGCGTGCGCGTGTATATCGGGAGCGAAAAGCCGACGAACAGCGAATTCATCGCACTCGTCGCGGATAAACTGATACTGGAGAATATGGCATAAAAGAGCCGGAAAAAGAGCGTTCCGCAGGCATGGCCTGCGGAAATTTTATTTTGCGGAAAAATGCGTGCAATATCGTTGAAAAATAAACGGAAAAATGATATACTGATAGACAGGAAAAATTGGAGGACTTTATCTTGAACGGTTTGGGACGCGGAGATGAGAGTAAAAATAAAGAAAAACATTCCGTCGTAACGAAGGAAACGATCGGGATGACGTTGCTTTTATTCAGCGCGATCATCCTTCTGATCGCCGTGACCCGTTCGCTGATTTTCGGCGACGTGGGCGTCGCGATCACCGCTTTTCTGCTCGGTTGCTTCGGGTACCTTACATATCCGATTCTCGTATTGCTGATCTACGCTTCCGTGGTCATGGTATCCGGAAAACGCATGATCCCCGGGAAATGGCTGGCTTTGGCGTG
>CASGEQ010000140.1 GCA_949300535.1 uncultured Bacillota bacterium
CTGCGGCTCCTCTTCTTCCGCCGCCGACGCCTGAGCGCGCGTCAGGTCGTTCTTTTCGAGCGATTTTAAGATGCGCTTGGCGCGGGATGTGACCTCTTCGGGCACGCCCGCAAGCGCGGCGACTTCCACGCCGAAACTGCGTGACGCGCCGCCGCGGACAATCTTGCGCAAAAACACGATCGAACCGTTGAGCTCTCGCACGTTGATTTTATAATTCTTCACGCCGTCCAGCTTGCCTTCGAGCTCGGTGAGTTCGTGATAATGGGTCGCAAACAGTGTCTTTGCGCGCACCTTTTCCGTCAGATATTCGATGACCGACCAGGCAATGGAAAGCCCGTCGTACGTGCTCGTCCCGCGCCCCACTTCGTCGAGGATCAAAAGGCTCTCGGGCGTGGCGTTGCGCAGGATATTCGCGACTTCCGTCATCTCGACCATGAAAGTACTGCGATCGAGAATGAGATTGTCGCTCGCGCCGATTCGCGTGAAAATGCGGTCTGTAAGCGGGATGACCGCGCGCTTTGCAGGCACGAAGCTCCCGATATGCGCCATGAGCACGATGAGCGCGGTCTGGCGCAGATAGGTGCTCTTGCCCGCCATATTCGGACCCGTGATGATCATGGTGCGGTTTTCTCCGCCGTCCAAAAGGCAATCGTTGGGGATAAAACGCTCGCGCGAGATCGCCTCCACGACGGGATGCCTGCCCTCGTCGATCGTGAGCGTTCCGCCGCCTTCCCCGATCTCGGGACGGCAATAGCGGTTCTCCTTTGCGACGGTCGCAAAGGATACGATACAGTCGAGCAGAGCGACCGCGCGGGAGATCTGCTGCAAGACGGGGATATTGCGTTCGAGCACGTCCAGAATTTCCGCATACAGGCGGGATTCCAGCTTCTGCGCGCCCTCTTCGCTCCCGAAGATCTTGCTTTCCAGCGCTTTGAGCTCTTCGGTGATATACCGCTCGCCCGTCGTCAGGGTCTGGCGGCGGACATATGAATACGGAACCTTGTCCTTAAAGGAATTGGAAACTTCGATGTAATATCCGAACACGCGGTTGAAACCGATCTTCAACGTGCGGATACCCGTCGCTTCGCGCTCCCGCGCTTCCATCTCCGCGATGATCTTCTTGCTGTCGTTCTTCACCGAGCGCAGTTCGTCCAGCTCGGCATTATATCCCGTACGGATATAATCCCCGTCCTTCGTGGTTGCGGGCGCGTCGGGCGAGATCGCCGCGTCGAGAAGATCGCAGATGGGTTTGGTATCCACGAGATCGGCGGAAATTTCCTTTAACAACTCGCAAGTAAATCCCGCAAGCTGCAATTTAAGCGACGGCACGACGGACAGAGACTGCGAAAGCGCGAGGCAGTCGCGCGGCTGCAGATTGCCGTTGGAAATTCTGCCCGCAAGCCGCTCCACGTCGCGCATTCCCGAGAGCATATCCGCAAGGCCCATTCTGATCACGGTCGCGCGGTAAAGCTCGTCCACCGCCGAAAGCCGCCTCTCGATCGCCGCCTTATCGTGCAGGGGCGAGAGTATCATGGACGAAAGAAGCCGCGCGCCCATTCCCGTCTTGGTGCGGTCAAGGAGCCACAAAAGCGAGCCGTACCGCTTGCCCTCCGCATTGTTTTTCAACAGTTCCAGATTGCGCACCGCGACGGAATCCAGCGTCATATAGCCGGAATTGTCCTGATAGCGCACCGAATTGAGGTTTTTGAGGGAATGTTTCTGCGTTTCGAGCAGATACTGCACGAGCGCGCCCGCGGCGATGAGGGCGGCGGGATGGTTATCCAGTCCCAAAGCCTCCGCAGAACGGACGGAAAGCTGAGAAAAGAGCGCTTTTTCCGCCGAGCCCTTCTGAAACGCCCAGGGAAGATAGCAGGAAAAACGGGGCAGAATCCCCCGCTCGATCTCCGCGCAGTCCTTGACTTCGAGCAGCAGCTCGTTGTTGCAGATGACCTCCGCCACAGACAGGTTGACGAGAAAGGAAAGCAGTTTTTCCGAATCGGAAAACTCCGCCGCGCGGAATTCTCCCGTCGTGATATCCGCCCACGCGACCGCATACGCCTTGTCCGAACGGTACGCGCAGGCGAGATAGTTGTTCTTTTTCTCGTCGAGCAGGTTATCCTCGATGACCGTGCCCGCGGACACGACGCGGATGACGTCGCGGTCCACCATTCCCTTGCACTCCTTCGGATCGCTGAGCTGTTCGCAGATGGCGACCTTTTCGCCCATCGCCACAAGGCGTGAAATGTAAGTATCCGCCGCATGGAAGGGAATTCCGCACATCGGCGCGCGCTCTTCCAGCCCGCAGTCCCTGCCCGTAAGAGTAAGATCGAGCAGTTTGGATACGCGGACGGCATCGTCGAAGAACATTTCATAAAAGTCGCCAAGACGATAGAAAAGCACGCAGTCCTTGTATTTCTCCTTCATCTGAAGGTAGTGTTGCATCATCGGTGAAAGTCCCATAAATCCCTCTTATCCTTCCGTTTTTACCTCTTCCCCGAACAGGGAAATGCCGTTCGCCCGCACGATATGCAGATTGACGAAATCCCCGATACGGTTTCTTTCGCTTGCAAAATATCCCATTCTGCCGAATTCGTCCCTGCCGAGATACAGTCCCTTTTTCTCATCGAAGTCCTCGCAGAGAATCTCGACCGTCTTTCCGACGTATTTCGCGCTCAGCTCGCGCGTCTGCGCGTTGACCGTCTCGACAAGGCGCATGATGCGTTCCTTTTGCACCTCTTCGGGGATTTGATCGGGCATTTCCGCCGCCTTTGTCCCCGTGCGGCGGGAATAAACGAAGGTGAACGCCGAGGCAAATTTCACCTCTTTGACGAGGCTGACCGTTTCTTCGAATTCCTCTTCCGTCTCCGACGGGAATCCGACGATGATATCCGTCGTCACTTCGCATTCGGGGATATATCTTTTCAGCATTTCGATCTCCGAGAGATACTTTTCGCGCGTATAGCGGCGGTTCATCAGGGAGAGAATGCGATCGGAGCCCGACTGCACGGGGAGGTGCAGAAGGCGGCAGATCTTATCGTGCTTTGCCATTACCTTTGCAAGCTGTTCCGTGAAATCCTTGGGG
>CASGEQ010000141.1 GCA_949300535.1 uncultured Bacillota bacterium
GTTCGCATAAAACCTGCGGCAAAAGAGGAAAAAGCGGAATAATCGCGGCGGCTCCCGCATAGGATGAGAGGAAATCTGATCGGGAGTGAAAATGTCATGGCGATGAGAACACAGACTGAGACATATCGCGGATACGGGAAGACGGCGGAGCTGACTTCCCAGACTTCGGTGGAATGCCGTTTCGGCGGCGAAGTGGAAACGGTGCTTGCGGCGCACGCGTCCGCCGCGCTTTCGGGTGCGGAAGCGGGAAACGGGGAGGTGCGCTATTTCGGAAAAGTTTTCTTTTCCGTC
The DNA here is from genome assembly GCA_949300535.1 of uncultured Bacillota bacterium. Taxonomy (GTDB): domain Bacteria; phylum Bacillota; class Clostridia; order Christensenellales; family Borkfalkiaceae; genus Gallimonas. The sequence continues at coordinate 292 of CASGEQ010000141.1, forward strand.
GTCTATGAGGATGCGGAAAAGCGCGTCTGCCGCGCGGAAAAGGGAATGGAGTTTACCGCCCGCGCGCAGGACGAGCGCTGTTATCCCGCCCTGACCGCCCGCGCCGCGCTCACGGTGGAAAATCTTTCCGTGCGCCGCGAAGGGGCGAGCGTGTACGTTTCCGCGCTCTTGGGGGCGGATATTTCCCTTTACGGGGAAACGACGTGCGAATATCTTTCGGGCGGAGATCTCATCTGCCGCCGCGAACCGATCGGCGTATTCTGCGCGCACCTGTGCGGCGGCGCGCTGGAAACGGAGGACGAATTCGAGACCGAACTTATCGGCGATATCCTGCTTCATGCGGAGACGGCGAACGTCACGCAGATCTCCTGCACCGCGGGCGTGCTCATTGCGGAAGGAGAGGTCAGCCTCAACCTGCTCGCCCTGCGCGGGGAGAACGTGCCCGTTTCCTTTGAACGGCTGATTCCCTTCCGCGCGGAAATCCCCTGCGACGCGGCGGCGATCGGTTGCAGCGGGGAAGCGCGCGTCAGCGTGGGACGGGTCTCGCTGCGCGCGGAACCGGACGAGGACCGCGGAAAGTGCCGCATTGCGGCGCAGCTGTCCCTTTCCGTGGAAGGGTGCGTATACGAAGAAGTCACGCTTGACGCGGTGACGGACGCTTTTTCCTCCGCGAACGCGCTTACGCTTTCGTTCGGAACGCTGCGTTCGGAGAGCGTGGGCGAGCCCGTATGCCTGACCGAGCGCATCGCGGGGAAAGCGGCTCTGTCCGCGCCCGTGGATTTTTCCGATACCTTGCAGGCGGTCACGTTGCAGCGCGCGGAGGCCAATCTCGTGCAGACGGAGAGCGGCAAACGGGTGGAAGGCATCGCGACGGCGACCCTTCTCGTATTGGGCGCGGACGGCGCGCACCGCGGCGTGGAGATGAGTCTTCCCTTCTCCGTTCCCGTCCAGTTTTCGGGCGAGTGCCGCGTGAGCGTGATGGCGTGCGGAATGTCCGCGCGGCAAAAACAGGAAGGGGAGATTGACGCGGAAGCGACGCTCAAGATCGCCGTGCGCGAAGTGAAACGGAGGGAATGCAGATTTGTCTCTTCCGCCGAGGAGGGGGACGCGCTTCCCGTTTCGGACAGCGCGGTCAGCGTATATATCCCCTGCGCGGGCGACGGGCTGTGGGAGCTTTCCAAGCGGCTCGGGAAATCCCCCGAAGAAGTGGAAGCGAACAATCCCGACCTGCAATTCCCCGTCAAAGAGGGACAGCGTATTATCATCTATCGCAAAAAAACCGTTCGCGGGTAGGAGCGCGGACGGCGCCGTGAAGGCGCCGTCCGTTTTTTCTTTCTCGGATAGACTTTAAAAAATAAGTTTAATTAAAAATGGATATGGACAGGCGGCGCTCGATATGTTATAATACCGCAGAGGCGCAGAAATGCCGCTTTTTACAGGAGAAAAAGTATGAAAAAGATCACCATATTCATCGGATCGTCCATCAATGAATGCCGAAACGAGAGGCTGGAGCTCACCAATTTTATCCGCTCGGTCAGCGACGGGCTGGAAGAGCGCTATGAGGTCAAACTCGTTCCCGTGGTATGCGAGGATGTCGATCCCTGTATGAGATCCGTGCGCAAGCAGGAAGAGTATAACGAGCTTATCCGCAAAAGCGATATGAGCTTTTTTATCTTTTTTACAAAAGCAGGTAAATATACGATCGAAGAATTTGAAACGGCGTATGATCAGATGAAAAAGAGCGAAGCGTCGGATAAAGAGGGAAGACCCAAAATCTATGTGTATCGGAAAAACCTGCCCGCAGGCGTTTCGGCAGACGAGTCTCTCAACGAGTTTCTCAAACGGGTGGACAAGGAATGCGGACATTATTACGGTGCGTTCGATCATGTGGATACCGTGAAACTGCGCGTCCTTCTCAACGTAAAAATGCAGGAAATGCAGTTTCTGAACGTCGATGTTTCGGAAGGCAAGTGCAGGGTAGACGGCAAAGAGGTACTCGATTTGAAAAAAGTGGCAGAGTTTGCCAACAGCGGAGAACTCCGACGACTGCGCGCGGAGCTGGAACAAACGGAAGAGAAGTATTTCCGCATGAAGCCCGAATATGCGTCGGGAAAATCGGACGCGGCGTTTTACAGGGAATACGCGGCGGTAGCGGCGCGCAGACAGGAATTGCTGGAAACGATCGAAACGTTGGAAAAGAGCATATTCGAGCTGTCTTTACATCTGAGCGAAGACGAGGTGCGGGGAAAGATCACCCAGAGAATGAAGGAGGCGTATCGGAAACTGGAAGCGGGCGATATCGAGGGGTGTCTTGCGATCGTCAACCCCGACGAGATCATCGACGAATTCACGCGCTGGGAGAAAAAGCATATAGAAGAGGCAAAACGGCGCGCGTATTATTGTATTCGCGAAGTGGAAATTTATATCGAAGCATTGAAAACGGCATACTCTTATCCCGACCGTTTTGCGGAGATCAGGAACAGTTACGAAAAGATTCTCCCGATCGCGAAAAATTACGGCATAGAAGAGGAAATTTTGTATGCTTATGCGGCGTTTTTGTACGATCAGCGCGATTTTGAAAAGGCTTTGAATCTTTTAGAAGAGTTACTCGCAGTTTATGACGAAGCAGAAGAAGTGGATAAGTATAAATTAGCGATGGTAATGCATCTTCTTGCGATGGTATATTCAGGGAGCAGTCGTTACGATGAGGCGGAAAAGCTTTATTTCAAAGCCCTGGAATTTTATTTGTGCTGTTCGAAAGAAAATCCTGCGGTGTATGAAATCGATCTTGCAGATCTTTATGGCAGTCTCGCCGATTTATACAGTGATATAGGAAAGAGGGAGCGAGCAGCTGAATTTTATCTTAACGCATTGGATATTTATGAGCGGAGACCTGTAAAAAATCTTGCAGAATATGGACAAAATTGTGCGAGAATATGTAATAATATTGCTGTGTTATACAAGAAAATGAATCGTTTAGACGATGCTGAGAGGTATTATCTTTGTGCATTGGAAATTTATGAACGGTTAGCGGAAATCGATGCTTGGGCCTACGATGAAGGGCTTGCTACAAGTTATTGTAATTTCGCAAATTTACTCAGCGATACAGGACAATATTCGGAGGCAGAAAAGTATTATCTTTGTTCGTTGGACATTCGAAAAAAATTGGCAAAAGTAATGCCTACAGAGTATGAGTTCGTTTTAGCGCAAAGTTGCAATAATCTTGCTACTTTATATAGTGTTACAAAACAGTGGGAAAAAGCTGAAAAATATTATTTATATGGATTGGAAATTTTCGAACAATCGGAAGCGGAAACACATTCACTGCAAGAAATGAAAGTTGCGGGGTGGTGTAGCAATCTTGCGCACTTGTATTACAATACTGACCAAATAAAAAAAGCTAAAACGTATTTTTCTCGAGCTTTGGATATCTATCAACGATTGGAGACAACGAAAAATTTGTCATGCGAAAAAGAACTTGCCGAAACTCATATAGATATGTATTTTTGTTGTGTAGACTTGGACGAAAATTCGGAAGCGTATGTGCATAGCGCAAAGGCCGTTGAACTGTATGCGGATTTGACAAAGAATGATCCTGAAATATATGAATCTTCACTTGGATATTCTTATTTTATTCATTGGCTAATATGTGGTGAAATCGGGAAAGTGGCAGAGCTTAACGAATATGGTTTAATGGCATTTTTGATTTCGGGGAAATATAAAAATACTGATGAAAAATGCCGTCGGGCATATCAGGCGTTAAAAGAATTTTTCCCCGATTTCGAGGATGACGAATAAGTTTCTTTCCTTCAAGCGCGGTATGAATGCGCGGGAAAACGGGAATGATAAGACTGTTT
>CASGEQ010000142.1 GCA_949300535.1 uncultured Bacillota bacterium
TTTTGTTGGTTTTCGTAATGTTTTCAAGAAATATTAGCGGATTTTATAGAAAAAAGCATATCTTTACAGCAATTTCTACGACAATTCTATAAAAATCGTATTAAAACAAGTCCGTTTTTAGCTTAAAGACAGAAAAATTAATTACGAACCTGCCTGAAAATGACAAACAACGGGATTTCCCCGTTGCGTCACTTTAATACTATGTCTGACATACTACTTTATTCTTGCCAGAATTCCGTAAGAATACCCGTTAAATTGCAATCTGTTTTCATAAACAGTCCCGCTGAGATATTCCTTAAATTTCCCTTTGAAATGGATTGTATATTCGTTTGTGGAATTGTTCACGTACACGTAAACAGACCGCCCTTTCGATTTTCTCTCATAGACGATGCAGAACTGATCGGCAAAAACTTCGCGATATTCTCCTTCGCGGAATATGTCGGGGAATATCTTTTCACGGATTTCGCCTAATTTGCGATAATGCGTTCCGAGATTTTCATCGACATTTTTCCAGTCAAAGCACCGACGGCAGAACGGATCGATATAGCCTTCCATTCCCGTTTCGTCGCCATAGTAGATACACGGAACGCCCGGTAAGGTAAACTGAAGCAGTGCCGCCATTTTAACTTTCTCGAGAGCCGCGCGTTTTTCTTCCGTCGACAGACGGGTCACCGCCATCTCATCCTTGTTGGAACAGATCTTTCTGCCCATTACGGTCAAAATGCGCGGTGTGTCGTGCGTGCCGAGAATGTTCATCAGACTGTCGAGCACCTGTTTCGGATAGTGATCGATCAACGCAAAGATCGTCTCGCGAAGCTGGGTGGTATTTGCCGATGTGACGTAGCTGATGATCGCGTCTTTCAGCGGGTAATTCATCGCGCTGTCGAGTTCATAACCTTGCAGATATTTTCTCCGTTGGCTATACGCGATCTTGTTCGACGCATCTTCCCAGACTTCTCCGATGATCAGAGCGTCCGAATTTTCCTCTTTCACCGCCGTACGCAGTTTTTGCAGAAAAAAGTCGGGCAATTCGTCTGCAACGTCCAGACGATATCCTCCGATTCCGTGGCGAAGCCAATGTTTCAGGACGCCGTTTTCGCCGAAAATGAACTCCTGATAAGAAGGAGACGCCTCGTTGACGGATGGCAGCGTATCGATTCCCCACCAGCTTTCATAGCTGTCGGGGAAATTGTAGAAGTGATACCAGTCATAATACGGTGATTCCTGCGACTGATGCGCACCGAGCACGTCTTTATATGTCCCGTACTTATTGAAATAGCGACTGTTATCGCCCGTATGATTGAAAACGCCGTCGAGGATAATGCGGATTCCGCGCTCGGCGGCATCCTGAACCAAACGATCGAAATCTTCCGTCGTTCCGAGCAGAGAGTCGATTTTCATGTAGTCGCCCGTGTCGTAACGATGGTTGGAATAGGCTTCAAATATCGGATTGAGGTAGATGACGGTTACATTCAGCGATTTCAGATAATCCAGCTTCTCGCGAATCCCGTTGAGGTTTCCGCCGAAGAAATCGTTGTTGAGTACTTTCCCGTATTCGTTGGGCTGATAACGCGGAATCCCGCCCCAGTCCTGACGGAAAACTTTGCCGTCTGCAATCGGATAGTCCCCGGATTTATTAAATCTGTCGGGGAAGATCTGATACATAATGCCGCCTTTCATCCATTGAGGCGTCGTAAAGCGTTCATCGAAAACCGTGATCTGAAAGTTTTCCGGAGAATTGGTCAATACCCCTTCTCTCAGCCGTCCTCTGCCAAGTGCGATCTGATCAAAGCGGAAATGATAAAAATATAACCCGATCTGATTGAATTTCAGATTGACCGACCAGCCGAACTTCGTTTTATGCATGGGATAGCATACCGGAGCCGAACCGTCGGGACATAATACAAACTGACAAGAGTCAGCGGAGAAGTCGCCGGCCTCTCCGCTTATGTCGCAAAAAATATTAAAAGTCACTTCACTCTTGCGCGCAATCGCACCGATTTGGCTCTTGCACGCTTTGTCTAACGGGTTAAAATAAACCTTCATGCCAATAATCCTTTTACGAATTATATTTCCTGATACCTTACTTCTTAAGAGATTTCAAATTCCAGATATTGTTTGCATATTCACGGACGCTGCGGTCTGCGGAGAAATATCCCGCCGCTGCAATATTGCGCAAAGACTTCTGATTCCATGCCTTTTTGTCGTTGCGATAAAGCTCAGACATCGCTTTTTGAGTGGTTACATAGGATTCGAAGTCCGCCAGACACATATACGGGTCTGCCACAGGAGAGTTGCGCAGCAGATAGTTTGCAATATCTGCAAAAGATGTTCCGTTGAATCCGACAATGAGAGATTCGATGATTTTTCTCATGAACGGATCCTGGTTATAGTATGAGCTCGAATTGTAACCCCTGCTCCAGATTTCAGCGACTTCGTCCGCGGTCAGCCCGAAAATGAAGATATTGTCTTCGCCGACATGTTCCGTCATTTCGACGTTTGCGCCGTCCAGCGTGCCGATCGTCAGCGCGCCGTTGATCATGAATTTCATGTTGCCCGTCCCGCTTGCTTCCTTCCCGGCAAGAGAGATCTGCTCGGAAATTTCGGACGCGGGCATCAGGTATTCGGACATGGTCACATTGTAGTTTTCCATGTAGACAACGCTGAGTTTCTGCGCTATTTTGGGGTTCTTTTTGATATCTTCCGCGAGGAAACAGATGAGTTTCATGATCTGTTTCGCCATGTAGTACCCTGCCGCCGCTTTTGCACCGAAAATATACGTCTTGGGCAAAATGTCGAGATCGGGATTTTCGCGCAATGCATTATAATCCGCAATGATATGAAGTACATTGAGCAGCTGACGCTTATACTCGTGCACCCGCTTTGCCTGAACGTCAAACACGGTATCGGGATCGATAATCACGCCCTGGTGTTTCTTTGCGTATTCGGCAAACTGTACCTTTTTGATGCGCTTGATCTCGTCAAGGCGCTTCAAAACGCTCTCGTCTTCGTCGAACGCGCGGAATTTTGCAAGCTGAGCGGCATCTTTCGTATATCCGTCGCCGATGCATTCGTTCAGCAGCGCGCAAAGCTCGGGATTGGATTGATTCAGCCAACGGCGATGTGCGATTCCGTTCGTGACATTCGTGAATTTTTCGGGCGTATATTCGTAAAAATCACGGAAAATGCTGTTTTTGATGATTTCACTGTGCAATGCGGAAACGCCGTTTACGCAGTGGCTTCCCATTACGCACAGATTTGCCATTCTGACCGTATTGTGCGCCATAATCGCCATACGCGAAATTTTGTTCCAATCTCCCGGATAGCGATTCCAAAGCTCTTCGCAGAATCTGCGGTTAATCTCTTTGAGAATGCCGTAAATTCTGGGAAGCCTGCGGGCTACCAGCTCCTCCGACCAGGTTTCAAGCGCTTCCGCAAGAACGGTGTGGTTAGTATAAGCGCAAGTCGCCGTCGTGATATTCCATGCCGTTTCCCAATCATAATAATTTTCGTCGACGAGAATGCGCATGAGTTCGGGAATGGCAAGCGCGGGATGCGTATCGTTGATATGGATCGCCGCCATTTTCGGGAGCAGCAAAAGCGAACCGTAACGGCGCTTGTGATCGTAAACAATACACTGCAAAGACGCGGAAACGAGGAAATACTGCTGCTTAAGGCGCAGAGACTTCCCTTCCGAATGGTTGTCGGAAGGATAAAGAACCTTGGAAATGAGTTCCGCTTCGTTATCCTCCTGCATGACCGCTGCATATTCGCCCTGCGAGAACAGCTTCATATCAAAGTTCTGCCGCGCATGCGAACGCCACAGGCGAAGCACGCTGACCGCCTGCGAGTCTGCGCCGGAAACCATCATGTCATAAGGGACCGCTTCCACTTCCTTTGCGTTGTGGTAGATGGTCTCCATGCCGTGATCAGTCCACTTTTCTTCCAGTTCGCCGTCAAAGCGGACAATGAAGGATTTGTCGCTTCTCTGCGTCAGCCAGACTTCGCCGCCGGGAAGCCAGACGTCGGGCAGTTCGATCTGCCAGCCGTCAACGATTTTCTGTTTGAAGAGTCCGTATTCGTAGCAAATGGAAAATCCCATTGCAGGATAATCCTGCGTCGCAAGACCGTCCAAAAAACAAGCCGCCAGTCTGCCGAGTCCCCCGTTTCCGAGCCCTGCGTCGGGTTCTTCTTCATAAAGGTCATTCAAAGTGATCTTATAATCCTTCAACGCACCTTCCAGCGCCTTCCCGATTCCGAGATTATAAACGCTGTTTTTCAGAGAACGCCCTAACAGGAATTCCATGCACAGATAATAAACGCGCTTCGCTTTCGCCGCTTTTGTTTTGAGGTGAAACTGAAGTCGTTTTTCCAGCATGATGTCCTTTACGCTCATGACGACGGCTTTGTAGATCTGTTCTTTGCTCGCTTCCGCGGGAGTTACCCCGAAATATCGGGATAACTTACCGCGGATCAGCTGACTTGCTTCTTTTTCGGTCATTGTGTTGCTCATTGAAATCTGTTACTCTCCTACTGTAAATGTTTTAGCTGATCTTATTTCATCATTCCCAGATACAGACCCTCGTAATAGGTAGCGGATTTCGCCCAGGAGAAGTCGGTATCCATTGCCTTCTTTACTAATTTTTTCCATTCATCCTTGTTATAATACACCCCGATCGCCTCATTGATGACGTAAAGCATATCGTAAGCGTTATAATCATGGAAGGTAAACCCGTTGCCTCCCGCGCCGTAAGGCGTGATACTGTCTCTGAGCCCTCCCGTTTCGCGGACGATCGCGATCGTTCCGTAACGGGAAGCAATCATCTGAGACAGTCCGCAAGGCTCGCTCTTGGACGGCATCAGGAAGAGATCGGCGCCCGAATAGATCTTGCGTGAAAGATCGGAATTAAAGGAGATAATAGATACCACCTTCCCCTGATATCTCCTGGCAAGATCGGAGAAGTAATTCTCGTATACGGAATCGCCCGTGCCGAGCAGTACGAACTGTACGTCCTGACGGAGCACCTGCTCGATGATCTCTTTGACGAGATCAAGCCCCTTATGCGAAACCAGACGCGTGATCATCGCAATGATCGGCGTATTCGGCTTCACGGGCAGATTGAGCATGCGCTGCAACTCCTCTTTGCAGACCGCTTTTGCCGAAAAATCCTCTGCGCTGTAATTCGCGAAGAGCGCTTTATCCGTTGCGGGATTGTAATAGTCCGTATCGATCCCGTTGAGAATGCCGCACAGTTTGAACTCGTTGCGGCGGACGATCGGGTCAAGTCCGTGCGAATAGTACGGATCCTTGATCTCGCCCGCATAAGTCGGGCTGACCGTCGTGAAACGCTCGCAGCATTCGATTGCACCCTTCATCAGGTTGATACAGCGATCATATTCGACAAGATACTTGAAGCGATAGGAAATCCCGAACAGATCTTCCAGAATATCCATGGAGTATTTCCCCTGGTATTCTATATTATGAATAGTGAATACCGCTTTGATAAACTGATATTCGGGGCGGAAACAATAAATTGTTTTGAGATACAACGCCGCCAGTGCCGCCTGCCAGTCATGACAATGCAGGATGTCGGGATAGAAATTGATGAACGAAAGAATCTCCATTACGCTGCGGGAGAAGAACGCAAAGCGTTCGCCGTCATCGTAATACCCGTAACATCCGGGGCGTTTGAAGTAATATTCGTTATCGACAAAATAGAAAGTAACGTTATTCGCTTCGTACTGGAAAATTCCGCAATACTGGTTTCTCCAGGACAGCGGGACAAAGATATTTCCGATAAAACGGAAATCCTTTCTGTATTCCTTTTTGATATCCGAATAAAGCGGGATGATCACGCGGACGTCATAAGCCTCGCTCTTTGCGAGCGCTTTGGAAAGCGAACCGATCACTTCCGCAAGCCCGCCCGTCGCAATGAACGGAGCCGCTTCGGATGCGACAAAGAGTATTTTCTTTTTGGGCGCAACGATGATTTCCGCAGGCGCCTCTTCAACCGGCACTTCGGCGGGTTTAACCACTTCTTCTACGGGCGGAACTGCAGATACTGCCGTTTCCTCAATCTTTTCGGGTTGGACGGGTGCACTCTTTTTCGCAGCGGGTTTGCGTCCGCTCGTCTTTTTCGTCGCAGAGTTTGTCGTTTTGGGCATAGTATTCCTCCTTACCTTTGATTCAGTTCAGCGGACACTGTCCGAAATCAGACAGTTTATTATATCACGCACGGAAAAAATTTGCAAATCTTCCATGCGTGATATCTCAAAAGTCCCTAAAATTTATAGCATGCTTCCCTTCGGAATGAAGAAAGGCATCGTTTCACAGCCGGCAAGATGCCTGCGGTCGCGGATTACAACATTCTTATCGGTAATCACGCAATCCAGATGGACGCCGCTGCCGATGATCGTATCCTGCATGATGATGGAATTGCGGATAACGCTCCCCTTCCCGACTTTGACGCCGCGGAAGAGAATGCAATTTTCAACCGTTCCCTCGATGATGCAACCGTCCGAAATAAGCGAATCGGACACAGCGGCACCGTCGATGTATTTGGAAGGAGCGGAATCGCGCACTTTCGTGTAAATATCGCGCGCGCCGAACAGAGCGTCGCGGACGGTCTTGTCGAGCAATTCCATACTGTGCTGATAGTATTTTTGAAGCGATTTCACGCCGGCATAATAGCCGTTGAACTTATAGCCGTACAATTTCAGACTGTCGACGTTTTTGCTCAGGACATCTCTGCCGAAGCTGCTCAGTCCGTGCGCAATCGCGCCTTTGATGATGTTGATCAAAAACTCACGGTTCAATACCATGATATTGATATAGACATTCGCACGGTCGCCGATCGTCGGATTGATCTGAATTTCCTTGATACGGCCGGATTCGTCGGGACTGAGCGCAAGGAAATAAGCAGAATCGACCTCCGTTTCTTCGTGATATACGAGCGTGATGTCGGCGTTTTTCTCTTCGTGATAGCGGATAATATCCGCAATGTCCACTCTTGCTACGCCGTCGCAGTCGCTGAGGACTACATAGTCCTCTTTTCTGCGGTTCAGAAATCCCGTAATCCCTTTCAGAGCTTCAAGGCGGTTGGTATAAGGAGTATCCGTCTCATCGGAGAACGGGGGCAGGAGAATAATTCCGCCGTCTTTTCTCGCCAAATCCCAATCCTTGCCGCTTCCAAGATGATCGATCAGAGACTGATAGTTGTGTTTCGTGACGATGCCTACCGTCGTGATGCCCGAATTGACCATGTTCGAAAGCGCGAAATCGATCAGGCGATATCTGCCTCCGAACGGGATGGACGCCATCGTTCTGTGGCGCGACAATTCGGGGATGTTTTCATCGTGAATATTGGAAAAAATAACGCCTACTGCGGATGCCATATCTTTACTCCCCCCTGTAATCTTTATCCAGAATCTTGCCGCCTTCCACGGTCAGCCCGCTTCCGATGGTGATCTGCCTGCCGAGAACCGTAATCGCCGCATTTTTGCTGTCTTTATCGACTCCCACCGTAGCATAATCTTCCACCACGACGTCTTCGTCTATGATGGAATAAGTCACGGTTGCGCCCTTGCGGATTACCGTACCCGCCATAATGACGCTGTCTTTGACTGTTGCGCCTTCCTCGACGACGACGTTGCTCGCAAGAACGGAATTTTCAACGGTACCCTCGATTTCACAGCCGAGCGCTATCATGGAGTTGGAAACTTTTGCGGTTTCGCCGATATACTCGGGCGGCGCCAACGGGTTGCGCGAATGAATCTTCCAGTCGGCATCCCCGACGTCAAACGCGGGATTTTCGCCGAGCAGATCCATATTGGATTCCCACAGGGAAGAAATTGTCCCCACGTCTTTCCAATATCCGCTGAAACGGTAAGAGAACATCTTCTCGCCCGCATTGAGCATCGCGGGAAGAACGTCTTTCCCGAAGTCTTTGCTGGAATCGGGATTTGCTTCGTCTTCTTCGAGGTATTTGAAGAGCTTACTCGCCGTGAAAATGTAAATGCCCATCGAAGCGAGGTTGGATTTGGGCTGTTTGGGTTTTTCTTCGAACTGATAGATAGACCCGTCAGGATTGGTATTCAGGATCCCGAATCGGGACGCTTCTTTCATGGGAACTTCGATTGCGGCGATCGTGCAATCCGCCCCCGTTGCCTTGTGTGCTTTCAGCATTTCGGCGTAATCCATTTTATAGATATGGTCGCCGGAGAGAATAAGCACGTAATCGGGATTGTACTTTTTCATGAACTGCATATTCTGATAGATCGCATTAGCCGTGCCTTCATACCAGGACGACTTCTTTTTTCCCTGATACGGCGACAGGATATGCACGCCCCCGAACGCGCGGTCAAGGTCCCAGGGTTGTCCGTTCCCGATGTACTCGTTTAATTCAAGCGGCTGATACTGCGTGAGAACGCCTACGGTATCAATGCCCGAATTGATGCAGTTGGACAGCGGAAAATCGATGATACGATATTTCGCACCGAATGCAACTGCGGGTTTGGCGATGTTGTTGGTCAAAGCGTACAGTCTGCTACCCTGTCCGCCCGCAAGCAACATTGCGACACACTCTTTCTTTCTTTGCATATTGATCATGCCCCCTCAGATTTTTCCTTTTTATTTTGCAGCCTTTGCCGCCCGCTTTGATGCCTTTGCCGTATCGGTCTTGGCAGGCGCATCAGGCTGTTTTACCAGATACATACCGGTGAGTTTCGGAATATCCATCGCCAGCGAAAACTGCTTTCCGTGGCTCGGACGCTTCACCGTCGTGTAAGTCTTCTTTTTCAGCAGTCCTTCGCCGCCGTATTTCACGTCGTCGGAGCTGAAAATTACCTTATATTTACCCTTTTCGTTGACGCCCAAAAGATAATCTTTGGAAGGCGCACCTGAGAAATTGATCAATGCAATGATTTCATTCCCCTTCTTGTCCCGCCTGATAAACGCGACGGTGTTTCTGTCCGCGTCATCCACCGCAAGCCATTCAAATCCGTCCCACGAGTCTTCCACTTCATAGAGCGCCGGATTGTTTTTATAGAATTCGTTGAGATCTTTGACGTAAACGGAAAGTTTTCCGTGCAATTCGTACTGATCGCGGAGGAAGAAATCAAGTCCCTCGTGATAATCCCACTCTTTGAACTGACCGAATTCGTAACCCATAAAATTGAGTTTCTTCCCGGGATGTGCCATCATATAAACGAGGAAAGAGCGCACTCCCGCGAATTTTTCTTCGTAAGTTCCCGGCATTTTATTGATAAGCGAGCATTTTCCGTGTACGACCTCGTCGTGAGAAATAGGCAGAACGTAATTCTCGGAGAATGCGTACATCATCGAGAAGGTCAGTTTGGAGTGATTGTTCATGCGGAAATAAGGATTGAGCGAAACGTACGAAAGTACGTCGTTCATCCAGCCCATATTCCATTTGAAATTGAATCCCAGTCCGCCCACCGAACCGGGCTTTGTGACAAGTCCCCATGCGGTGGATTCTTCGGCGATCATCAGCGCATAAGGGAAGCGCAGGAAGACCGCTTCATTTAAGCGGCGCAAAAATGCGATCGCTTCGAGGTTCTTGTTTTCGCCGTAAATGTTCGGCACCCACTCTCCGTCCCGCTTATCATAGTCGAGATAGAGCATGGAAGCGACGGCGTCCACGCGCAACCCGTCCACATGATATTTGTCAAAGAAGAAGCATGCGTCGGAGATCAGGAAGGAAAGCACTTCGTTTCTTCCGTAATCGAAACGGCGCGTCCCCCAGCTCTTGTGCTCCATTCTGTCCCACTGGCTGCTTTCGTACAGCGGCTGACCGTCGAATTCATACAGCCCCTGTGCGTCTTTCGGAAAATGCGCGGGCACCCAGTCAAAAATAACGCCGATCCCAGCTTTATGGAATTCGTCGATAAGATACATCAGATCGTGCGGCGTTCCCATACGCGAAGTGACGGAAAAATAGCCCGTAACCTGATATCCCCACGACCCTTCGAACGGAAACTCGGTAATGGGCATGAACTCCACATGCGTATAGCCCATCTCCTTGACATAAGGGACGAGCTCTCTTGCAAGATCGCGGTACGAATAATAATTCCCGTCGTCATGGCGCTTCCAGGACAGAAGGTTGACTTCATAAATATTCATCGCAGAGGCAAAGATATTCCGCGAGGAAATGGATTTGATATACTCCTTATCGCCCCATGCGTACCCGTCGAGATCGTACAGCTTGGACGCGGTCGCAGGCGGCGTTTCCATATGGAATCCGACGGGATCCGCTTTCATCAGCGTACGCCCGTCCTGCGTCCGAACCGCATATTTATAGGTATCGTATTGTTTAAGCCCGGGGATAAACAGTTCAAATACTTCATTATCCACCATGTGATACATGACGTTTTTGGACGCATCCCAGCCGTTGAAATCCCCAACGACGGATACGCTTTTGGCATGCGGTGCCCATACGCGGAACATATACCCGTTTTCGCCCTTGACTTTCGCCTTATGCGCGCCGAGGAACTCGTAAATCCTGTCATTTTTGCCGTGATGGTACAAATATAACGGGAAATCCGTTTCGTTCTGTACTTGTTCCGATTGTTTCTTCTGAGCCATTTTCCCCTCCGTTCTACGTTCCGTCATCCACTGCCTTTACAGAAATACTACTATGGATGCCGTCCGTTGCTTCCTTTATTATACTATATATTGCGCCGACTTTCAATACCCAAAATTAAATTTTTTAGGTTTTTTTATAAAAAAATTATTTTTGATGACGCTAAAATCGGAAAGAGAATAAAAATTTCAGCCGTCGGGAAAACCCGACGGCTGAAAGGGATTTATTTGGTTTCGCTGTACTTGTCTTCCTTGTTCCAGGAATACAGTTCACGCAGTTCTGCGCCCACTTTTTCGAGCTCATGCGCCGCTTCGCGTTCACGGCACGCATTGAAATGCGCTCTTCCGCCGCTCTTGTTCTCGGAAATCCACTTGGAAGCGAACGTGCCGTCCTGGATCTCGGTCAGCACCTTCTTCATCTCCTTCTTGGTATCCTCGGTGATAAGGCGCTTGCCCGTCTCATAATCGCCGAATTCTGCCGTATCGGAAATGGAATAGCGCATCTTCTGGAAGCCGCCGTTATAGATCAGGTCGACGATGAGCTTCATCTCGTGAATACATTCGAAATAAGCGTTTCTGGGATCGTATCCCGCCTCGACCAGCGTCTCAAAGCCCGCCTTCATCAAAGCGGTAACGCCGCCGCAAAGGACTGCCTGTTCGCCGAAGAGGTCGGTCTCCGTCTCGCACTTGAAGGTCGTTTCGAGAACGCCTGCGCGCGCGCCGCCGATCCCGAGCGCATAAGCGAGAGCAATATCCATCGTATCGCCGGAAGGATCCTGATACACCGCAACGAGATCGGGAACGCCGTGGCCTTCCACATACTCGCTTCTGACCGTATGACCGGGGCCCTTGGGCGCGATCATGAATACGTTGACGTTTGCGGGGGGAACGATCTGCTTGAAATGGATGTTGAATCCGTGCGCAAACGCAAGATATTTGCCTTCCGTCAGAACGGGCGCGACGGATTCCTTATAGATATCCGCCATCTTCTCGTCGGGCGTGAGCATCATGATGATGTCCGCCTGTTCCGCCGCTTCCTTGACGGGATAAACCTTGAATCCTGCTTTTTCTGCAATGGGCCACGTCCTGCCGCCCTTATTCAGGCCGATAATGACTTTTACGCCGCTGTCTTTCAGGTTCAGCGCATGTGCGTGCCCCTGGCTTCCGAAGCCGATGACCGCGACTGTCTTGCCTTTCAGACGGTTCAGGTCGCAATCCGCTTCGTGGAAAATTCTCGCCGTTTCCTTTTCGGGATCGTAAATTTTGTGTCCCATACTCGTATCCTCCGAATATTTTATTCCTTAATATTATAGTCTCATGTACGAAATCCGTCAAGTATCCGCTTGACTTTTTTCATTTATTTTTTATATTTATTTGCTTTTTTAGCACAATAAAGGTATAATATTAAAAAACATTCAGGTTTGGTTGCATATATGAATACTTTAAGCAATTTATCCGTACTTCGTTCGCTTGCCGGCGTCCCTCTTTTGTCGGCCTTTGCGCGCTGGCGCGGTCAGGAAAACGACGAAACTTTAAAAGCGGAATTTTTATCGCTTCTCTTCCGTGCGGACGCTCAGGATGACTTTACCGCTTATGTAACGCGGCTTATCCTCTGCGACGAAAATCCTTTTTCCCGCACCTGCGCGGCCGATCGTCCCGTTTCCCCCTATCTGTTCCGCGCATATCTTCACGATCTCGGCATGATTCAATCTTTGCTTGCGGCTTGTCCGTCCGATCTGTTCGCCGTCGGGACGGGAAGAGAGATTTTCTCGGGAAATTGGGATTGCGAGGAAACGGGAAAACGGCTCTCTGATTTTTACCGCGCCAACGGATACGGACAGTATATTTATCACCGCGCATTCCGCTATGACGAAACGGACGGACTGCGTCCCATTCTTTCCCCGTCCGAAATCACGCTCAACGACCTGAAAGGCTATGAGCACGAAAAGGAAGAAGTGCGGGATAATCTGGAAAATTTTGTATCGGGGCTTCCCTTTGCGGATATGCTCCTTTATGGAGACCGCGGAACGGGAAAATCTTCCACCGTTCACGCGATGGTCAACGAATTTGCGCCGCGCAAACTCCGTCTCGTCGAGATCGCAAAAGAAGACATCCTTTCCCTGCCCGCATTGAAAAACCGCCTTGCATCCATTCCCCTGCGTTTTATCGTATTTATCGACGATTTCTCGCTGGCGGAAAACGACGAACGGTTTTCCACGCTTAAAGCGGCGCTTCAGGGCAGCATGGAAGGTCATGCGGACAACGTAATGATCATCGCGACTTCCAACCGCCGTCATATCGTCGAAGAGACGTTCGACACGCGCAGCAACAGCGTGCATTCAGGCGACAGCGAACAGGAACTTCTGTCCCTGTCCGACCGCTTCGGAATCACCGTCCTGTTTTCCACCACCAACAAAGCCGAATATCTTTCCATCGTTCACGCCCTGGCGGATGACGCAAAACTCAAAACCGACCGCGCGGAGCTGGATACGCTTGCCGAACGCTGGGCGTTGTTAAAAGGCGGCAGGTCACCCCGCCGCGCAAGACAGTTCATCGATTATGCGATCGCTTCCGAACGCAAGGGAAAACAGATCAACGTTTAATCGAGAATTCCTCTGACTACCTGATCGATATCCCCCGCGCCGAGCACGAGGATAAGATCGTCTTTTTGAGGCGCGTCCGAAAGGCGCGCCTTTAATTGCGCCGCCGACTGCACATACCTCGCCTGCGGCAGCCCGCCCGCAAGCGCATATGCGCTCCCTTCCGCGTCAAAAGCCTCTCGGGCGGCATAGGTGCGGTAAATCAGAAGATTTTCGCAATCGGAAAAGACGGATACGAACTCCTTCATCAGATCTTTGGTCCGCGTATAGGTATGCGGCTGAAAGATGACGAAGAGGTTCCCGCGGCATATTTTATGTGCCGTAAGCAGCGTTGCTCCGATTTCGCGCGGATGATGCGCATAATCGCAAATGACGGGAACGCCGTTCAGCGTGCCCATCCGTTCAAAGCGGCGCTTTACTCCGCGGAAAGTTTCCAATCCCGCGCGTATCTCGTCCGCCGTGAACGAGTAACGCCGCGCCGCGGCGAATGCGGCGAGCGCATTCAGCACCTGCACTCTTCCTTCCACGCAAAGCCGTACCCGCACGAGCGGAATTCCCCTTTCTTCTACCGTAAACGAATACCGCTCATATTCCGACCGAAGATCGACTGCGCGGTAATCGCCGGAATTAATTCCGAAAGTTATATCATGGGGAAGCGCGCGCGCCCTGGGATCCTCGGCATTGACGACGGCGTGTTCCGCCTGCCCGGCAAAACAGCGAAAGGTTTCCGTCAGCTCCGATTCGTCGCGATAACAATCCATATGATCCCGATCGATATTCAAAATGATTGCACATTCGCTTTTCAGTTCAAGAAGGCTTTTCTTGTATTCGCAGGCTTCCGTAATAAAATATTCGTCGCCGAATGAGCAGAAATTCCCTAAATCGGCATCGTCGCCGCCGATATGGCAAGCGAATTTTTTTTTGCCCTGCAAAAACACGTGCGACAGCATCGCCGTGCAGGATGTTTTCCCGTGACAGCCCGCCACGGAAATAACGTGCGGATATTCCTCCGCCGTCATTCCGAGAAATTCGGCGCGCGGAATCAGGCGTTTTCCCGCCTGTTTCGCCGCCGCAAGCTGCGGATGTCTTCCGTCCGTCGCCCCTGTGTAGACGACGGCTCTTTCCGTGATCTCTTCGTCCGTCCCGATATGAACGGGTATTCCCTCGCGGATAAGCGCTTCCGTCCGCTCCGAGCTGACCGCATCGCTGCCCCGCACCGGAATCCCCTTTGCATGCAGTCGACGCGCAAGCGCGCTCATACTGACGCCGCCGATCCCGATAAAGTAATAATCTTTGTAATCGGAAATTGAATCGGAAAACATATTGCATATTATGACAAGATATTATGTATTTGTGAAAAAATTTTGATTTTTTTCATTAAAAGTATTGTATTTATCGGGAAAATATGGTAATATAGTGAATGCAAATAATTTACAGGCGGTGAACCATGACGATCTCGGACGTACGCATCAGAAAGGTGCAGCAGTCGAACGGCAAGTTACGCGCGGTGGCTTCAATTACAATCGATGAATGCTTTGTGGTACACGACATCAAGATCATCGAATTCGATGGTAATTTGTTTGTTGCCATGCCCAGCCGGAAAACGACTGAGGGCGAATACAAGGATATAGCTCATCCGATCAATTCGGAAACACGTGAATTTATCCAACGCGAAATCCTGAATGCTTATAATATGTTGACCGAATAATATTCGTCCGCCCCGTCTGAATTTCAGACGGGGCACCTTATTTATAATTTTCATGCCAATATTATGTTATACATAAAACGAGCGGCACACCTCTGTGCCGCTCGTTTTGTTCATCGGTAAAATTCAGGAAATGGGAACTACGTTTACCGCACGCAGTTTTCTGCTGTCCTTGGGATCGGGTTCCGTATCGAACGTAACCTTCTGTCCCTCTTTCAGCGTGCGGAATCCCTCTGTCTGAATCGCGGAAAAATGTACAAAAATATCGTCTCCGCCCTCGTCATTGGAAATAAATCCGTACCCCTTACCGTCGTTGAACCATTTGACCGTGCCGCTCATTTCTTTACCTCCTGTGGTGGTACACCCGCAAACAAAAAAGCCCGTAACAATAAGCGCGAAAAAATGACTTACTGTTACGAGCTAAATTATCTTTCAGTGCCTGCGTTTATTATAGCAAGGATTAGCAATATTGTCAATATGCTTATGAAAAATTTACTTAATTTTTCAAATAATTTTCCGTCAGTTGCACGTTATTTTCCGTAAATGCCGTGATTTCTTCGGGCGAAAGCTGTTTATATGCGAGTTTTGCAAGATAATAAATCTGCGCAACCGCAAATTTTTGCTTATCCTCCGCCGCGCCTTTCAGCGCCGACACCGCAGGATTTGCCGTGTTCACGACCAGCGTAATATCCTCGGGCACGTCTCCCATCTGATAGAAACGATTCATTTCCGACATTCTGCGCATGAATTCCGAAACGTTGATCACGGCCGGAACGGATGCGTTTTTCAGTTTTTCCGTCTTGACTTTCGCCTTGACGTTCATCGCCTCCAGACCTTTGTTGAAGATCTCTTCCAGTTCCTTGTCCTCGCCGCTCTCTTCTTTCAGCGCACCGTCCACATCCGCGTCGATGCGCAGGAAACGCACCTTGGTCGGATTCTTGTATTCGATGTAGCTGATGAAATGAGGATCGATATAAGTATCGCACACGATCGCGTCCAATCCCGCATCGCGGAACATTTTGATGTACTGCGCCTGCTTTGCCTCATCGGAAACATAGTATGCTGCCTGCGGTTCCTTGCCCGCGTTGGCGTCCTCCGCCGACACCTCTTCTCCGAAATAGGAAACAAGCGGACGATATTCTCCCGAGATATTCTTATAAATGATTATATCCTTGACGCGGTTGTAAAAATCGTCGTCTTTGAGGCACCCGAACTTCACGAACGTCGAAATATCGTTCCAGCACGCTTCATAGCGTGCGCGGTCATCGCGGAACAGCTCGCACAGCTTGTCGGCAACTTTCTTGGTGATATGCTTTGCGATCTTCTGCACCTGACGGTCGTTCTGCAGGAAGGAACGGGAAACGTTCAGCGGAATATCGGGGCAATCGATCACGCCGTTCAACAGCATCAGGAACTCAGGAATGACTTCCTTGATGTTATCCGCGATGAATACCTGATTGCAATAGAGTTTGACTTGTCCGCGCTCCAGCTCGACCTGCTTTTTTACCTTCGGGAAATACAGGATTCCTTTGAGGCGGAACGGGTAATCCATGTTCAGATGGATCCAGAACAGGGGCTCGTTGAAATCGGAGAAAGTCTCGCGGTAGAAGGTCTTGTACTCCTCTTCCGTGCATTCCTTGGGATCCTTGGCGTAAAGCGGCGTCGTCGTGTTGAGCGGCTTGTCGTCTTCGCCCTTCGGATTCAGATAAATATTATAGGGCATGAACGAACAGTATTTGCGGATGAGTTCGCGGATCGTGTGCTCCTGCAAAAATTCCTCTTCGCCCTCTGCAAGGTGCATGACGATCTTGGTGCCGCGTGTCGTCTTGTCGCAGTCGCCGATCGTATAAGTACTGTTGCCGTCCGATTCCCAATGAACGGCGGGCTCGCCTTCGCGGTACGACTTCGTGAAAATTTCGATATTATCGGAAACCATATAAGCGGAATAGAACCCGAGGCCGAAGTGTCCGATAATGCCGTCCCCGCCCGCTTTTTCGTATTTGGAAACGAAATCCGCCGCGCCGGAGAATGCGATCTGTGTAATGTATTTTTCCACTTCTTCGGCGCTCATACCGATACCGTTATCCTCGACGGTCAAAGTCTTTGCCTTGTCGTCCGTGGTGACAACGATCTTGTATTCTCCCTCTTCCGCGCTTGCTTCGCCGAGATCGCACAGTTTCTTGTATTTGGTGATAGCGTCCGCAGCATTTGCGACAATCTCACGCAGGAAAATGTCCTTTTCCGAATACAGCCACTTTTTGATGATCGGCATCATGTTTTCACTTGAAATACGAATATTACCTTGTTTTTCCATGATAAAGCTCCTTGAACGTAGCGACGGGTGTCCCGCCGCTTATTATTGTACAGACTATTTATAAACAAAAAAATCCGCCGTTAAGCGGATTTTTTCAGTTCTTTTCAAGATTTAGTTATCCTTCTTTTCGTCGAGCTTGAGCATTTCGGCGATGGACGCGCCGCCGAGGCCGGCCTCGTTCCATTCTCTGTATTCGTCATCCTCGGAAGACTTGGAATCTCTTCTGCCGGAAGCCTTCTTTGCTCTGACGGGTCTGTCGCCTTCCGTCTTGACCTCGACCGTTTCAGGCTTGGGTTCGAGCGCCTTGATGGAAAGGTTGATCTTTCTCTCTTCGGGATTGAACGCAAGGATCTTCGCGTCAACTTCCTGACCGATCGTCAGCGCGGAAGTGGGATTTTCAAGCCATTCGTGAGAGATCTGGGACACGTGAACAAGACCGTCGATGCCCTTTTCCAGTTCGACAAACGCGCCGAACGGAACAATACGGACAACTTTGCCGTGAACGATGTCGCCGACGGCATATTTCTCTGCGGCAAGGTCCCAAGGCTGAGGCTGGAGCTGCTTGTAGCCGATGGAAACCTTCTTTGCTTCTCGGTCGATCTTAAGGATCTTGAACTCATAGCGTTTGCCGATCTCGAGCACGTCCGTAACAGCCTTGACGCCCGTCCAGGACAGGTCGGAAATGTGTGCGAGGCAGTCGAATCCGTTGACGGAAACGAACGCGCCGAAAGAGGTGACTCTTTCCACTTTGCCTTCCACGACGTCGCCCACGCCGATTGCATTGAAGAAAGCTTCCTCTCTCTCTGCTTTCGCCGCTTCGCGGGCCGCCTTCTCCGCTTCGAGAATCACGCGCTGAGAAGCGATGATCTCCTTTCTGCGCTCTTTTCTGATCTCGATGAGTTTCAGACGAAGTTTCTTCCCGACGTATTTTTCCAGATCCTTCACATATCCGGAACGGATCTCCTTTGCAGGAACGAACACGGGATAAGAACCGAGTTCAGCGGTAAGTCCGCCCTTGTTGAAGCCCGTGCAGACGACGGAGAACTCTTCGCCCGCCTCGATTTTCGCGAGAGCGGCCTCTTCTTCCTTCATCTGTTTCACTTTCTTTTCGGAAAGTTCAACGGGGTTCAGAGATACGACCATTACTTCGATCTCTTCGCCGATCTTTGCTGCATAAGCTTCTTTATTATATTCTTCGCAGTCGATTTCATCTTTCTTGAGCAGGATTTCCTTCTTGCCCGAAGCGGATACGAATACCCCTTCGTCCGTAGCGGATACGATCTTAGCCTTGATCAGCTGACCTTTCTTGTACCGCTCTTCCTTGCCCATCTCCTCAACGACATCCTGCATTGTCGTTGCCTGAACTTCTGCATTGTTTTCTTCCATCTTGAAAAGAACCTCCTGAGCCTGCCAATCCGGAGTGCTTGCTCCTGTAATTATGCCGACTCTTTTAAAAATTTTAATTTTTTCATATTCGAAATCGTCTGCTCCGCATAAACGTATCACGTTTTTGCAGTTCGCAGCCGCAATTTCGCAAAGCTTGTTGGTGTTGCTGCTGTTCAAGCCGCCGATCACCACAACCGCATCGCACAGTTTCGCGAGTTTTTCCGCTTCCTGCTGACGACCAATAGTAGTATAACAAATTGTTTTAAAAATCTCAACTGTTTTTTGACATACTTTTCTAAGATTTTCTGCAATTTTTAAAAATCTTTCTTCTGAAAAGGTCGTCTGAGCCACCAAAGCGACTTCTTTTTCCCTCAGATCGTCAAAATTCTCGTCTTCCGAACAGACGACGCGCGGCAAAGACTCGCACCATCCGGTCAATCCGATCACCTCGGGATGCTCTGCGTGTCCCGCAATGACCACAGTTTTCCCCGCGCGGCTCTGCGCTTCCACGATCTTCTGCGTATGACGGACGAATCCGCAGGTGCAGTCGATCACGCGGAGCTTCCGCGCTTCGCACAGAGCATATACCTGCTTTCCCACGCCGTGCGAACGGATGATGAGCGTCGCCCCGCAAGGCACTTGCGAAACGTCGTCGACGGTCACGATACCGCGATCTGATATGCAGCGCACGACGTCGGGATTATGGATGATCTCACCGTAAACGTATGTATTTTCCGCGGGAACGGAAAGCGCGGTTTCCACCGCGTACTTTACCCCGCGACAGAAACCGCAGTTTTCAGCAAGAATGACCTGCATTTATTTCCTCTTTTTCTTTTTATTTGCCATCTCTTCGCGGTGCTTCGCGCGCAGTTCATACAGACGCGCAACGAGCTTCTGATCCGCTTCGTCATAATCCGCCTGCGTGAGTTTTCTCCCGTAATATTCGGAAAATTCCATCGGCTCTCCGAAAACGACGTGCGTCATACGGAACGCCTTGGGGCGGTTGCAGATGACGAACGGAATGACGGGCGTTTTGGTCTTGATGGCGAGAAGCGCCGCGCCGCCATGAAACGGCAGAAACTCCTCGTCTGATTTCTTGTTGCGCGTTCCCTCGGGGAAAATGACCAGCTTTTCGCCGTTTTTCAGCACTTTCATCGAATCGACAACGGTTCGCACGTCCGCGCCGTCCCGCATCGCGCCGATCACGCCGCAGCCCAGCGCGATCGGATGCAGAAACGCGTTATCCAGAAGAGATTGCTTTGCCATATAGTGCAGCACTTCCCACGTCGTATGCGCAGGGAAAAATGCATCCCAGAGACAATAATGATTCCCGACGTATACAAACGCGCCCGCAGGTACTTTTTTATAGCCGTAAAGACGGAACGGAAAAATAAGACGATGAATCGGATAGAGCAGAACGCGCAGGAAATTCATCAGGTGACAATAGTGTTTTCCCTTTTTATTGGCGGGGAAAAGTTTGATTTTCTGTTCTTTTTTCTTGCGGATTTTCCCTTTTTCCGTTATTTTGCCAGCCTGTGCTTCTTTCGCCGTCGGGTTTTTGCCGTTGCCAGCGGTCTGAATTGCGGAAACATCCGCAGAGACGGATGCGGTTTTCACCGCAGGCGACGCCTGAACCGTCTTTTCTTCGCTGCCGATATTCTCGCTCATCAGATTTTCTCCTGCATTTTCGCTTTGATCGTCTTCAGCACGTCATCGATCGTCATATCGGAAGTATCGATCACGACCGCATCGTCTGCTTTGCGCAGAGGCGAAAATTCCCGCGTACTGTCCTGACGGTCACGCGTTTCGATTTCGTTTTTGAGTTCCTGAAAATCCACTTCATAACCCTTTGCGACCAGCTCGTCATATCTGCGGCGGGCGCGCACTTCGGGAGAAGCTGTCAGAAAGAACTTGAACTCGGCGTCGGGAAGGACAAACGAACCGATGTCCCTGCCGTCAAGGACGCACGACATCTTAGCCGCAATCTCCCGCTGTTTTTCCACCATCTTCATGCGGACGCAAGGATATTTCGAAACCGTGGAAGCCGCCATGGAAACGCGCGGCGAGCGGATTTCTTCCGAAACGTCTTTGCCGTCCAGAATGGTATGCTGCACACCGTCTACGTATTCTATATTCAAAGACAAATCGCGCATCAGATCGCAAAGCTGCTCTTCCGATTCGACGTCGGCTCCCGCATTCAGGGCTTTCAGCGCGCAGGCGCGATACATTGCTCCCGTATCCAAATATAAAATTTTGTAATCGCGGGAAAGCGCCTTTGCAATCGTGGACTTTCCGCTGCCAGCGGGGCCGTCGATCGCGATATTGATTTTACCCGCAAGATCTTTGCGCAGAACGCGCGCGCCGCGAAGATAAACGTGATGAGGCTCGATATTTTTCTCGATAAACATCATCACGCGGATACAAAGAGGCAGCCCGCCCTCGATCTCAGGTTCCATAGCGGAAAAGAGCGAACAGCTTTCAAAACCCGCTTCGCGGGCAGCTTTTGCGGGATAATATGAATGGATATCCGACGTACTGGAAAAAACAATGCTGACAATTTCCGATTGTTCGATTCCGTTCCTGCTCTCGATTTGCTCGAGTAATTCCTTTACCGCTTTTTTGATCTCTTCTTTGTCGTCCCGATCGATTGTCGTTGCGCCCCGAATAACTACCATAATTTATCCTCTCCGTGTCTCCGCCCGATGCGGCTTTTCCGTAAAACAGATCGGAAGTCACCGCAAGTAATGTTATAATGTATTATAAGCTGAATTATACTCTGAATTGACGAAAAAGTCAATAATTTGCCCAAAAAAGTAAGTAAAACCGCAATTTTAACTCGTTTTTGCCGAAACTGAAACTCTCAGCAAACAATGCTTAATAGTATGTCTGACATATTACTATTCAAAAATAGATAATATTTGATTTCGGACAGATATCCCCCTGCTTATACGGAGTTCCCCGCGGCGTATCCCGTTGAAAATGCGATCTGAAGATTGAAGCCGCCCGTATAAGCGTCTGCGTCCAACACTTCGCCGCTGAAATACAATCCCTTTATGAACTTGCTTTCCATCGTCTTCGGATTGATCTGTGAAGTATCTACCCCTCCGGAAGTTACGACGGCTTCCGAAAAATCGCGCAGGGATACGGGAGTCAACGGAAACGCTTTTAGCACGTTCAACAGGCGGCTGCGTTCCTCTTTTGTCACTGCATTTGCCTGCTTAGAGAGGGAAATGCCTGCTTGTGAGAGCACAATGCGGGCAAGTTTCGCGGGAAGAAGTCCGCAGGCGACGTTCTTCATCTGTTCGTTCTTCCGTTCCGTCAGATCGCGCACGAGGCGCGCGTCCAGCTTTCCCTCGTCGAGCGCAGGCTTAAAATCAAGCTCAAGCGATATCTCAGCGAGCGGCAGCCGATTGATCTGCGCTGAAAGGGATAAAACCAGCGGTCCGCTGATTCCGAAATGCGTGAACAAGACCTCGCCGAGTTGGGAAAAGATCACTTTTCCGCCCCGTTTCGCGGACAGTACGACGTTTTTGAGGGAAATCCCCTGCACTTCGCGCCAGTCGCCGCGCAAATTGATCCCGCAAAGAGACGGAACGGGTTGCACGATCTTATGTCCCGATTCTTTAGCAAAGCGGTATCCGTCCCCTGTCGAACCCGTCGACGGATAAGAAATCCCTCCCGTGCAGACGATCACCGCATCGCACGGATATTCCCCGCGATCGGTGACGACGGCGCGGACAGCGCCGTTTTCTGTACGCACCGACCGCACCGTCTCGTTAAGGGATATGTTCACGCCGACAGAGCGGCAGGCGCGTTCCAGCGTCTTCGTCACGTCGCTTGCGTGATCGCTCGTCGGGAATACACGGTTCCCGCGTTCCACCTTTAACGAGAGGCCGAATTCCTCCATCAATCGCATCATGGATTGAGGAGGAAAGGAATAGATCGCCCCTGTCAGAAATTTCCCGCCGCGCACGACATTCTGGAGAAATTCATCCGGATATACGTCGTTTGTCAGATTGCAGCGCCCTTTGCCCGTGATATAGATCTTTTTTCCGAGCTTTTCGTTTTTTTCGATGAGATGGACGGAATTGCCCCGATTGCCCGCCGCATAGGCGGCCATAAGCCCGGAAGCGCCACCGCCGATCACGATCACCTGTTTCATTGTTTGCCCCTTCCACTGCGTTTTTTTATGCGGAAACGAGGGCGCACGCGCCCTCGTCAGAATTACCGCTTTGCTGTTTATCGCAATCAGATAGGATAGACGCCGCCTTTTGCAAGATCGGAATCCACGCCTTCCTGCTTTGCTTTTCTCCACTTGAAGAAGTTCTCCGCCACTTCGGGGAAGGAGGCATAGGAAAGCACATCTTCTTCCTGCGTGTAATAGCCCTTTGCGACGACTTCCGCCTTGAGTTTTTCGTACTCGGGTTCGAGATCGTCTGCGGGACGGTACGTGATGCGCTTTTCATCGCCTAACACTTTCTTCGCGACTTCTTCGTTGACCGCCATCGGGAGCTGACCGTATTTGCCGGCGAACAAATCCTTCATTTCTTTGGAGACCATCTTATAACGCTCGCCCATGACGACGTTGAGCACTGCCTGCGTGCCGACGATCTGAGAAGAAGGCGTAACGAGCGGAGGATATCCGCAATCCGCACGGACATGAGGAACTTCTGCGAGCACCTCGGGCAGTTTGTCCTCTTTGCCCGCCTTTTTCAGCTGGTTCATGAGGTTGGAAAGCATACCGCCGGGGACCTGGTAGATAAGCGTATTGATATCCACCTGTCTGACCTTCGGATTGAGATAACCCTCTTTTTCCAGCTCTGCGGCGACTTTCTTGAAATGCGCCGCAATGGGAAGCAGTTTTGCAATATCGATACCCGTATCGTATTCCGTGCCTTTGAGGGTAGCGACAAGCGGTTCGGTCGCAGGCTGAGACGTGCCGTTTCCGAGCGGGGAAAGCGCCGTATCGACGATATCGACGCCCGCCTGAATCGCCATCAGGTTGACCATATCGCCAGTACCCGTCGTGTTATGCGTATGAAGATGAAGCTTGGTTTCGGGACGCAGTTCCTTCTTCAGAGCCTGAACGAGCTTGTAAGCGTCGAACGGGAGAAGCAGGTTCGCCATATCCTTGATACAGATATTATCCGCACCCATATCTTCGTATGTCTTTGCGAGCTTAACGAAATATTCGAGCGTGTGCACGGGGCTGGTGGTATACGAGATCGCAGCCTCACAGACGCCGCCGTATTTGCCGCCGTACTTCTTAATCGCCTTCATGGAAGCTTCGATATTTCTCGGGTCGTTCAGCGCGTCGAATACGCGGATGACGCGGACGCCGTTTTCCAGAGACTTTTCTACGACTTTCTCGACGAGATCGTCCGCATAATTGCGGTAGCCGAGCAGGTTTTGACCGCGGAGAAGCATCTGAATGGGCGTCTTTTTCAGGTATTTGCGCAGAGTGCGCAGACGCTCCCAAGGGTCTTCGTTGAGGAAGCGCATGCAAGTATCGAAGGTCGCTCCGCCCCATCCTTCCAAAGAATAATACCCAACTTCGTCGAGCTGTTCGAGAACGGGAATCATCTGCTCCGTTCTCATGCGCGTCGCTGCCTGAGACTGGTGCGCGTCGCGCAGGATCGTATCCATTATCATTACTTTCTTTGCCATAATGTTAACTCCTTGATTCAATTAGAAGCAGGCAAGCAGAATACCTGCGGCAAGCGCGGAACCGATGACTCCCGCCACGTTGGGTCCCATCGCGTGCATGAGCAGATGGTTGCTGGGATCCGACTCACGGCCGACGTCTTCCGAAATACGCGCCGCCATGGGCACTGCGGAAACGCCCGCCGAGCCGATCAGAGGATTGATCTTGCCCTTGGACAGTTTGCACATCAGCTTCGCGACGAGAAGTCCGCCGATCGTGCCGAGATAGAACGCAAAGATACCGATCGCGAGAATTCCGAGCGTCTGGAAGGAAAGGAAGATCTCACCCTTCGCCTTGCAGCCGACGGAAATTCCGAGGAAGATCGTGACCGTATTGATGAGCCCGTTCTGCGCCTGCGAAGAAAGACGTTCGACGACGCCCGATTCGCGGAACAGATTTCCGAGCATGAGCATACCCAAAAGCGGGATTGCGTCGGGAAGCAGAAGTCCGACAACGAGCGTGACCGCTACGGGGAAAATCACTTTTTCCACTTTGGAGACCTGGCGGAGCGGCTTCATCTTGATTGCGCGCTCTTTTTTGGTCGTCAGAAGGCGCATGATAGGCTTCTGAATGGCAGGGATCAGCGCCATATACGAATATGCCGCAATCGCTATCATGGGAACCAGATTTTCCGCCAGGATTTTGGCGACATAGATCGCCGTGGGGCCGTCTGCACCGCCGATGATCGCAATTGCCGCCGCTTCCGCGCCCGTAAATCCGAGCAGAAGCGCGCCGAACAGCGCGATGAAAATACCCAGCTGCGCGCCTGCGCCGATCAGCATGCTCTTCGGGTTCGCAATCAGCGGTCCGAAGTCTGTCATGGCGCCGATTCCGAGAAAGATGAGCGGAGGATAAATGACTTTATCTACGCCGTAATACAGATACCACAAAAGTCCCCTGTTTACGGTATTGTCATAAGTCTCTTCCACCCCTTCCGGATAAGTTCCCCAGAGGACTTTTTCCGCACCTGGAATATTGATGAGGAACATACCGAACGCGATCGGAAGCAGGAGCATAGGCTCATATTTCTTGACGACCGCAAGGTACATCAGCAGGAAAGAAATGAGCAGCATCACATAATTCTGCCACGTTCCCTGCGCAATCCCCATCGAATCCCACAGGCTCGTGAAAATACCTCCGAAATCGATGAGTAAATTTGTCTGAATCATCTTTTCACTCCCGCATTAACCGATTACAGCAAGAACTGCGTCCGATTCCACGTTCATTCCCTTCGTGACGCGGAAAGAAATCACTCCGTCGCAGGGCGCGGTGATATCGCTGTCCATTTTCATTGCTTCGAGCACGAGAATAGGCTGATCTTTTTTCACCGTATCCCCTTCCTTGACCAGGAAGTTCTTGACGATCCCGGGGAACGGGGACAAAACTTCCTTACCGTTCTTGACGGCCGCGGGTGCGGGAGCAGCTGCCGGAGCAGCGCTTGCGGCAGGTTTTGCCGCTGCGGGAGCCG
Organism: uncultured Bacillota bacterium; assembly: GCA_949300535.1. Lineage (GTDB taxonomy): Bacteria > Bacillota > Clostridia > Christensenellales > Borkfalkiaceae > Gallimonas. The sequence goes on from CASGEQ010000142.1 coordinate 25,778, forward strand.
TTGCGCTCTCTGCGCCGACTTCTTCGACGCCTACTTCATATCTTTTTCCGTCTACCGTGATGATAAAATTACGCATTTTGGTATCTCCTTAAATTTTTCTGATTCTTTTGACGACAAATTCACACTTGGACTTTTCTTCTTCATAGTACGCCGTAAGCGCCGCCGTGATCGCAGCGACAACTTCGGGAGAAAGTCCCTCTTCCTGTTCCGACTCCGCAGAAACTGCCGCGGGAGCGGGTTGGGATTTTTTCTTGGAATTGCGGCGGTTTACCGCTTCCATGATTTTCCCCAGCCCCGAAAAAAGCAGAATCAGGATAGCAATTCCGAAAAAGACAAATATGAAGCCGAATACCGCATAAAACGCGCCTTCTCCGAGATCATATTTGAACCAACCGTCCAGCAAATTGACGAGCATCATATCTCACCTCAACCGATCAGCATCTGCAGCGACGCGATAAGATACTGCTTGACGAACTGCGGCTCGATCACATTATCGAGATAACCGCCCTTCGCCGCATGCACGGGATCCGCGTTTTCGTCCGCATACTGCGCCGCGAGTTTTGCCTTGTCCGCTTTTGTATCGGAAGAATATTCGATCTGTGCGCCCTGCGCGCTTTCAAACAGCGCAATCTGCGCATTGGCAAACGCATAGGTGTAATCGAACCCTGCGGATTTTGCCGCAAACAGAGAATATCCCAATCCGATCGCTTTGCCGGATACGACCGCAACTTTAGCCGTATCGATCGCATCGAGAATGGAGAGATATTCTCCGATCTCTTTCAGCACGGCGCTGTCGTTGACGGAAAGGCTCGCTTCCACGCCCATGCAATCGACGAACGTCACGAACGGAAGGCCGTAGCAGCACGCAAATTCCGCAAAGTTGCGGATTTTCTTCACGTTTGCCGCATTCAGCTTTACGTTATCGAAAATGACCGCCGCAACCGCAATGCCGCCCACTCTGCCGAGCACCGTCTTCACTTCGGGCGAAGTATTCGCGCCCAGCTCGATCGCATCTTCCAAAAGCGCGGCAAGAGCCTTTGCATCGACTGTCTTATTCAGCGCGGGAACGGGTTCGTTGAGTTCCGCTTCCGTCACGGGAACGTTGATCAAATCGGTGATCTTTGCAATCAGGGAAGAAGCCTCAGCCATGTCTTTGACGCGGATCGCGGGAAGTCCTGCGTTCGCGAGCGCCGCATATCCGCCGACCTCTTCTTTTTTGAGATTTTTGCCGGATTTCGCGGAAAGTACCAACGGACTGTTGACGCAAAGCGCGCTCTGATCGGTAAAGAAGACGCAGTCGCAGACAGCGGCAAGCGCAGCGGCGGAACCGTACACTTCGCCGTCGACGACGGCATACTGCGCAACCGTTCCCTTCAGCTGAGTCGCCTTCAGCAACAGTTCGGCAATCCCTTCAAGCACGTTCACGCCTTCCCCGATCTGTACGCCGAGCGTATGGAGAAGATAGACAACGGGCGTTTCGTTTTTCTCGGCGGCATTCAGGGCCTTTGCGATCTTTTCGCAATTCGCCTTGGAAAGTCCGCCCGAGAACACTTCGAAATTCTGCGCGACAATATAAAAAGGATACCCGTCAATGGTGGCGAATCCCGTGACTACGCCTTCACCCTGAGCATCCTCGTCGTAGAATTGGTTTTTGGAAAAGCTGAACGACGAAAGTTCGACAAAACTTTCGTCATCGACCAAAGCCGCAATGTCAGCACGGATTTTTGTCCCTGCTTTCATCAGCGCAGCTTTTCTGTTCTGTAACAGTTTAATTTTGTCCATAACCGACCTCTTGTTGATATTAGCGGTAAAAACCACAATTTCTACCAAATACCATTATACACAAAATGCGAAAAAATGCAATAGACTATCAAGAAATTTATAGCACAAAATTTACATTTTCGTCTTTTCGCGAACATAAACCCCGCAAAAGGCGATCATCGCTTCATTATGAAAA
>CASGEQ010000143.1 GCA_949300535.1 uncultured Bacillota bacterium
CGCCCGATTCCGCAGAGGCCTGATCGTTGAGTTCCAGCTCGTACATGACCGTCACGCACAGATTGCTCCCGATCTCCCCCGCGTCCTTTTCCGTATTGTTGAAATCGTCCTCGGAGATCTTTTTCATGTCATATCCGAGAAGGCGATAAGAAGATACCGTATCCGCATTGAACGTGACGCCCGCCTTCGCGTCATACGCAACGGTATACAGCGTTCCGCCTAGTTCTTCGGTAAACACCTTTTCCGCTTCCAGCTGCGTATCGATATAAGAATAATTTCCGTTTCCGTTCAGCGCCAGCGTCTGCATCAGATCGTCGCGCGTATTCCCGAGTCCGACCCCTACGACGGAAAGAGCGATTCCGCTCTCTGCCTTATCCTGAATAAACTCGGTCAGTTCATCGGTATCGTAAATTCCGACATTGAAATCTCCGTCCGTCAGGATGATCACGCGGTTGTTTCCGTTTTGAGATTTGTGCGCTTCCGCCTGCTCATAGGCACGCTGGAGTCCGTCCGACCCGCTCGTGGAGCCGTTCGCGGTAAGGCGGGAGAGCGCACGGCGTATTTCCGCCTTTCCGCTTTCCGTCGCCGCCGTACTTTCGAGAACCGTCTGCACGCCGCTTGCATACGTCACAATGGAGACCCTGTCGTCGGGGCCGAGCCCGTCCACGAGTTTATTTGCACCGTATTTGACGAGATCAAGGCGAGTCATCCCCTCATAGCCGTAAACCATACCGCCCATCGACCCGGAAACGTCCACCAGAAGCACATAATTTGCGTCGCCCTCCGCAACGGCCTCTTCCGTTCTGATTCCGACCGTCATCAGCTTATGCTCCGCATTCCACGGGCAATCGGAAAGATAGGCCGTGACGCCCAAAGTTTCGCCCTCGGCGGGCGCGGGATAATCGTAATCGAAGTAATTTACAAGCTCTTCCAGGCGCACGGAATCGGCGGCAACGGGGAGCTTCTGGCGGATTTGCGTACGGACCAAAGAATATCCCGCCGTGTTGCGGTCAAGCGTGAAATAGGAAGACGGATTCGTCTGAACCTCATAAAACCCCTGTTCTATGACAGAGTCATACTGATAGTTTTCGCCGTCCGAGAGCCAAGGCATTTCCTCTGTCAGATCGAACATCGGGTCGGAAGCGTTCGGAGCACTGCCGGGAGCGCCGCATCCGACGAACACAGCGAGCGCAAAGCCTGCACAGCTAAGAACGGACATCAAGCGTTTTTTCATCTTTTTCCCTCCTTACACTCTTACAACGTTTCCGCATATGAGTTTGTCCCGCAGATTCCCAAAATTTACCGAAAAATTTTTTAGTCAGTCCCTGCGAGAAGCCGCAAAAGGAAAAATACGGCGTTTTTATTTTGCCCCATGACCGTCATATAATAGTCCGCGGAGGAAAGGGACAGCTTTGCGTCGGAAATATATTCCCCGTTCCGATATCGCGTCGAATACGAATACGCATTGCCCGCAACAGACCCGCCGACGCTCAGATCGGCAAAAGATTTCAACTCTTCGGGAAGCAGGTTTCCGTCCGTGAGGTCGATATACAATTCGCCTTCCCAATATAACGTTCCGCGCAGGTATCTGAGCTGTACCCCGATGAGGACAGCCTCGCCTTCCACGGCATAAAGCGTATACTCGGCGCGGGCGTTATCCGCCCATTCGAACGGAGAAAGCGCATTCAGCATTTCACCGTATTGCTGTGATATCTGCCCGTACGGCGCATATTCCGCCTGTGCGGACGAAAGATTATAATACTTCGTTTCGGAAGGATCTTCGGCCTGCGGGGCATCGTTATCCACACTGTCGTTTCTGCTTATCGTTCCGAACAGAATCCCGACATAACATACGCAGACAAACAGAACGCACGCCAAAAGAGAGGCAACCCTGAGAAACGTCCCTCTGAAATTCTTTTCGCGCTTCGGGGCCGCAAGCTCGCGTTTCGCCTGCGTCAGATCGCAGCGCGGCGCTTCGTTCCCGTCGAAATATTCGCGAAATGCGCGTTCAATTTTCTCGTCCTTTTTCATCTCTTTCATAATTACAACGTTTTTACTCTTCGTTTTGTCCCTCAAAGAGCAATTTTCGCAGTTTCTCTTCGGCGGAAACCGTCAGACGCTGTACCGCCGACTTGCTCATCCCCGTTTCCTTTGCGATTTCCCGCACAGTAAAATCGAGATAATACCGATAATAGATCATCCTGCGCTCTTCGGGCGCCAATCTTCCGACGGCGTCTTCGAGCATTACCGCACGCTCGATTTGCGTCGGGTCATACCGTTCGTCCGTCAGATGAAAAAATTCGTCGATATCCTCTTCTGCCCGCACCTTTCTCCGCCGCAGCAGATCGAACGCGCAGTTGCGCACGATACGCATGACGTACGCATATCCGTTGGTGCCCGTTCGGAATCCGCGTATACCGCGGGCGAGCCTGACGAAACTGTCGTTCACGACGTCTTCGGCATCCTCGCGGTTTCGGACGATCCCGCGCGCAAGCGCAAACATCCTGCCGCCGATGCAGGCATAAATCCGATCGAGCGCATCCGTATCGCCGTCGCGCAGCGCCTGTAAAAGACGATTCAGTTGTTCCTGTCCTTCAGGCGCCATAGCTCCCCCTCAGAATATTTTTTTCATTCTACCACAGCCGACCGATTTTGTAAAGAGCTGAAATCAAAACGGCGCACCAGTCAGAAAACGCCCGCGCTCAAGTCCGAACTCAAAAAGGGCGGACCCTTTCGGGACCGCCCTTTTTTAAGAAATATTTTTTTGTTCCGCGACCGCCCTCGGAAATTTTTTGATTACTCCCCGCTTTCCCCGTAGTTGGAAAGCACGCGCGCGCTGGGGTCGTCGACGTTGCACCCCTCCCACGATTTGTTCGGCATCCAGAAATCGGCGATCATGCGCGCCTGACCGGGATAATATTTTTCGAAGATCTCGCGATAAAGCAGGCTCTCTTTGGTAAACGGCTTTGCATGATATGCGTATTTTTCCGCAACCGTACGCCAGTCGTCCCCGTATTTGTGTTCGGCGTAGTCCTTCAGATCGTCCACCATGGAGTGTCCGACCGCGTCCGAAAACGCCGCCTTTTCCCGATACAGGATATCGTGCGGGAGCCAGTCGCCCTCAAACGCGCGGCGCAGGAGATATTTGCCCTTGCCGTAACGGTTGAGTTTGCGTTCGGGATCGATGCTCATGACGTATCTGACAAAATCGAGATCGCCGAACGGCACGCGCGCTTCCATCGAATTGACGGAAATACAGCGGTCGGCGCGGAGAACGTCGTACATATGCAGTTCCCTGACGCGCTTTTGCGATTCCTCCTCAAACGCCGCGGCGGAAGGCGCAAAATCGGTGTATTTATAGCCGAACAGTTCGTCCGAGATCTCGCCCGTGAGCAGAACGCGGACGTCGCTCATGCGGTGAATGGCGCGGCAGAGAAGATACATCCCCATCGACGCGCGGATGGTCGTGATATCGAACGTGCCGAGCGCGGCGATGACCTCTTCCAGAGCTGAAAGCACGTCTTCGCGCGTCATGTAGACCTCGGAATGCTCGGAACCGATATAGTCGGCGACTTCGCGCGCATATTTGAGGTCGATCGCGTCTTTATCCATGCCGATCGCAAACGTGCGGATGGGTCTTCCCAGAACGCGCGAACCGATAGAACACACGAGCGAGCTGTCAAGTCCGCCCGAGAGGAGGAATCCGACGGGCGCGTCGCTGTCCAATCTTTTTTTCACCCCCTCAATCAGCTTTACGCGGAGATTTGTGCAGATTTCGTCCATGCCGTCATAGCAATATTGCTTCACCTCGGCGATATCGCAATAACAGTGAAACTCCCCTGCGCGGTAATAGTGTCCGGGCGGGAACGGCTTTACTTCGCCCGACACGAGCCCGACGAGGTTTTTCGGCTCGCTCGCAAACACGATCGCGCCGTCGGAAAGATATCCGTAATAGAGCGGACGGATTCCGATCGGATCGCGCGCCGCAATGTACTCGCCCGTCGCGCCGTCATAAATCACGAGCGCAAATTCCGCGTCCAGCATCGCGAACATATCCGTTCCGTATTCCGCATAGAGCGGGAGCAGGATTTCGCAATCGCTGTCCGAATGAAAGACATAGCCCTTTTCTTCAAGCTTGCTCTTGATCGGGCGGAAGCCGTAAATCTCGCCGTTGCAAACGACGCGGTTGCCGTCCATCCAAAAGGGCTGCATCCCCTCCGCATTGAGCCCCATGATCGCCAGGCGGTGGAATCCCATAAATCCCGAATCCGTCTCTTCCAGCGTGGTCATGTCGGGTCCGCGGGAGACCGTCTTATAAAAACAGCGGCGCATGACCTCTTTGTCAAGGCGCTTGCTCGTACAGCAGAAAATAGAACACATGTCATTGCTCTCCTTTCCGATCGTCGGAGTCGCTGCAGGCGCACTCGGCGCGGCACCCCTCGTCAGATCCGTATTCGTTGAGTATTTCCAGCGCGATCGCCCGTTTGGGGACCCGTCGGTCCATCGAACGCTTTTCGATCAGCCGATGAGCGCCTTGTTCGGTCAGCCCCAGACGGCGGATAAGCGCGCATTTCGCGTGATCGATGAGTTTGAGATCATCCATCGCGCACTTCAAGCGGTTATTTTCCTCTTCCAGCGCGCGCAGATGCGCGTGCATTTCCCTGCAGATGGAAAGCGATTGCAGCAATACGGCGGGAGAAACGGGACATTTGAGAAAAAAAACGCCCGTATGCCCTTCGGACGGCTCTTTGCCGATCACGATCGCGGCGATATGCCGCCGCGCCAGCTCCCCTGCCGCCTGCACCGCCTCTTCGCCCAACGAGGGGAGAAACAGCGCTGCGTCCGCTTCCGTCTCCGACGGCAGTATCGCAGGAATTTCTTTTGCGGTTTTAACGGTATAACCTTCGGATCGCAGCAATTCGGCGGCTTTTCTGCCCGAATCGCCGTAAATCAGCACCCTGTCCATGGCAGTCTCCGTCAATTTACGGTGTACATCTGTTTATAAGGATTTGCGCTGTCGGGCGTAAGGCGGAAATAAGACGCATTCAAAAACTTCTCTTCCGATTCCCCGAATTCGCGGCACCATTCGCGGATGAGTCCGCGCGCTTCATCGGACAGCGCATCCGCCTTTTCCGCATGCACCTGCGCGGGCAGGCGGGTCGGGATCTTGTCACAGCGGAGATAGATCTCGCCGCCGTGCATTCCCGTACCGCAGAAATTGCCGATGATCGGCTTCCCGTCTTTATGATTGCCGAGCACGATAATGATTCCGCCCGCCTGATATTCTCCGAGAAAACTTCCCGCACGGCCGCCAATGACGATGGCGGGTCTGTTTTCGCGGTATGCTTTCATGTGAATGCCGCAGCGGTAGCCGGCGTCGTCGCGCACGAGGATTTTTCCGCCGCGCATGGCATAGCCCGTGGCGTCGCCCGCGCTTCCCGCAACGACGATCTCGCCGCCGTTCATGGTGTCGCCCGTCGCTTCCTGCACATTGCCGTGCACATGTACAACCGCGCCGTCCAGATACGCGCCCAATGCATTTCCCGGCGTTCCGTCCACGCGGATGTCCTTGTCGGAAAGACCTGCCGCAATATATCTCTGCCCTACGCAGTGATCGATATCGATTTCTTTATCCGTACACGAACGCACTTTTTCGTTAAGAACGGAAAAATGCAGATCGGTTGCGTCAATTTTCATATCACACCTCCCGCGCGAGCATGTTTTCGCGCGATTTACGGTCAAACGCCGCAAGGCACGGCGCTTCTTTCAGCAATGCGAAATCCACTTCGGAAAGCGGCGTCTGATTGCGGACGAGCGACGTATAAATCCCCGCCCGTTCGGGACTGTTGACGAGAATAAACCCTTTGAGCAAGCCGTCCTTGCAGAAGAACGCGCGATAGGTATCCCCTTCGCCTTCCGCATAGCAATCGCCCGTATAGCTCCCCGCCGTGAGCACGTGCATTCCGAAAAATCCGATCGCATTGAGCGGCGCGGCCTTGTCGAATACGCTGTCCCCGCCCGCCATGTTTACGCCCGCGCAATATCCCTGACGATAGGCGTTGGGGAGCAGCGCGAGGATGCGGCGGACGCCCGCCGTCACGTCAAAACTCTCCGCACAGTCGCCTGCGGCGTATACGTCGGCAACAGAAGTGCGCTGATGATCGTCCGTGACAATCCCGCGCGCGACTTCGCCGCCCGCCGCCGAAACGAGCTCGGTATTCGGGCGCACGCCGACCGCGACGACGAGGATATCAAAAGCAAGAACCGTTCCGCTTTTCAGATATGCTTTGCCGTCTTCGAAGCGCTCCACGCTGTCCGACAGATAAAACTTGGTTCCGCGCTGTTCCAGAAAACGGCGGATAATCTCCGATCCGCGCTCGTCGAGAATGCTGGGAAGCACTCGGTTGGCGAGGTCGACGACGCTCACGCTCCCGACGCGGTCGAGAATCCCTTCGAGGCATTTGAGTCCGATGAGTCCCGCGCCGACAATGAGTACGCGCTTGCGCGGAGAAAGCTGTTTTTCCAATGCCAATGCGTCATCCAGCGTCATAAAGCTGAACTTGTGCTTTACCTGCTCCATTCCCTCCATGTGCGGCACGAACGGGCGCGACCCGCAGGCGACGAGCAGTTTGTCGTAAGAGACTTTTTTCCCGCTTTTCAAAAGCACTTCCTTTGCTTCGGAATCAATTTTTTCCGCGTGTTCCGAATAGAGAACGGTGACTTTGTTCTTTTCGTAAAAGTCCGCGGGACGGTAACGCATACGCTCTTTGTCCGTCGCGCCCAGCAGATAATAAGAAATGAGCGGGCGGCCGTATGTATGATAAGGCTCGTCTGTGACGATGACGATTTCTCCCTCCTGATCGACGGAACGGATTCCTTCCACCGCGGCGATCCCTGCCGTCGAATTTCCGATAATCACATATTTCATCTCAGTCTCTCTCCTCAAACACGATGGCGTTGTTGGGACAATGCTTTACGCAATTGGGTTCGCCGCAGATGTTATCCGTGCACAGCTGGCACTTCATGGCGGCGTGGCCGTCGGGCGCGGGCATGACCGCGCCGTAAGGGCAGACGAGCACGCATGTAAGGCAGCCCACACATTTGTTTTTATCAATGCGGACGACCCCGTCCTCGCCCTTCGAAAGCGCGCCCGAAATACAGCTTTTTACGCAGATCGGGTCGCTGCAATGGCGGCAGTTGACGGAAAAATGAATTTCCCCGCTGTCCTCCACCTTGATCTTGGGATATACCGGCTTACCTTTGAGCGCCTTGACGATATCGGAAAGCCCCGTCGCCGCAAAGGCGCATTCGTATTCGCAGAGATGGCACCCGAGGCACCACTTTTCATTGACATAAATGCGTTTCATCCTTCCCCTCCGCTCACATGGATTCGCCTGCATAGCGTATGCCGAGAATGCGCAGTTCCGCATCCGTCAATCCGATTCCGCGCAACATAAGTCTGTTTCCGCGCAGCGCTTCCACAGAGTTGATGCCCATGCCGCCCATCATTTCCTGAATCTCGTGGTTCCATGCGGTGACGAGATTGACGAGCCGCTTGTATCCGATATCGGGATTCAGACGCTTGACGAGGTCGGGACGCTGCGTCGCGATACCCCAGTTGCACTTGCCCTCATGGCAGGTACGGCAGAGATGACAGCCGAGCGCAAGCAGCGCCGCCGTGCCGATATAGCATGCGTCCGCGCCCATGGCGATCGCCTTGACCACGTCCGCGCTCGAACGGATAGACCCGCCCACGACGAGCGAGACCTCGTCGCGGATCCCCTCGTCGCGCAGGCGCTGGTCTACCTGCGCAAGCGCGAGTTCGATGGGAATACCCACGTTATCGCGGATACGGGTAGGCGCTGCGCCCGTCCCGCCGCGATAGCCGTCGATAGCGATGATGTCCGCGCCGCTCCGCGCAATGCCGCTCGCAATCGCCGCCGCATTGTGCACCGCCGCAATCTTGACGATGACGGGTTTTTTATATTCCGTTACCTCTTTGAGCGAATCGACAAGCTGGCGCAGGTCTTCGATGGAATAAATATCGTGATGAGGCGCGGGAGAGATCGCGTCCACTCCCTGCGGAATCATACGCGTTTCGGACACGTCCGCCGAAATCTTTGCCCCGGGCAGATGTCCGCCGATGCCGGGCTTTGCGCCCTGACCCATTTTGATCTCAATCGCCGCCGCGCTTTGCAGATAATCCTTGAATACTCCGAACCGTCCGCTCGCTACCTGCACGATCGTATTCTTTCCGTAACGGTAGAAATCCTTGTGAAGTCCGCCCTCACCCGTATTGTAGAAGGTCCCGAGTTCTTCAGCCGCCCGCGCAAGGGACTCGTGCGCGTTATAGCTGATGGACCCGTAGCTCATTGCCGAGAACATGATCGGCACCTGCAATTTCAGCTGCGGAGAAAGCGTATTTTTGAGTCTGCCCTTCTTATCCCGCTCGATCTTCGCCGAACGCTTGCCGAGATAGATCTGCGTTTCCATGGGTTCGCGCAAGGGATCGATGGGAGGATTGGTGACCTGGGACGCGTTGACGAGCATCTTATCCCAATACACGGGATACGGCTTGGGATTGCCCATCGACGAAAGCAGGACGCCGCCCGAATTCGCCTGTTTATATACCTCGTTGATCGTCTGATTGTCCCAGTTTGCATTGATCTTATAGGTGTCGTCCGATTTGACGATTTTCAGCGCGTGCGTCGGGCAAAGGCATACGCAGCGGTGGCAGTTGACGCACTTGGTGCTGTCTGCCTTCATTTTCCCCGTATCGGGATCGAAGGAATGAACGAGATTGGCGCACTGTCGCTCGCAGACGCGGCAGGCGATGCACTTGCTCTCGTCGCGCACGACCTCATAATCCGGCTGGATATACATATTCATTGCGCAAGACCTCCCTTATCGCAAAGTTCAAAGATGACAGGCTCTCCGCCCGCAGGCGTCCATACGCGGTCGAGATCGGGACAGATCTTGCGAATCGCGCTTTCTTCGCTGGAAATATAGGCAACGTCGCCCTTTTCCGCGCAGACCATCGAACGCAGTTTCAGCCGGTCGTTGAGCGCCATGAGTCCGCCTTCGTATCCGAGAATGATGGAAAACGGCCCCGTCACGAGAAGGGACGGGAACATGCGGCGGAGCAGAGTCTCCTGCTCGCGATCCTCTTCCGGCTTCTCGGCGATCGTCGACCAGAAGGAAGCGGCGATGACGTGCGCCGTCTCTTTGAGGGTGAGCCCGCGCTTGCGCACGAGATAATCCACGATATAGGTGATAACTTCGGTATCCGTCTGCAGATTGCATTTATAGCCGAACATCTCGATATAGCGGCGATTTGCGTCATAGGACGAGATCTCGCCGTTATGCACTACGGAAAAATCGAGCAGCCCGAAGGGATGCGCGCCGCCCCACCAACCCGGGGTGTTGGTCGGATATCTGCCGTGACAGGTCCAGGCATATCCTTCGTATTCCTCCAAGCGATAGAACCGCCCGATATCCTCGGGATACCCTACGCCCTTGAAGATACCCATATTCTTTCCCGACGAAAAGACATACGCGCCGTCCGTTTCCGTATTGATGCGGTTGACGCACCGCGCCACATATTCCCGCTCGTCAAGATGGCTGTTCATGAGCTTCTGAGGAAGAGGAGCCAGGAAATAACGGAAAATAAGCGGTTCGTCGGTGACGGACGGAAGCTTCCGCGTCTGAATTTCCGAAGAATAGACGATCTCAAAATGACGGCGGATATACGCTTCCGCTTCCGCCTGCGCGTCCTTCCCGTCGTAAAAGAGATGAAACGCGTAATAATCCTTGTAATGCGGATAAATTCCGTATCCCGCAAACCCGCCTCCGAGTCCGTTGGAACGGTCGTGCATGACGGTGATCGCCTGAATCATACCCTCGCCGCTCATCGTTTTTCCGCTGCGATCGATCACGCCTGTAACTGCGCAGCCGGACGGGTTTCTGAATTTTCCTTCACGTAACAGCATACCTTACTCTCCGTTTAAAATCCGAATCGTTTTCGGTGATATGATTTTATTATATCCAATGTCATCTTTTTTCGTCAAGCACATGGAAGATGTTCATATTTCACAATTTGATATAGAAAACATAAGTTTACTTTATATCTGTAATCTGTCTTTTCACCATTCTCCCCGAAATTGCCGAAAAAAAGAACGCCCCGCCGTTCGGCGGGACGCCCATATAGAGAGAGTAAGGATAGGTTATGTTTTATGACTCAACCGCACTTACGCCGCAGGATCACTCCTCATCCTGCAAAGCGTCGTACCCGCTTTCGCCCGTACGGACGCGGATGACGTCTTCCACTTCGTAGACAAAGATCTTGCCGTCGCCGATGTGGCCGGTGTAGAGCGCCTTGCGCGCCGCCGAAACAACTTCGGATACGGGAACTTTGCTGACGACCACTTCCACCTTGACCTTGGGAAGCAGATCCATATCCACCTTGACGCCGCGATAGTATTCGCTTGCGCCCTTCTGTACGCCGCAGCCGAGTACCTGCGTGACCGTGATACCCGTTACGCCGATGGCGTTCAGAGCCTGTTTGAGAGATTCGAACCTGGACTGCTTGGTCAGGATGACGACCTTGGAAAGTTTCGCAGCGCCTTCCGTCTTGACGGAAACTGCAGGAATTGCAGCGACTTCGGAAACCGCAGGCGCATCGGATTCGGCAAGCGCAGGCATAGCCTCGGCAGGAATATCCTCCGCCTCGATGATCTCCGCCGCAAGAGGAACGGGAGTGAAGTCCGCATACGCGCTGGGAAGTCCGTGCTCGTGCTTGTCGAGACCTTCGATCTCTTCAATCTTGGCAGCGCGGAGGCCTACCGTATGTTTCAGAAGCTGGAACAGACCGATCATGCAAACCGTGGTCCAAGCCGCAATCGCCAGAACGCCGATCAGCTGAACGATGAGCTGCGTGAAGTTACCCGTATAGAACAGACCCGTCGTCGTGGAGAAGAAGCCGCAGGCGATCGTGCCCCACAGACCGTTCGCGCCGTGTACCGCAATCGCACCGACAGGGTCGTCGACGTGCAGTTTCTTGTCGAGAACTTCGACCGCAACGTCCACAAGGATACCGGCAATAGCGCCGATGAAGAACGCGCCGACAACATCTACCACCGCGCAGCCTGCCGTGATCGCGACAAGTCCCGCAAGAGAACCGTTCAGCGTCATGGACACATCGGGCTTCTTATTCTTGATCCAGGTAAAGATCATCGTAGCGACAGTCGACGTCGCCGTTGCAACCGTAGTGGTGACGAGGATCTGAGCGAGCTGCGTCATATCGGACGCCGCCGCGCCGTTGAACCCGTACCAGCAGAACCACAGGATGAATACGCCGAGCGCGCCGATGGTCAGGTTATGACCGGGGATAGCGCGGACATATTTCGCTTCCTTTCTCACGAGAGTGGGCTTGCCGTTCGCGTCAAGATATTTTCCCCAGCGGGGCCCGAGGATGATCGCGCCGATCAGGGAAGAGATACCGCCGACAAAGTGAATGAGCGAAGAACCTGCGAAATCGATGTAAGCGACGTTTCCGAAGTAACCCGTCGTACCGAAGAGCGGTTCCAGCGTGCTGAGCCAGCCGCCGCCCCATGCCCAGTGCGCTTCAATGGGATAAACCACAGCGCTGATGACAAGGGAATAAATGCAGTACGAGAGGAACTTGGTACGCTCTGCCATCGCGCCCGAGACGATCGTCGCGGTCGTCGCGCAGAAGACCAGGTTAAAGAAGAAGTTGGACCAGTCGTAATTTGCGAAATCCTTGAACAGATCGAGATTGGGAATACCGACCAGACCGAAGAGCGCATCTTCTCCCATCATAAGCCCTGCCCCGAGCAACACGAAGACGATCGTGCCGAGACAGAAGTCGAGCAGGTTTTTCATGATGATGTTGCCCGCGTTCTTTGCACGCGTAAAGCCCGTTTCCACCATGGCAAATCCTGCCTGCATGAACCACACAAGGATGGCGCCGATCAGAAACCAGACGCCCGTCGACCCAAATATGCCGTCCATTTCAAACTACCTCCAAAATTGATTTTCAAAACTTTTTTCTGCGCCTTTCGGCAAATCATTTCACCGCGGATGCAGAGCTTTCAGGCTCTTTCCCGACGCCGTACCGCTCTGCTGCCGCATAAAGCAAAAGACGCTGCGGCGGGGAGTATCCCCTTACCGCAACGCCTTTGTTGCCCGTGAAATTTTATGGCACGATTATAATTCGCCGCACGCCGTTTTGTCAACAAAATTGAGGTATTTACGTTTATCACAATATGTTATATCGGCTATTACAAAAACGAAATCCCCTCCCTTGCGTCAAGAAAAACGCGCGATATTCTTCCGACGGAAACGACCTCGGCAACGCGTATTTCTCCTGTAATCTGAACGGGCAGGCGGTTCTCTGAACTTCTGACGCTGTTGTCCGATCGCACATACAAAAAAACATCGGAACGCGCCCGAAAGATCGGATAAATATAATTGATATGATTTATTGAATTTTACTTTATTTGATCTGTTGACTTGATTTTCCCGATATGATAAAATAAATTAAATTTATCACGGAAGGAAACGATGATGGCGGAGTATGATATCTTTATCTCATTCAAAAATACAGACGGAAACGAGCTCACTCCCGATACGGAAATTGCGCGCGAACTTTATTCCGCGCTGAAACAGGCGGGATTTCATCCTTTCTTTTCTGAATGCACTTTGGCGGAAAAAGGCGTGTCGCTGTTCAAAAAAACGATTGACAAAGCGCTGGAACAGGCGGATACCTTTATTCTCGTACTCACCGACGCGAAATATGCCGACGACGAATCCTCGCGCTGGGTTTCGTATGAACTTGACACCTTTCAGATCGCCGGACTTTCGGGCAGCAAACCGAATGCACGGCTCTTTACCCTGCTGACAAAGGACGTGCGCACGCAGGATCTTCCCTGTAAACTCAATCGGGTGCAGGCGTTTTATTATGAAGACGGAATCGACAAAATCGTTTCCTATCTCAAAGGAGGTGAGGCAGAGGCAAAAGAGATTCAGCCCGTCTGCGAAGCGCCGCAGGAAGAAAACGGCGCATTCAAATATTGCAAACGCTGCGGAAAGGCGGCAAAAAAGATCGCCGTCTTTTGCAGTTCCTGCAAATGCTCCTGGTTTTTCGGCAGTAAGAAAGAGTACGAGGACAGTAAAAAAATCAAATATTGCGCTGTGTGCGGCGCAAAAAACGACGTCAACGATAATTTCTGCTGTCAGTGCGGAAATGAACGCTTTGTGAATTTTTATGAAGAATATTGCGACATCAAACAGCGGGAAAGCATAAGAGAAGAAAAGAAAAAACAGCGCGCCGCCGCAGGCGTGAAAATTCTCAACGATTGTCTGTTGGAATTCGGAAGTTATCCGCAAGAAGGAAAAGACGACGGCGCCGTCATCATATCTCAATCGGACGAAAACGGATCCTTCGAAGGGAGCGACGGCGAACTTTACGCACAGGCGAAAGACGGGAAATATTATAAAGTCATGCCCATTGTATGGCGTATCCTCGCACGGGAAAAGGGACGGCTTCTGATCATTGCGGACCGAATCCTTGACGCGTGCCGCTTCCACGCCGCCAACAACAATTATGCAGGAAGCGACGTCTGCGCCTTTCTGAACGGGGATTTTTATGCACGGGCATTCAACGACAATCAACGCGGCATGATCTGCACTACGCCCGTGGACAACTCCATCTCATCTACCTGCGATGAAACAAACAAATTCGTCTGCGGAACGACGAACGACAAGCTCTTTCTCCTGAGCAGGCGGGAAGCGAGCACGCTCATCGGAAATAACGGCGAACGCAGAAGGACCGTGACCGCATATGCCAAAGCCAACGGCGCGTATTCCGATGAAGAAACGGGTTTCGGCTGGTGGTGGCTCCGTTCCCCTTCCTTCCATAACGCCTCCAATGCAAGGACGGTGCACGACGGCGGAAGCATTTGCAGCCACAGCGTCAATTTTGACAACAACGGCATCGTACCCGCGCTCTATCTTTCCTTGCCATCAGACACAAACTGAATTTATCTCCGATCGCCCGTCCATGCGCAGTTCGGAACATTGTGCTTGATAACTCCCTCCTTGCCTATATACCGCCGGTCAAGCCGGCGGTTTTT
>CASGEQ010000144.1 GCA_949300535.1 uncultured Bacillota bacterium
TTCTCGTCCAGAAGTTCAAAGACGCGCGCAAAGACGGGAAGTCCCGCGATCACGCCGTCCTGTTTGCATAAAAGCTCCGCCCTGCCGCGCTTTGCGACGGGCATGACCGCATTGGTCGAAACGTCCTCCCAGGTGAT
This sequence comes from uncultured Bacillota bacterium, assembly GCA_949300535.1. GTDB lineage: Bacteria > Bacillota > Clostridia > Christensenellales > Borkfalkiaceae > Gallimonas. The sequence continues at coordinate 138 of CASGEQ010000144.1, forward strand.
ATCCTCCCGCAGAGCGGATAAGATCGCTTCGTCCCAGTGCAGTTTCTGCGTGATCGGATTATTCATGTCTGACCTCCTTCCTGACAGCTTTTTTGTATTCCCGCGCGAGCGCACGCGGCTTTTCATAATCTTTCCCGTTGAGCCCCGCGACCGCGCGCAGCGCCTCCGTCTCGTCCATGGGTTTATCCTGCTTTGCAATATCGCCCGCCGCGCGCTTTGCAAAGATGAGCGCTTCGAGCAGGGAATTGGAAGCGAGGCGGTTTTTTCCGTGAACGCCGTTGCAGCACGTCTCGCCCACCGCGTAAAGATTTTTCATCGTCGTTCTGCCCAGAAGATCGCTCTTGATGCCGCCCATGAAGTAATGCTGTGCGGGGACGACGGGGATGGGCTGCGAGAACACGTCGAATCCCTCTTCCGCGCACCGCTTCACGATCCCGGGGAAATGATGACGGAGCGTATCCGCGCCGCCGTTGACCGTGCGCATATCCAGATGCACGCACTTGCTCCCCTCTTTTTTCATCTCGGCGAAAATCGCCTGCGCGACCACGTCGCGCGGCTGAAGCTCGTCCACGAACCGCTCCCCCTTCGCGTTGAGCAGTTTCGCACCCTCGCCGCGCACCGATTCGGAAATGAGAAATTTTCGCCCGAGCTTGCCCGTGTATAATGTTGTGGGGTGAATCTGCACGTAATCGGGATGTTCGAGCGCGACGCCGTGCCTTAAACATACGGCGAGCCCGTCCCCCGTGAGGAGCGGAAAGTTGGTGCTGTGACGGAAGAGTCCGCCTACGCCGCCCGTTGCAAGCACGGTATCGTCCGCCGTGACGGCATATACCCTGCCCGTGCCGCGCTCGCGCAGCACCGCGCCGAAACAGCGGGTGTTTCCCTCGTCGCAGATAAGGTCGATCATCACGGTATGCGTGCGGATCTCGATATTTTCCCGCGTTCTCGCCTCTTTTAAGACGTGAGACGTGATCTCACGCCCCGTGCAGTCTTCGTGGAACAGGATGCGCGGGCGGGAATGCGCCCCTTCGCGCGTATAGACAAATTCTCCGTTCTCCCGCGCAAAGCGCACGCCCATGCCCACGAGATCGGAGATGGCATCCCGCGAGTTCTCGATCATGCAGCGCACCGTGTCGGGGTTGTTTTCGTAATGCCCCGCGCGCATCGTGTCTTCAAAATAACCGTCAAAATCGTTCTCGTCGCGCAAAACGCAGATACCGCCCTGCGCGAGGAAGGAATCGCTTTCGCGGATCCCGCCCTTGCATACCACGAGCACGCGCTTGTCGCGCGGCAGATTGATCGCGCAGTTGAGTCCCGCCACGCCCGCGCCGATCACGAGGACGTCGTATTTTTCTCTGTTCATCATTTTGCAAGCTCCAACATCTTTCTCAGGGCGCGCGCCGCGCCTTCGCGCGTGCGCTCGTCCACCTCCACGGGCTCCGCTTCGCCGCGCAGCGCCGCAAGTACCTTTTCGGGCGTGATCTTCTTCATATCCCCGCAGATCATGCCTTCCCGCAGGGGATAAAACTCCTTATCGGGACAGCGCTTTTTCAGGGCGTGAAGGACGCCTTCTTCCGTCCCGATGATAAACTTTCTCTTTTCGCTCTTTTCCGCAAAGGAGATGATCTCCGCCGTCGACCCCGCGCAATCGGCGAGGGCGCACACTTCCGCGGGACACTCGGGATGCACCAGAAAGAGCGCGTCGGGATGCGCCGCTTTCGCCGCCAGCACTTCCTCTTTCGTCGTATGGGCGTGAATGGGACAATGCCCCTCGCTGAAATAAAATTTCTTACCCGTCTTATCGTGCTCCGCGACATATCTTCCGAGGTTGCGATCGGGAATAAAATAGATATTCTTCTGCGGCAGAGCCGCCACGATCTTCAGCGCGTTCGAGCTGGTCACGATGACGTCCGAAACCGCTTTGAGCGCCGCGCCGGAATTGATATACGTCACCACGGCGAGATCGGAAATTTCCCGCTTCATGCGTTCCGCCTCGCGCACGTCCGCCATTTCCGCCATCGCGCAATGCGCGTCCTTATCGGGCAGATACACCGTCTTGTCGGGGCAGAGGATTTTCGCGCTCTCGCCCATGAACGACACGCCGCAGAACACGACCGTCTTTTTGTCGCTTTGCGCCGCCTTTACGGCGAGCGCATAGCTGTCGCCGACAAAATCCGCCATATCCTGCACCTCGCCCGGCACATAATAGTGCGCCAGCAC
>CASGEQ010000145.1 GCA_949300535.1 uncultured Bacillota bacterium
CCTAAATAGACCTGCCTTGCGAACTGCCCTTCCCGCTCCGAAAAAGCGGCACAGTAATCCCCACGCCTGAAACACCGTCGAAATACTGCAGAGCCGCCGTAAAAAGCGCTCCCAACTTGCAAGCAAACTCACAAAAAGGCGAAAAAGGCTTCCCGAACGCCGTCGGGAAGCCTTTTTTATTCAGATATTGTTTCGCCAGCTATTATATTTCGTCAACGCTTAAGACATTGCGCAATCAAATAGCGGCTCAAAAATTACTTCTTCTTGCCGAGCAGTCTCTGCACGAACGGAGGAAGTTTGCGGTCGCTGCCGCGGTCTTCCTCTTCGGGTTCGGGCGTGCGCGCCGCGGGCTGAGGCTGAGCCGCGGGAGCAGGTTCTTCCGCAGGCGCCTGATATGCAGGAGTCTGATAAGCGGGCTGTGCCGCGGGCTGAGGTTCCGCATAGCCCTGCGCGCCGTAACCCTGAGGACGGCGGGAATCTTCATAAGCCATCGTTGCGGGACGATAGATATCGCGGTTCATGGTATTCCCCTCGGGCGTGCGCACGAGCGGAGGTGCGGTACGGGCGGGACGTCCGCCGAAAAAGGCGTCGCTCGCCTTTGCCGCCTCCCCTTCGGGATGGAAATTGCCTTCCGTGGAAGGGAATCCCGTCGCAATGACCGTGACTTCCACTTCGTCGTTGATATTTTCGTCGATGCACGCGCCGAAAATGATGTTCGCGGAATAATCGACCACGCTCTGAACGAGCGTCGCCGCCGTCTTGACCTCTTCGAACGTCAGATCGTTGCCGCCGACGATGTTGAGGATGACGCCCGTCGCGCCCTCGATGGTCGTATCCAGCAGCGGGCAGTTGACCGCAAGGCGGACCGCTTCGACGATACGGCTCTCGCCTTTCGCCACGCCGACACCCATATGCGCGAGTCCTCTGTCTTTGAGAATGGTGCGAACGTCCGCAAAGTCAAGATTGATGAGCGCGGGCGTCACGATGAGGTCCGCAATGCCGCGGATACCCTGCTTCAAGATCTCGTCCGCAACGCGGAGAGCCTCTTTCATCGGCGTGTTCTTGGGCACGACCGAACTGATCTTGTCGTTGGGAATGATGATGATCGTGTCGACATACTTGCGGAGATTTTCCAATCCCTTCATGGTATTGTCCATTCTCTTCTTTCCCTCGAACATGAACGGCTCGGTGACGACCGCGACCGTGAGGATTTTCATATCCTTTGCGATCTTCGCGATGACGGGAGCGGCGCCCGTACCGGTACCGCCGCCCATACCTGCGGTGATGAAAAGAAGGTCGGTGCCGCGGACGGCGTTCATGAGCGCTTCCTTGCTCTCTTCCGCAGCCGCTCTGCCGATTTCGGGATCCGCGCCCGCACCCAATCCTTTGGTGAGCTGCGCACCGATCTGAATTCTATTTTCAGCCTTGGAACGGGCGAGAATCTGCGCGTCGGTATTGACCGCGACGTATTCCGCGCTCGTGATACCCGCCTCGATCATGCGGTTGACGGCGTTATTGCCCGCGCCGCCGACGCCGATTACTTTGATCTTTGCCGTTCCTAAAGTTTCAGGATAATCTCTGTTATCCGGGTTTTCGTCTTGGTACATCATTTTTTGGTTAACCTCCGAAACCGTTTAATAATCGGTACAAAAATCCGCTCTTGCGGTTGTCCTCATACGCCATGTCGGCAAGCGCGATGCGCGCGCTGACGGCGGGTTTGTTGTAATAAGGCAGATTGGGCGCAAGCTGTTCGGATACGCGGTTGAGGCGCTTGGAAACGTGTTCCAGTGCGCCGCGGATATCGCACAGTCCTTCCCCTGTCACATACAACGGCTTATAGTCGAGTTCCTTTCCGCGGCATTCTTCTAAAAATGCGCTCACCGCTTCGCAGATATCGTCCAGCCCGCATTTGATCTCTTCGATCAATGCGTCAGAGTCAATTTCATACGAATGGTTGCGGAAATTGAATTCCGTATCGGGCGATTCGCTCCGACGGAAGAGGTTTGCTTTGGACAGCAATGCGAGCGCGGCGTCATAAGGAAGTCCGAAACGCTGCATCAGCCGCACGGCGATCTGTCCCTTTCCCGCCCAGAACGTGCGCTGTGCCAGAATGCCGTTCCCCAGCACCACGCATACGGTGGAGGAGAGATTGCCCGCATCCAGAAACAGCGCATACTCGTCGCGCGTTTCAGAAGGAATCAGATAGATCGCTTCGGCATATTCCGCAGGAATATAGCGTACGTCCGTTACGCCGCAGCCTGCAAAAATATCCCCGATGACCTCCGCAAAATAGTCCTTGCAATAAAAATAAGTCAGCGCGGCGGAAAGCCCCGTCGTGACAAGTCCTGCGGGATTGACCACGCGGCGGTTGTCCGCCGTAACGTAGATCATGCTTGCGGCGCGCATGAAACGCGCTCCTTCCCGCTCTTCCCTGCCGCTTTCGAAGAGCATATTCAGCTCTTTGGGTCCGATTCTGCGCGCAGACGGAAATCCGATATCCTGCTCCTTGGGCACGACTTCGGTAAACTCGCCGGGTACGCCGACATAAATGCGGTTCACCCGCTCGCCGCAGGTCTGTTCCACGGAAGAAAGCGCTCTTAAAATCGCTTCTTTCAGATTTGCGGTATCGTAAAACGCGCCGCCCTCATATCCGTCGTACGGCTCCGTTTTGCTCGCCTTGAAGACGAACGTATGATTGACCCCGCGCTCCCCGAGAAGGATGGTGACCTCGGAAGAACGGACGTCCAATACCGCAACACTCCTGCGCTTCATAAAACCTGTTTCCCCGATGATTTCTTTCCTTATTATAACAGAAGGCGCCGTAAAAGTCAACGTTATTGCAATATTTTTTCCGATTCGGCGGCTTTCGCGCACAAAAAAGCGTCCCCGTTTTTGCAGGGACGCTCAAAAGATATCATTTTGCGGCAGAATCAGCCGTCGCCGAGGTTTCTCGGCGTATAAGTCGCCGTCACTTCGCCTGTGAGAATGCTCTCGCTCACATAAATTTCGCCGAACATTTTATCTTCGTCCAGAAGCTCGGTATATTTCGAAAGCGCAGCTCTCGCCTTTTCTTCCGTCAAAGAAGACGGGTTTTTGATCGTTACCTTGACCCCTTCGCTCATCATCACGGTGAAATAATCGTCCGCGGAAGACGTCGTGGGACGCGCCAGTTCCACGGATACGACGTTCATGCGCACGTTCCCGAGAGTCTGCGCCCAGACATTATAGACAGTCAGCCATTCGGCAAAATAATCGCCCGAAACGGTTTCGCCTGCCGCCGCCGTCAGGGTAAATCCGCGGAGCAGGATATTTGCCAATCCGTCCGCGCGGTTGGCGCCGTCGGTGTTGGTTCCGAGGCAGAATCCCTCCTTATCCAGAAGGGAAAACGCGCCGTCCGCATTTTCATAGGCAAACGTCTCCTGACGTTCGGATACGGTCACGACGATCGTCTGCGGATACTGTTTTTCCACCGAATCGAGGCGGAAATAGGGATATTCCTCCACCGCGCCCCTGACCTCTTCCAGATCGAGAGAGGTCGTGCTCGAACCGACGAAGCGATCGAGATCTTTCTGTAAACTTGCGGACTCTTCGCGCGCTCTGTCCGAGTAAAGGGTAAAATTCACTCTGACCGTACCGACGGAAAACACGGCGTTCAGCCCCACCGCAATCACGGCGATGAGGACGAGAACGGAACAGATGCACACCAGAACGACTTTCTTTTTCATCGGTAACTCCAGCGGGAAACGGATTATACGCGCACGCGGCGCACCTCCGCACCCAGATTTTTCAGTTTGTACTGCAAGTCGGAATATCCGCGGTCGATATGCGAAAGATCGAGCACTTCGCTCGTTCCTTCCGCACCCAGAGCGGCGAGCACGAGCGCCGCGCCGCCGCGCAGATCTCCCGCGACGATACGCGCACCGTGCAATCGGGGGACGCCGCGGACGATCGCCGTCCGACCTTTGACTTCGATATCCGCGCCCATCTTCTGCAATTCGGGCACGTGCTTGAAGCGCGTTTCGAACAGATTCTCAACGATCATCGCACAGCCCTCGCAGGTACAGTTGAGCGCCGTCATCTGCGCTTGCAGATCGGTGGGAAATCCCGGGAAAGGCATCGTCTCGATCTTGCGGTTGCACCGCAGTCTGCCACGGCTTTCCAAGTTTATTTTATCATTTTTGCTATGTATTTTGCAACCGTTTTCGCGAAGTTTATGTAAAAGCGCGCCGATATTTTCCCCGCGGACGCCCCGCGTCTCGATCTCTCCTCCGCAGATCGCGCAGGCGATGAGATAGGTCCCCGCTTCGATACGGTCTTTCATCGGACGGTAAACGACCCCCGAGAGATCTTTTACGCCCTCGATGACGATGAGATCGGTCCCCGCGCCCTTCACCTTCGCGCCCATCGCGTTGAGGAAATTCTGTAAATCGACGATCTCGGGTTCCTTCGCGGCGCCCTGCAAAATCGTCGTTCCTTCCGCCTTGACTGCGGCGAGCATGATGTTCTCCGTCGCCCCCACGCTGGGAAAATCCAGAAGAATCTCCGCGCCGCGCAGTTTATCGCAGCTGCACAGAATATATCCGTCCCGTTCGGCGATCTCCACCCCCATCCGTTTGAGCGCGCTCAAATGCAGGTCGATGGGCCGAAGTCCGATATCGCACCCGCCCGGATAGGCAATGCGCGCGCGGCGGAAACGGGTCAGCAGCGAACCGAGCATAAAAACGGAAGAACGAAGCTCCCCCGTCAGAGCGGAGGAGATCTCGTGGGAATGGGCGTTCGAACTGTCGATCAACGCGTCGCTGCCCTGGAATTTCACTTCCGCGCCCAACTCTCGCAGAATCTGCGCCATGCAGAGCGCGTCGGAGATGGCGGGCGCATCGCGGATGGTGACGGGTTTATCGGTCAGGATCGCCGCGGCAAAAAGAGGCAGGACGGCGTTCTTGGCAGATTGGACATCCACTCTGCCGCAAAGCCGCCTCCCTCCGTCTATGATGAGTTTATCCATAAGTCACTCCTTTTTCTCCATAGTACATCTTATGAGCGACTTATCGCGCATTGTGCCTTGAAATGTTGTACAGCACCCCCATCCCCGCCATCGTGATGATGAGCGAAGTATTTCCCGCGCTGATGAGCGGGAGCGGCAGTCCCGTAGGCGGAATACTCCCGCTGACGACGAGCGCGTTGAGCGCGGACTGTATCGCGAACGCGAGCGTGATCCCCGACGCGAGCAGATATCCGTACAGGTTGTCGCAGCGGTTTGCGATGCGGAATCCGCGCCATACGACAAATCCGATGACCGCGAACAGAGCGAGGATTCCGAAAAATCCCGTTTCTTCCCCGATGACCGCAAGGATGAAATCGCTCTCCGCGAAGGGAAGAAAGCGGTATTTCTGCCGCGAGTGAAAGAGTCCCACGCCGAAGAGATTCCCGTTTCCGAGCGCGTACAGCGACTGAATGAGCTGATACCCCTCGTCCTTGGGCGACGCCCACGGATTGAGAAAAGCGCTCAGCCGTTGCAGGCGGTACGGCGCGGCGAGAATGAGCGCAGGCACCGCGAACAGGACGGGAATGCAGATGACCGCCACGTTTTTCCACGGCGTGCCGCTCAGAAAGATCATGCCGATCATGAGCGCACCCACGCACATCGTCACCGACATATTCGGTTCCAGCATGATGAGCACGCATACGGAAAGCCCCGCCGCAAGCAACGGGAGAATGCCGCGGAAGTTTCTGACCCGCGCGGGGTCTTTCGCGACATATCCCGCCGCAAACATCACGAAGGCGAACTTCGCGAGTTCGGACGGCTGTACGGTGAGCGAGCCGATCCCGATCCAGCGCGTCGCCCCGTAGTTGCTCTTCCCCACACCGGGAACGAATACGAGAGCGAGCAAAAGAAGGGAAACGCCGAGGGCGGGAAGCCCGAGTTTTTTCAGGCGGCGGTAATCGAACAGCCCCGTTCCGATCATCGCGCCCAGACCGAGGACAAACCCGATGAGCTGCTTCTTGAAAAAATAGAGGGAATCCCCGTACTGCACCTCTGCGTTATAACAGCTCGCCGAATACACGCAGACGACGCCGTAAGCCGCGAGAAGCACGATACAAACAAAGAGCGGAATATCTCCTTTGCCGTCCGACGCGGAAAACGCGCGTTTACGAATCGCCGTTGCCGTCCGCATATTCCTCCGTCAGGGCGGCGACCGTCTGCACGAACCGATCGCCGCGCTCTTCGTAATTGGCAAACATATCGAAACTTGCCGACGCGGGGCTCAAAAGCACGTTCTGCCCTTGTTTCGCCGTAAGATATGCGACGCGCACCGCAATATCGAACGGGCGGCAAAGCGTGACGGCGGTAAATCCGCTTTTGAGCGCGGCGTTCAGGATACGGAAACAGTTCTCCCCGTAAATGACGGCGTGGACCACGCCCGAATTTTTGATCGCGACGAAGAGCGGTTCGTAAGAATATCCCTTATCCTTTCCGCCGAGCAGAATGACCGTTTCTCCGCGCAGGCTTTCCACCGCCTTGATCGCGGAATCGACGTTGGTCGATTTGGAATCGTCGATAAACGTCACGCCGTTGAGCTGTCCCACGTTCTGCAAGCGGTGCTTTACGCCGCGGAAAGAAGTGAGCGCGGAGACGATCGCCTCGTTTTTTGCGCCCATCAGTTTTGCTGCGCAGATCGCCGCAAGGGCGTTGGCTAGGTTGTGATCGCCCTGCAAGGGAAGCTGCGACGCAGGCATAATGATCTCCCCGCCGTAACAGAGATTTCCGTCCGATATGTATCCACCGTTCACGCGCTCTTTGAGGGAAAAGAACACGACTTTCGCCTTTGTCTTTTCCGCAAACGCGCGCACGCGCTCGTCGTCGTGATTGAGTACCGCGTATTCGCTCTCCGCGCTGTTTTTCAAAAGACGGGATTTGAGGTAGACGTAGTTTTCCATGTTGTAATGGCGGTTGAGATGATCTTCCGTGATATTGAGAACGACCGCGACGTGCGGGCGCAGGGAATAGAGCGTTTCCAGCTGAAAGGATGAAACTTCCACGACGGCGATCCCGTCCTCTCCCAGCTCTTCCGTGCAGGACGTGAGCGGCTTTCCGATATTTCCGCAGGCAAGGCTCTTTTTTCCGTCCGCGCGGAAGATTTCGTCCAGCATGGTGACCGTCGTCGTCTTGCCGTTGGTCCCCGTCACGGCGACGGCGGGCGCGCGGAGCGCGAGCGCACCGAGTTCCAGCTCCCCGATCACGCGCTTGCCCGAATGGCGGAAGGCGACGGGGAGTGAATGATCGACGGGGATCCCGGGACTCAAAACCAATACGTCGCATTTTTTCATCCCCTCTTTGAGCGCGTCCTCGCCGCGCAGGCGCAGGCAGCCGTTTTCCTCCAATTTGCGCGCCGCCTCATCCACCGCGGCGTCCTCCACGTCGTCATATAAGTACACCTTCGCGCCGCGCGCGCGGAGAAATTCCGCCGCGGAAACGCCCGAACGGGAAAGCCCCGCGACGAGAAACGTCTGCATCGAATACAGCATATCCACTCCTTATGCAAACGGCAACAAAAGCGCCGCGCCCGCCATCGCCGTCACGACGGAATATACGAACGCGATCTTGCATTCCGTATACCCCTTCTCCTGAAAGTGATGGTGCACGGGCGCCATCAGAAAGACCCGTCTGCCCGTTTTTTTATAGTATATTACCTGAACGATGACGGATATGCTTGAAATGACGAACATGATTCCGACGACGGGCACCGCGAGCGCGTTGCCCGAAAAAAGCGCGACGCAGGCGGCGAACCCGCCCAGAGAAAGCGAGCCCGTATCTCCCATGAAAAGGCTCGCCCGATTGGTATTGAACACGAGAAATCCCGCAATCGCCCCCGTCAAGGAAAAGCACAGCCCCGAAAGGCTGTCCGAACCGCCTTGCAGGATAAGAAGAACGCCGAACGCGAGAAAATAAAACGCGCCGACCGACCCCGCAAGCCCGTCCAATCCGTCGGTGAGATTGACGCTGTTCACCGTCGCGATGAGAACGAGCGCGGCGAGCGGAAACATCCACCAGCCGATATCGAAACGCAGGCGCGTGAAGGGAATATAAACTTCGGTCAGTCCGTTCAGACAGCAGTACAGCGACGCGATCACCGCAACCGCGCCCTGGAAGGCGATCTTCTGCCAGGGAGTAAGCCCCAGATTGCGCGCGCGCTTTTTCTTTAAAAAATCGTCCAAAAATCCGACGGCGAGATAGCCCATGCCGACCGCAAGGGCGACCAGAAAGGGCTTGTCCCGAAAACCGTATGCCGCGAGCGCGACCGCGGCGGCGGCAAAAAGAAAGGCAAGACCGCCCATCGTGGGCGTTCCCCCCTTCTTTTCATGTTCTTTCACATATCCGAGGATATTCTGCCCCGCGCCCAGCTTTTTCAAAAGCGGGATGAGCGCCGCGCAGAGCGGCACCGAGAGCGCAAAGGCGCAAAGCAGGATCGCAAGTTGTTTTTGCATCATTCTTCCAGTTTCCCGATCGCGGTTTTGATCACAGTTTTATCGTTATAGCTGTATTTTATTCCCATGATCTCCTGATAATACTCCCCGCCCTTGCCCGCAACGAGCAGGATATCTCCTTCGCCCAAAAGGTTGAGCGCATACTCCGTCGCCTTTTCCCGCTCCTGCACGCAGACATAGGAACTTGATGCGCGGCGGAATCCCTTTTCCACCTGCGCAATGATCTCGCACGGGTCCTCATAGCGGGGATTATCCGACGTGATGACGGCAAAATCGCACAGCCGCGCCACCGTTTCCCCCATGGGCACGCGCTTGCCCGTATCGCGGTTGCCGCCGCACCCGAACAGGCAGATGAGCCGCCCCGCGCAATGCGCACGGAGCGCAGAAAGGGATTTTTCCAGTCCGTCGGGCGTATGCGCGAAATCGACGAACACCTCCGCGCCGCGAAAAGTCGCCACCCATTCCAGTCTTCCGTCCACGCCCTGCATTGCGGAAAGCCCCTTCGAAATCGCCTCCGTTCCCGCACCCAGCCGCCGCGCGGTCATCGCCGCCGCGAGCGCGTTGGATACGTTGTGCCGTCCCGTCATGCGGATGGTCGTCTCGCACAGTTCGTCCTCGAGATTGAGCATCACCCGAGTTTCTTTCAGCGTCTCGCTCTCGATGAGCGCGAATGCGTCCGCGGGCGTATCCAGGGCAAAGCTGCAAAAGGGCGTGCCGTTTCCCGAGAGCCTGCGCCCGAACGGGTCGTCAAAATTGAGCACGGCGTATTTGCACCGCGCGGGATCGAACAGTTTTGCCTTCGCCCTGCCGTACGACTGCATATCGGGGAAAAAGTCGAGATGGTCCTGCGTGAGGTTGGTAAACACCGCCGCTTCGTATGTAATCGGGCAATCCTTTTTCAGCGCGAGCGCGTGCGCGGATACTTCGCAGACGACGACTTCCGTCCCTGCCTTTCGCATGTCGGCGAGCAGGGAAAACAGCGAAACGGGGTCGGGCGTGGTCAGCACGGGCGCGACCGATCGGTCTGCATATTTCGCGCCCAGCGTGCCGATCAGCCCCGCTTTGATTCCCGCCGCTTCCAGAATGGAACGGGTCATGTGCGTCACAGTCGTCTTTCCGTTGGTTCCCGTCACGCCGACCATCTTCATCGCGCGTTCGGGATGATTGTAAAACGCCGCGCTCATCCGCGCCATCGCTTCCCGTCCGTCCCTGACGAGAATCTGCGGGCAGGAAAGTCCTAAATCGCGTTCGCATACCACCGCCGCGACTCCGCGCCGTTCCGCGTCCCGCGCGAATTCGTGCGAATCCACGCGCGTGCCGCGGATACAGAAATAAAGATCGCCGTCCCCCGCAACGCGGCTGTCCGTGCAAAGGGACGTTATTTCCGCGTCCTTCCCGCCCGCGCAGTATGCGTCGGGCATTTCCTCCATCAGTTGGCTGAGTTTCATATTCCCCCCTTATTCAAACGGCTGAATGTCGTTGACTTCGATGATACCGCTAAAAATCTCCCCCGCGCACGGCGCGGCGACCGTACTGCCGTAATACGAACCCTGCGGTTCGTCCACGATGACGAGCGCGAGATACTGCGGATTGTCCGCGGGGAAATATCCCACGAACGAGGACACATATTTCCCCTGCGCAATATGTCCGTTTTCGTACTTCTGCGCCGTTCCCGTCTTGCCCGCGACGCGGTATCCTTCGATGTACGCGTGTTTTCCGCTCCCGTCGCGCACCACCCCTTCGAGCATGGAAGACAGGATCGCGGAAGCCTCTTCGCTCACCGTCCGCCCCGCGAGCGAACCGCCCACCTTTTCGCGGACGGAACCGTCGTCCGAAAAAATCTCTTCGACGAGGTGCGGCGTATAATAATAGCCCCCGTTGACCGCCGCGGCGGCGGCGCAGGCAAGCTGAATGGGAGATACGGCGATCGTCTGCCCGAAACCGATTCGCGCGAGATCGCAATCCCGCACGGAGCTTTCGGGCACGAGCATCCCGAGCGTTTCGCCCGCAAAATCGACGCCCGTCGTCTTTCCGAACCGAAACGCTTCCAGATAATCGTAAAAAGTTTCCGTCCCCAGCGAAAGCGCGATATCCACGAAACAGGGGTTGCAGCTGTTGTTGAGCGCTTCGGCAAGCGTCTGATTGGAATGCTTCCCGTTTGCATGATCGCTCCAACAACGGATAGTCGTCCCGTCCACCGTGCGCGTTCGGGAGCTGGAAAAGATATACTGCGTGGAAATCGCGGCGGGATTCCCCTTGAGATATTCCTCGATATCCGCCGCCGCGGTCACGATCTTGAACGTCGAGCCAGGCTCGTAAATATCGCAGACGAGACTGTTGCGCGAAAGCGCGTTCAGCGTTTCGAGATCGTCGCGCGGGACGTCGTTGAGATCGTAAGAAGGAAGGTTGACCATCGCCAGGATTCCGAAGTCGGACGGGTCGAGCACGATACACTGCGCCGCCTTTGCCTGCGAACTTTCCAGAACTCGCGCCATCGCCTCTTCCGCAATCGCCTGAATGCGATAATCAAGGGTAAGTCTGAGGTTGAGCCCGTCCGCGGCGGGAAGATACGCCGCCGCAGCCCCTTCCAGCTCCACGCCGACGAGGTCGGTTTCATACAGAATTTCCCCGTTTGTTCCCGCGAGATACTTGTCGTAATACAGTTCCACGCCCGTCGTTCCGTGCTGATCGACGGACGTGAATCCGAGCACCTGACAGGCGAGATCGCTGTAAGGATAAACGCGCTTGTTGTCGCGGGCGTAATAAACGCCCGTAAGTCTCGAACCCGCGATTCGCTCCGCAACCGTCTTTTCCGCCTGTCGGATGACGGTGATCTCCGAGCTTTTCGTGCCCGTGAGCTTTTCATAGAGTTCCTCATAGGAAACGCCGAGCGTCGCGGCGAGAAACTGTGCGGTATACGCTTTGTCTTCAATCGCGTTCGGGCGGGCAAATACGCTGTATGCGGTCGAATTTCCCGCGAGAAGTTCTCCGTTTCGGTCTACGATCTTCCCGCGGGACGCGACGACGGGAATTTCCCGCGTCCACTGATCGAGTGCGAGATAATGCAGATCGTCCTCCCAGATCGCCTGAATATAGAAGAATCTGCCGAGAAAAAGGCAAAAAAGAAAGGTTATCGCCATGAATACGGCAAATAACCTCTTTCGTAAGACAGATAACGAAAAATCTGTCGATCTTATGATGTTTTACCTCCCCGCAGGGAAATTATTTTGCGTTACGGACGAAGCACCATTCCCATCTTCTGCGCAAATGCGATGACGTTATCCATACTCGTCACGTTGGAAATCTGATCTTCCAGACCCGCAAGCTGCGTTCTCAGCGTCGCGGATGCGGACTCGATGGAAGAGATCTCTGCATTGAGCGAATTGATGACGGCCGTGTTCACGCAGATGACTGCGATCGCCACGATGACCGCAAGGACGATCGCCGCGATCACGGCTTTTGCCTTTGCGGAAAGAGCGAACGACGCTTCTGCCTTGACGGATGTTTCCGCTACCGCCTCGCGGCGGAGCGTATCCATCGTGCGGCGGGTCGGGAGCGCGTCTTCTTCGCTTTCCTGTTCGGGCATGCTGACGGGCGCGGATGCGAGACGGTATGCGGGCGCCTCCGCAGGCTTGCGGACGGGCGCTTCGACCGGCGCGGACGCGTCGATGATTTCGCCGTCTTTATAGGAAAGCCCTTCGAACAGCATCCTGCGCCCCGTCGTCGCGGGCGCCTGATAAGAGGGAGCTTCGATCGTGCGCGCGGAAGCCTGCGCGGGATATGCGGGCGCCTGGTAGACGGGAGACTGAGCCGTCGTTTCGCGGCGCACGGAAGTGCGCTGTTCCTCAGCGGGAGCCGCCTTTACGCTCCTTTCCAGCGTCAGTTCGGCGGTCTTTTCGGCAACGGGCTCGCCGAGAATCTCTGCGGCAAGCGTCTTGCTGTCCGCCCGCATGAGTCTTTCGTAATTCCCGGAAATTCTTCTGTTGAAATCAAACGCCTTCTGCGCTTCCGCAGTCGCCTTGCTGACCTTCTGCTCCTCTTCGAGTTCGGAGATTTTTCTTTCCAGTACCGCGATCGCCATAACCTTGCTCCTTTCTAATCTATTCTCTGCCCTGCCCGATCATTCTATAATTTTCGGGCGATCCGTAATTTTGCGCATTTGCTTCTGGAATTGCTTTCCAGTTCTTCTTCGCTTGCCGTGATCGGCTTTTTGTTGACGAGTTCCAGTTCCTGTTTTTTTCCGCAGACGCAGATGGGAAATTCCTTCGGGCAGGTACAGCCCGCGCTCAGTTCCGCAAACGCCTGCTTGACGATCCTGTCTTCCAGGGAATGGAAGGTAAGAATCGCGATCCTTCCGTCCTTTTTCAGCCGACGGGCAAGCCCTATAACGCACTCTTTGAGTCCGTCCAGCTCTCCGTTCACTTCGATGCGGATCGCCTGAAAGGTCTGTCTTGCGCAAGGCCCCGAAAATCTGAATCTGACGGGTATGCTCTCTTCCGTGATTTTGGCCAGTTCGCCGCAGGTGGTGATCCTGCCCTTTCCCCTTACCTTTACGATGTTACGCGCGATGTTCGCCGCAAATCTCTCTTCTCCGTATTCCCGCAATATGCGGCGAAGTTTTTCTTCCGTATTTTCGTTGACCACGATCTCCGCAGTCCGCCCTTCCCGGCGGTCCATCCGCATATCCAGCGGCGCGTCCGCTTTGAGGTAAGAAAATCCGCGTTCGCCTTCGTCGATCTGATGGGATGAGATCCCGAAATCGAGCAGTACGCCGTCCAGCTCTTCCACGCCTTTCTCTCTGAGCACTTCCGCATAGTTCTTATAGTCGGAGTGATGAATGGAAAACCTTCCCGCAAAGGGTGCGAGCCGCTCGGTCGCCGCAGCGATCGCTTCTTCGTCCTTATCCGTCGCGATCAGCCTGACGCCCGATTTCGCAGCGAGGATTGCGCAAGAATGTCCCCCGCCGCCAATCGTTCCGTCGAAATAAACGCCGTTTTCTTTGACGCAAAGTCCTTCGATGACTTCCTGCAACATGACCGGCTTGTGATATAACCCTGCCATATCAGAAATCTACCAGCGCATACGCGTCGTCGTAATTCATTTCCGCGCTGTATGCGTCGAAGCGCTCTTTCGACCAGATCTCGAGGTAGTCTCCCATGCCGATCGTCACGATGTCCTTCTGGATGTGAGCATGTTCGCGGAGGAAGGAAGAAAGGAGCGTTCTGCCCTGTTCGTCCTCGTTCACCTTTTCGACCGAGCTCTGAATCTTGCGCTTCGCCTGCATCTTGACGGGGTCGGACGACTTGATGCTCTTGAGAGCTTCCAGCCTCTCTTCGAGCGCTTCCTTGGGGAAGACGTAAATGGAGCCCTGCGCACCCGCCATGAAGTAAAATTCGTTGCCGAGATCGGTGCGGAATTTCGCGGGAATTCGTATTCTGTTTTTTCCGTCCAGCTGATGGCTGACCGTCCCGCTGAAATAGCGCATACTTTTCTCCTTAACAAATGTTGATACCATTCTACCATACTTTCTTCAGACTGTCAACCACCATTGACCACTTTTTTTGCAAAATTGGAAAATTTTTTAGAAAAATCGCCTCGCATTCAATCCTTTTTTGTGAATTTGGTTCAATTTATATAGCGAACATTTGTTCGTATATTCTTTTATTGACCGTTTTTCCGCTTCCGAGGTAAAAAATTGATGTTTTTGCCCCCGTTTTTGCCGAATTTTTGCCGTTTTTGTCGAATAATTCTCTTTTCTCCCCGAAGTGGTCATCCGTCCCTGTTTTGCCCAATTTGTGGTCAGCCGTCCCTATTTTTGCCCCGCAGTGGTCAGCCGTCCCTATTTTTGCCCCGCAGTGGTCAGCCGTCCCTGTTTTACCCGATTTGTGGTCAGCCGTCCCTGCAAAACCGCGTTCTCCCCCATCCGAAAGCAGGGATGCAAGTCGCTGTGCCGTGCCGCGGTTGCCGTCAAATACGGGAGCGCCGTAGAATGCGGAAATCTCTTTTCGCAGATAAACGTAATGCGTGCAGCCAAGCACAACGCCGTCATAATTTCCGCGCGGAAGATGATCTTCAAGTTTGACCTTCTCCGCGCGCCCTTCCGCACGTTCGACGGCGCCCGCAAGATCGGGCGGAGCAAACAGCGTAAACGCACACCACGGAAACCGTTTCACGAGCGAGCGCAGCCGATCGCTCCCGATCGTCCGCGGCGTGGCGAGCACGAGAGCGCGCGAACAGCGTTCCGCCGCAGGTTTCACCGCGGGTTCCGTTCCGACGACGGGAAAGGGAAATTCTTTCCGCATGAGCTGCGCGCAGACCGCCGTCGCCGTATTGCAGGCGAGGACGGCGGCGTCGACCCCGTAAGCGGAAAAAACGCGCAGAGCCGCACGCACGAGGTGTGTGATCTCCTCCGCGCTTCTGCTGCCGTACGGAGCGTGCGCGTTATCGCCGTAATAGAGATAATCGCAGCCCGGAAGGCGGCGGACGCATTCGGCAAGAACGGTCAGTCCGCCGATTCCGCTGTCGAATACGCCGACGGTATATCGTTTCAATGTTCACCTCCGAAAATATCTCCGAGAAAAAGAAAATTTGAGAATTTTTTATGTCTTTCCCGCAAAAAACAGTTTACAAGCACTTTGTTTTATGTTAAAATAACAAAGGCTTTGAAAAACTGAAAACGTATTTGAAAGGAGAAAGTACCGTGCCTAACATTAAATCTGCGAAAAAGCGCGTTCTGGTGACCGAGAAGAAGAGCGAACAGAATAAAGCGATCAAATCCGCATTGAAGACTTCCATCAAGAAGTTCCTCGCGGCGGTCAGCGCAGGCGACAAAGAAACCGCCAACGCTCTCTATCCCCAGACCGTTTCCGAAATCGATTCCGCGGTGACCAAAGGAATCCTGAAGAAGAACAACGCGAACAACAAGAAGGCAAAACTTGCGAAAAAGCTTGCCGCTCTGAACGCGTAAAGTTCCCGCAAAAATCGCAACGGAAGCGTCCGCACTCGTGCGGACGCTTTTTTCCGTGTCCTTTTTTGACTTTCCCTTCCCCTCTGCCGATTTTATCCGCTTGCCCGTCGCCGCGCCCGTTTCCGTCCCGCGGCTTTTTTTTGCGCGTTTCCGCTCGTGCGGCGTTTTTGATCAGGTATTCCCGCTCGTGCCATTGTTTTACCGCACTTTTCTCACAAAACGGATTTCCGTCCTGCGCGGCTTTTTATTACTTGTTCTTGCTCGTGCGGCGTTTTTGATCAGGCGTTCCTGCTCGTGCTACTGTTTTATCGCACTTTCCCCACGAAACAGATTTCCGTCCTGCGCGGCGCGGCTGTGGTCGCCCGATGTTCCCACATCTGCTCCCCCGACGCGGCTCTGCTTTCCGCCCCACTTTTTCCCCCTCTTTTTATCATCTGTGCATATCGCCATATCCGCAAAATGCGTCCGAACCGCGCAGATTTTCCGCCCCGTTTTTCTCGGGGCGGATTTTTTGTCGTATCCTGTAAAAATATTTTATTTATATGTGAAAATCATGTGTAATATGATTGACAACCGTATGCAAATGCTCTATAATATTCGCGTTTTGTGAGTTTATTATTTCTAAACTTTTTATTTAAATTTAGTGTTTGTCATGTTTTATCGAACGAAAAGTTTATTTTTGTTAAACCCGCAACAACGCGGAAACGGCGCCGCCCCATACATACGCGCGCCGTATATGATGTAAGGTTTATGCTCTATATAATATGGTAAGGAAGGTGATAACATGGAACTCGGCGCAAAGATCAGGGACATGCGGCAGCAGAAAAATCTGACGCAGGAAGAGCTCGCCGACCGCTGCGAACTGACGAAAGGTTATATCTCGCAGCTGGAAAACGACCTGACGAGCCCGTCGATTGCGACGCTGTGCGACATTCTCAACGCGCTCGGCAGCAATCTGAGCCAATTTTTTCACGAAGAACCGGAAGAAAAGATCGTTTTTTCGGAAGACGAATTCATCGACAAGCAAGCGGACGGAATGCTGTGGAGCTGGGTGATTCCCAACGCGCAGAAAAACAGCATGGAACCCGTTCTCGTGGAGCTTGACGCGGGCGCGTCCACGCCCGTGGACTTCCCCCACGAAGGCGAAGAATTCGGATTTGTTCTGGAAGGCAGGATCGCCGTGGTGCGCGCGGACAAGGCGCACCCCTGCAAGAAAGGCGAAAGTTTTTATTTTACGGCGGATAAGGAACATTACATTGTCAACAAAGGCAAGAGCAAAGCGAAATTCCTCTGGATTTCCACCCCTCCCAACTTTTAATTTTATATTTTAACGTTAAGGAGACAAATGCTATGTCGGAAAACGCAAGCAACTGCATCATCGAGCTCAAAGACGTGGTCAAGA
>CASGEQ010000146.1 GCA_949300535.1 uncultured Bacillota bacterium
ATAAAAACAGGCGCCGCCGATGCGCAAGCATCGGCGGCGCCGCTGTTTGTCCCGCGGAAGCAGGCGCGGTTGTTTGCGGAACTTCTGCACCGTATCCGATACCCATGTCTGCGGTTCGGCGTTCTTCCGCATCCATGTTCACTGTGAAGCTTTTGCCGAAGCCATGCTTGGGGTGTCCCCCGTGCCCATGAGGGTCAGCGCTTTTGAGGGGGCGCGTCCGCACGGGCGGATTTTCACGCTATATCCTGCTGCCGCGGGCATGGTGCGCCCGAAAAGGACAATTTGTACAGGGCAAACTGACATAAAAAGCCCCCTTTCCCGTGCGGGAAAGGGGAAACGCTTATTTCTGAGCTTTGACGGATTGCAGGACGGAATCGGGCGCCTGTTCGTATCGGGCGAACGTCTCCGAGAATTTGCCGCGGCCCTGCGTCATGGAACGGAGCGCCGTCGCATAGGTCAGAAGTTCTGCATGGGGCGTTTCCGCGGTGATGACCTGCAGATCGTCCTGCGTATCCATGCCGATGATTCTGCCGCGCCGTTTGTTGAGGTCGCCCAGGACGTCCCCGAGATACTGATCGGGAACGCCGATCTTGAGTCTCGAATAGGGCTCGAGCAGGACGGGATTCGCATTCTTCATTCCTTCGCGGAAAGCGAGTTCCGCCGCGGCCTTGAACGCCGCTTCCGAGGAGTCGACGTCGTGATAACTTCCGTCGTAAAGAATCGCCTTCATGCGGATGACGGGATATCCCGCCAGCACGCCGTGGGGCAGGCATTCGATGATTCCCTTTTCGACTGCGGGGATGTACTGCTTGGGAACGGCGCCGCCGACCACTTCTTCCGCAAATTCGAAATCCGAATCGCACGGCTCGAAGCGCATTTTGCAGTGGCCGTACTGTCCGTGACCGCCCGTCTGTTTCTTGTATTTGCCCTCTGCGGTGGAAGTGCCGAGGATGGTCTCCTTGTAAGCGACCGCAGGGGTGCGCAGTTCCGCTTCCGCGCCGAATTTGGATTTGAGCTTCTTGCAGATGACGTCGAGGTGGATCTCACCCTGTCCGCCGATGAGCATTTCTCCCGTTTCCGCATTTTTGACGACGGTGAAGCTCTTGTCTTCTTCCGCGAGGCGGGAAAGCCCCGAGAAGATCTTATCTTCCGTGCCGCGCGTGCGCGCATAGACCGCCATAAAGAGCACGGGCTTGGGGAAGAGGATGGGATCGAATTTGACGGGCGCGTTCTCGTCGCAGAGAGTGTCGCCCGTATTCGTATCGGTCAGCTTGGAAACCGCGCCGATATCGCCCGCATTCAGTTCGGGAACCGCTTCCTGTTTCTTTCCGCGCACGAGGTAGATCGCGTTGATGCGCTCCTGTACGCCCGTATTGGGATTGAGCACGGTCATGCCCGCTTTGAGCGTGCCGCGGCAGACGCGCAGATAGTTCATCTTTCCGACAAACGGGTCGACAGCCGTCTTGAAGACCTGCGCCGCAAACGGTTTATCCTCTTCGCACGCAATTCCGACGACTTCGTCCTTCTGAAGATCGGTCGCGAGGATCTCCTTGCGCTCCGCCGCCTGCGGCATATATTTGACGATCTCGTTCATCAGATTGATGACGCCGCGGTTTTGCAGCGCGCTTCCCGCCATGACGGGAATGGTGTTCATGGAGGATATACCCTTGCGGATGCCGTGAATCGCCTCTTCGCGGGTGAGGTATCCCGTTTCAAAATACTTTTCGAGGAGCACGTCGTCGTTTTCCGCCGCCGTTTCCATGAGGGAGAACTGCATTGCTTCCAGCTCTTCCTTGCGCTCTTCGGGAATGGGAATCTCTTCGGGGCCCTGGTTGGTGAAGCGGTATGCCTTATCCGTCAGCGCGTTGATCATGCCCGTCATCTTGTTGCCTTCCATGATGGGAAGCTGGATGGGCGCGATCTTGCCGTGATATTTTTCCTGCAACGCCGCTACGGTGCCGTGATAATCGGCGTTTTCCTTGTCCATGCCGTTGATAAAGATGACGAGCGGCTTTTTCGCGCGCAGGCATTGCGCGATCGCCTTTTCCGCGCCGACCGTGACCGTGCCGTTTGCGCCCATGACCACGAGCGCCGCACCGCAGGCGCGCATCGCTTCGTTGAATTCGCCCTCAAAATCGTAAAATCCGGGAACGTCCAAAAGGTTGAGCTTGGTTTCTTTCCAGATCGTATAGGAAACGGAAAGGGAAACGGACATCTTTCTCGCGATCTCCTGTTCGTCGAAGTCGCTGACCGTCGTGCCCGCGTCCACCTTTCCCATGCGCTCGATCGAGCCGCCGTTGAAGAGGATCGCTTCGCAAAGCGTCGTCTTTCCCTCGCCGCTGTGTCCGACGATGGCAATGTTGCGGATGTCTTCTGCAGATATACTCATAAACTAAATCCCCTTGTCGTGATATGTTCCATTATACCGCATTCAGGGAAAAAATCAAGAGCAAACGGAAAAATACTTTCTGATTTTGTTTATTTTTTTCTTTGATAAGGCAAAAAAGTTTCATTTTGAACAAAATCAGACGCAATTCGCGCCGCAGAGCGGAGGGAAAATCAGCCGAACCGCAAAAAAAGCGCCCTTCGCCGCAGGTGCGGCGAAGGGCTATTAGGTCATTTCCCGAACGTCAGGCAAGGCGGTATTCCATGACGAAATCGTCCATGAAGAATCCGCCCCCGATATCCGTCTTTTCCTCGCGGGTAAGCGTAAACCCGAATCTGCGGTAGGCGCGGATCGCGCGCTCGTTTCCCTTGTTGACGGTGAGCGTCACGCGGTCGCAGCCCGCCTTTTTTGCCAGATCGGCGACGGCGGAAAGCCCCGCCTGTCCGTATCCCTTGCCCTGCGCGGAAGGGTCGAGATAGAGCTTGGAGAGGAAAAATTCCCCGCCTTCGCGCGGGCATACGCCCGTGTATCCGATGACGGTCCCGTTCGCCGTGATATAGTAATAACGGTATCCCGACGAAATCTGTCCGCGGAACGCCTTTTCGCTCTGGAACTTGTCCAGCATATAGGCGATCTGTTTTTCGCCGAGCAGCTCGCCGTAAGCGGCGCGCCACAGTTTCGCCGACAGTGCGGCGAGTTCTCCCAATTCTTCGTCTTTTACTTCCCTTAAAACAACCGTCATATCATTCTCCCGTGCGCATGAAAAAGCGCGTTTCTTTCCATTATAATGCTTCCCCGCGCGTTTGTCAACGGCAGTCATGCGCGCAAAAGAGTTCGGTTAAAATAAAATTTTGTCTTTTTTCAAAAATCAGGTTGACATTTGTTTTTTTTGTGATATTATAAAGTGGCGTTAACGTTAACGTAAACATTTCCCGCACACAATTTGTCTGAGAAGGAGCAGAATCATGATAAGAACACAAATCACGGGCATCGGCGATCCTTTTGTTCTCCGCCACGGAGAGAAATATTGTCTTTACGCGACGAGCGCGAAAGACGGATTCCGCTGCTTCGAATCGGATAATCTGACCGACTGGAAGGACGCGGGATACTGTTACCGTGACAGCGCATGGGGGGAAGACTGCTTCTGGGCGCCCGAAGTTTACGGGCGCAACGGAAAGTTTTATATGCTGTATACGGCGCGGTGGAAGAAGAATCACAGCCTGCGCATCGGGCTTGCCGTCGCCGACGATCCGAAGGGACCGTTCCGCGACGTAAAGGCGGGACCGCTGTTCGATTTGGGGTATGCCGCCATCGACGCGACACTTTTTCTCGACGACGACGGGCGCGAATATCTCTATTTTGTGCGAGATAGCAGCGAAAACATCATCGACGGCGTGCATACGAGCGTGATCTACGGCGCAGAGATCGATTCTTTGGATTTTTCTTTCCGCAGCGAGCCTGTTAAGATCTCCGCTCCCGACTGTCCTTTGGAGCGGCCGCCCGAATGCGAATGGTGCTGGAACGAGGGGCCCGCGCTCTGGAAGCACAACGGGAGATATTATCTCAATTATTCCATCAACGGCTATGCTTCGCCCGACTATTGCGTTGGGTGCGCCGAGGCGGATTCTCCGCTCGGGCCGTTCGTCAAGTATCGGCATAATCCGATCTTGCGCCGCGGAGAAGTTGATTTTTCGGGGCCGGGACACAACGCCTTTTTTACGGATAAAAACGGGAAGCTGTATACGTCCTTTCACATCCACACGCACCCCGAAGCGCCGGGCGGAGACCGCCGCGCCTGTATCGCGGAAGTTAGGTTTGACGAAAAGGGTGAAATGTATTTTGTTCTGTGAGGGACAGGGACGGCGCATAGTGCGGAAAGGATAAGATATGCAAAAGAGAACGAGAGTAACAATCAAGGACGTCGCGCGGGCGGCGCAGGTCACGCCGCAGACCGTTTCGCGCGCGCTGCGCGGGGCTCCCGATATCTCCGAACAGACGCGGGAGAGGGTTTTGAAGATTGCCTCCGAGCTGCACTATGTCAAAAATAACACGGCAACGTCTCTCAGAAGGGGCAGTACGCGGCTGATTGCCGTTATTTACGACAATCTGATCAATATGTACTTCTCCATCATGACCGATCGCATTCAGCATTGCCTGAAAGAACGCGGTTATTCCATGCTGACCATGTCCCTGCGGAGCGTCCGTCTGGACAGGGAGGCGTATCTTTCGGCGCTCTCCTATAATGTCGACGGGATCATCAGCTTTCTTGAACCGGAAGAGGATATTTCCGCCGCGATCCGCGCCTACCATGTCCCCGTGTTGCTGCTCGGACGTCGCACGGAGGTTCAGAATGTCGATTATATCCGTTCGGACGACGAGGAAGGGGGCAGGCTTGCCGCCAATCGGCTGTACGAAAGCGGGTGCCGAAGGCTTGTCTGTCTGACGGGAATGCCGGAGCTTACCTGCGCGTACGACCGCTTCCGCGGATTTCGGGAAGGGGCGGTCGCTCTCGGGCTGGATGAGCCGATGGCGATCGACGCCGACGCGTCCGATCTCGATGCGCGGCTTATGTCCCTCTTCCGCTCGCCCGATCAGGGCCCGGACGGCGTCTTCTGTTTCAACGACATGATCGCCTTTGAATTGCTTTTTTTCTTTGAACGCAATCGCATTCAGCCCGTGCGGCTGATCGGATATGACAACATTCAGCAGGAAATCGCCATTCCGCACCGTCTGACCAGCGTGGGGACGGATAAAACGGCGATGGCCAAGCGCGCGGCGGATATCATTATTTTCCGCGCGGAACACGGCGACGCGCCGCCCCGAATCACGGAAACGGAAAAGGTATTCCTGGCGGACGGCATCACCGCATAAGGCTATGCGGATACAGGGAAGAATCATATGCGTTATTCTGTCGGATGACGCTGAAATAATTATCGGAGAGGATTGATTATGGAACACATTCAAAGATCGGAATACCCCCGCCCGCAGTTCCGCCGCGAAAAGTGGCAGACGCTGAACGGGGAATGGGAATTTTGTTTCGACGATGACAACGTCGGCGCAAAAAAGGGCTATCCTTCGGGCCGCCGCGCGCTGGAAAAACGCATCGCCGTGCCTTTTTCCTATCAGTATCCCGCAAGCGGGATCGGCGATACGGCGTATCATCCCGTGGTATGGTACCGCCGCACGTTTTCGGCCCAGCCTATGAAAAAGGGCGAGCGCGCTTTGCTCTGCTTCAACGGCTGCGACTATGTCGCGGACGTGTGGGTCAACGGCTTTCACGCGGTGACTCATACGGGCGCATACGCGCCGTTTTTCGCGGACGTGACCGACTATCTGTCGAGGAACGGAAAAAACGTCGTCGTGGTGCGCTGTTACGATCCGCTGGATGCGACCATCCCCCGCGGCAAACAGAGCTGGACGGGCGGGCGGTTCGGCTGCTGGTATATCCCGAACACGGGAATCTGGCAGAGCGTCTGGCTGGAATATTGCGGAGAGGACTGCATCCGTTCGTATTCGCTCATTCCTGACATCGATACCTGTTCTTTCTCGGGCGAAATCGAGGCGCTGTACGCGCTTGCGGACGAAGCGGAACTCATCGTCTCCCGCAAGGGAAAAGAGATCAAGCGCCAACGCTTTTCCACGGACGGAAAGTATACCCGCTATACGGTGCGCCTGATGGAAGAGGATTTTGTGGACGAGTCGCATTTCTGGACGCCCGAACATCCAGAACTTTACGACGTCGATTTTGTCCTTTATCGGAAGGGGAAACAGGTCGACCTCGCGCATACCCGATTCGGAATGCGCAAGATCTCCGTGGACGAGACGGGGAAGATTTGTCTGAATAACCGTCCTTATTATCAGCGGCTCATCCTCGATCAGGGATACTGGGAAGAGAGCGGCATCACGCCTCCGTCGGCTTCGGCATTGCGGGAGGATATCCTGCTCGCCAAGGCAATGGGGTTCAACGGCGCGAGGAAGCATCAGAAGCTGGAAGACCCGTATTTCTATTATTACGCGGAAGAGCTGGGATTTTTGACCTGGTGCGAAATGCCGTCGGCGTATAATTTCAACGCGGATGAAATCGCAGCCATTACGGCACAGTGGCAGGAAATCGTGCGCGTCGCGCGCAATTTCACGTCCGTCGTCTGCTATGTGCCGCTCAACGAGAGCTGGGGCGTGCGCAAGCTGCTTCTTGACGCCGAACAGCAGGATTTTGCCCGCTCCATGTATTATCTCACGAGCTCGCTGGACGAAAGCCGTCTGGTCAGCACCAACGACGGTTGGGAGAATCCCGAGGCGACGGATATCGTTTCTGTCCATGACTATGCGTATGACAGTTCCGAGTTCGGGAAGAAGTACATCGACGGGGATCTCGACGCGCTCTATCCCGGGTACAGGAAGCTGACGGCGTGCGGCTGCAATTATGCGGGACAGCCCGTGATATTGACCGAATTCGGCGGGATCGCCATGAGCGACGCTGCGAAAAACGGCGGCTGGGGGTATAACAGCGGCGCGGAAAGCGAGGAAGAATTCTATGAGCGCTATAAAAATCTGATCGACGGGATTTATGAGTGCAACTTCTGCGGCTTCTGCTATACGCAGCTGACGGACGTACAGCAGGAAGTCAACGGACTTCTGCGCGCAGACCATACCTGCAAGTTCGATGCGGACCGCGTCCGCGCGATTACGGAAGGGAAAAACAGATAAAAAGCGAAAGGACGGACCCGTTCGAACGGGTCCGCCCTTTTTGTCGGAACGGCGCGGTCGGTTTTACGGAACGCCCGAAGATACCGTCGCGCCTTCTGCCATGCCCGCGCAAAGAAAAGGCGCCGCCCGACCATGGTCGGGCGGCGTGCGATCATAAAAGACTTTGATGCGCGCAATATGAAGTCCGTCATATGTGCCATCCGACGCGATCGCCGCGTGCGAGCATATAAGACTTTGATGGCGCACAATCATAAAAGCATTCATTTCAGACATGGTATCTTTGTTCGAACGATACGGCGTTGAAGCGAATCGCCTTACCCGTCGGAGTTATCCTCGGACATGGTACGCTTATTTTTTCTGCGGAACAGGGGCTTGTCCTCGGCGCACAGCCACGCCCCGACCGCCATCAGCGCGAGAGCGATGAAATAGGTATAAGGCGGCATTTCGCGGAAGACGATCAGGGACAGAATCGTTCCGATGAAGGGCGCGACGGCATAATACGCGCTCGTCCGCGCCGCGCCCAGAAGGCGCTGGGCATACACATAAAAGAAGATACTCAGCCCGTATGCGACAAGCCCCACGGCGAGTACCGCGGGGATACTCCACCAGACTTCCGCGCGCTCGCCGACGCATAATCCGATGACGACGGACCCGCTTCCCGAGAAGATGCCTTTTAAAAGCACGATTTCCATCGGGTCTTTGGATGAGATCTTGCGCGTGCAGTTGTTTTCCAGCCCCCAGCATACGCAGGCGAGCAGAATGAGCAGGGAGCCGTAGGAAAATTGCAGGGAGGAAAGGTCCTCGAAGGAGAGGAGCAGACAGGAAAGGGTGATAAAGGCGATTCCGACCCAGAGCCTCGGGCTGATCGCTTCTCGGAAGATTGCAAACGCAATCGCCGCCGTTGCGACGATCTCGAAATTGTTTAGGAGGGAAGCGTTCGCCGCCGTGGTGGCGCGCAGTCCGAATAAAAGACAGACGGGCGCGGCAATGTCGAGCAAAATCATGCCGATCGTATAGGGGAGTTCGGCTTTGGTTAGCCGCGCCTCCGTATGCGTTTTTCCGCTCAGTTTTCTGATGACGGCGATCACGCCCATCCCGAGTCCTGCGCCGAGGTACAAAAACCCTGCCGTAAGGGTGGGAGGAAGATAGTCGAGCAGGATTTTGGAACAGGGCGCGTTGACGGCATACAGCGCCGCCGCGAGCACGGCGAGAAAAATTCCTGTACGGACGGGGTTTTTCATAACAGCTTATCGACGGCGGAAAGCAAGCGTTCCATTGCCGCATCGTCGCCATCCTTTACGGCTTCCACGATACAGTGGGTGAGATGATCTTTCAGAACGACTTTACTCACGCCCGCAAGTTCCGCGCGGACGGCGGAAAGCTGTATGAGCACTTCGCTGCAATCCCTGCCGTCCTGTATCATGGCTTTGACGGCGTTGAGGTGCCCGATCGCGCGGGAGAGCCGATCGAGCGCGGCTTTCGTATGTTCATGGTGCGCCATTAAATTCCCTCCATATCCCCCCTGGGGGGATATTATCAGTATATACCGCTTGTCCGAAAAAGTCAAGCGCCCGAGTAGCTCGGGCGTAAAGCGCGCTATTTGAGCGCGTATTGACTTTGTGCGAGGCGCATGGTATAATTGCCATGGCAAGATGGGATGAAACTTGCCGATAAGTGCAGCTTGCCCGAGAATATTTCGGAAAGACAACGAAGGAGAGTATCAGAATGAATGGGAAAAAGAAAATCGTTTTGTCCTCATTGGTTTTCTGTGTTTTTACCGCCGTATACTGCGTCTTGTTTTGTTTCGCGCCGATATATCGGGCAGAGGTCGTCAAAGGCTCGGGAAAAATCGTGTTATACCAAACCATTTTGCAGGCGATCAAAAGTCCTCAACTGATCGAACAATCTTTTATCTTTACGGTAGATTTGTCGTCGTGGATTATTTCGGGCGCTGTTTTGACATTGGTTGCTTTTTGCCTGATCGCGTTTGAGGTGAAATATGCAAAATGGTTCCTGGCGGCGGGTGCTGTTCTGCTTTTTGTCTTTGCCTTTACGAACGGGATTTCGGTTAACGGACAGGAGATGACGGGCGGAACCTATCATGTCGGTTATGCTTTCGGTTTTTATCTGTTTGCCGTAGAGTATATTCTGGCGTTTTCATATTCCTTTATCGTCGGAGCGGTTGGAAAACGCGCGAATTGCGCGCAAAAGAACGAGGAATTCACAGATAAGCGGCTTTCGGAGAAGAATTATGCAGGATAACAATAAAATTTTTTTGATATAATCGTGTTATGCAAAAAGCGGATAGGGGGGAGCGATGAATAAAAATAATAAGCTTTTAAGCGCAGTGGTTTTCTGCACCATTATGGCGGTCTATTGCGTATTGCTTTTTTTTGCGCCTGTATTTTTCTATGATGTCAAGGTAGGCGCAAAGGATTTTGACTATACGATAAGTGTTATGCAGGCGATTTTTACGCCTCAGAAAACGATTGTGACTTATAAGTTTATCATAAACTTATCATTATGGATCATATTGGGCATTGCGCTGTCGATCGTGTCTTTTTTCCTCATCGCTTATCAACGGGAAGGTGGAAAATTTTTTCTGATTATAGGATGCGCTATCTTTTTCCTCACGGTATTTATGGCAGACGGCAAAGTTGACGGAATTGGATGGAGCCGATTCAGCGCAGACGGTTTTTTCGATTACGGTGTTTGGCTGTTTGCCCTTCTATACATTTTGGTGTTTGTGTACTCGTTTGTCATCGGTGCCATTCTGAAAAATATAGAGCGGCGTAAATGGTACGAAGAACACAAAGATGAGCCGCCGATTCATTTGCAACCGCTAAAATAGGATTTTTTTCGGAAAGAAATTTCAAAACGGATGATAAAGAGAGGTTTTTACGAATTTAAAATAAAGCACATGAAAAAAGACGGCGTTGACCGTCTTTTTTCTTTGGTGCACACGGCGGGAATTGCGCCTATAGCGGCGCGCTCCGGCAAACAGTCCGCGGGACTGTTTGGACTTCGGAAGGGAAAACGAAAGCGAGTGAATGTGCTCTGCGTCCGTTTGCTCCCGCAAACGCCTCCGCGTCGCGGTCGGGCTTGAAAGGGCGGGCATTCGGGAAATCCCGAACGCCGCGCAGCCTGTGCCCGCCGCTCCTTTTCCCGAAAAAACCAAGTTTGGATTTTTCGGGAGATTTTCGGCACCTTATCCGATTTTCGCCGACATTCGGTAAATCGACCAAAGAAAAAGGCAGTCAAAAGACTGCCTTTTTCTTTGGTGCACCCGGCGGGAATCGAACCCACAACCTTCGCCGTCGGAGGGCGACACTCTATCCAATTGCGCTACGGATGCGTTCGTTACGCCGCTTATTATACCACAATCCGCGCAAAAATGCTTTATATTTTTACGCGAATATGGTATAATTTTAGAAAATTTTTCAAAAAGGATGCGTTATGCCGCAGAAAACGGTCGTCGTGGGCATGAGCGGGGGAGTGGATAGCACCGTCGCCGCCCTTCTATTAAAACAACAGGGTTACCGCGTCGTCGGACTGTTTATGGTCAACTGGGAAGAAACGGACGAGAACGGCTGCTGTACCGCCGAGGAGGATTTCGAGGACGTCCGCCGCGTGTGCGGACTTCTGGATATTCCCTATTTCACCGTCAATTTCGCCAAGGAATACATGGACCGCGTCTTCTCCTATTTTTTAGCCGAATACCGCGCGGGCAGGACGCCCAATCCCGACGTACTGTGCAATCGCGAGATCAAATTCGGACCTTACAAACAGTATGCAAGGGAACTGGGCGCGGATTTTATCGCGACGGGGCATTATTGCGGCATTTCCCACGAAAACGGCATTCACCGTCTTTTGAAAGCGCGCGATCAGGGGAAAGATCAGACATATTTTTTAAATCAGCTCTCGCAGGAGCAGCTTTCGGATGTCCTTTTTCCGCTTGCCGATCTCGAAAAGCCGCAGGTACGGGCGATCGCGGACGAGTATTCGCTTGCAACGGCGCGCAAAAAGGATTCGACGGGAATCTGCTTTATCGGCGAGCGTAATTTCCGCAAATTTTTGCAGACGTATCTTCCCGCCAGGCCGGGCAAAATCCTCACGCTGGACGGGGAAGAGGTGGGGGAACACCTCGGGCTCATGTACTATACGCTCGGTCAGCGCAGGGGGCTCGATCTCGGCGGGAAAAAGGGCGAGGAGGGCAGATGGTTCGTCGTGAAGAAAGATTTGTCTTCCAACACGCTCTACGTCTCACACGGGGACGAATCGCCGCTCTATTCGGACGGCTGCGACGTGGAAGGAATGAATTTTATTCCCTTTCCGCCCGATGCGGACGAATTCGTCTGCAAGGCGAAATTCCGTTACCGTCAGGGCGAACAGGGCGTCAAGGTGAAGAGGACGGGGAAGGATACTTTGCGTATCTTCTTCGATGAGCCTCAGCGCGCCGTGACGGAAGGGCAGTACGCCGTGCTGTACGACGAGCGGCAATGCTTGGGCGGCGGCGTGATCGTCTCTTCCTTCCGAAACGGGGAACGAAAATAAATGCGCGCGCCGTGACGGAAGGGGAACGCCGTGTTATACGGCGAGCGGCAATGCTTGGGCGGCGGAGCGCATACTCCTGCAAAAGAGGATAAGTATAAATATTCTTTAATTTGTCAATAAACCTCCGCGAAGAAAAGCGGAGGTTTTGTTTTATGAAAAAAATAGCGGTATGCGCGGTGCTGGCGTTTGCGCTGATCGCGGCGGTATTCGCGTTCGGAACGGCGGAGACGGCGACGGGGAACGCGGGGGAATATCTGCGCATTCACATCCGCGCCAATTCCAACGGGGAAGAAGATCAGGCGGTCAAATATCTCGTGCGGGACGCGGTGGTGGAATACCTCACCCCGATCGTGGCGGAATGCGGGAGCAAGGAAGAGGCGGTAAAAACGCTGAGCGGCGCATTAGACGGCGTGGTCCGTACGGCGGAACGCGTTCTGGAAGCGAACGGATTTTCATACGGCGCGCGTGCGAGCGTGCGGCGGGAAGAGTTTCCGACGCGCGTCTACGAGGGTGTTACCTTGTCGGCAGGCGTATACGACGCGCTCATCGTGGAGCTGGGTACGGGCGAGGGGGATAACTGGTGGTGTGTGGTATACCCGCCCCTGTGCTTTACGAGCGGCGGCGGAAACGTCGTCTATAAGTCCAAGATCGCGGAGATCATAAGAAACTTTTTCGCATAGTCCGTAAAAAATTGCAAACAATACGGACAGGAGGAAAAGTATGAAGAAGATTATGGCAATCGGCGTGCTCTCGCTTGCGCTGACCGCGTCTGCCGCGGCGGCGACGGTCGGGATCGTCCGTTCCGCAGACGTTGCGGAAACGGCGCAGACGGCGTTCATCGAGGCAGCCGTACTCCGTCAGGGCAGTTCGGGCGGAGAAGTAAAAGAAGTTCAGCGCAGGCTGAAACAGTGGGGGTATTATAAGGGAGCGGTCGACGGCATTTTCGGTTCGGGGACGCGCGCGGCTGTCATCTCGTTTCAGAAGAAGAACGGGCTGACGGCGGACGGAATCGTCGGAAAGGCGACCTATGCCGCGCTCGGCATGAACGATTCGTATAACGCCCTCAATCAGGGCGGCTCTTCGGGGACGGGGGGCTATTCCTCGTCCGATCTCTATCTCATGGCGAAGGCGATTTACGCCGAGGGCAGAGGGGAGAGTTATACCGGTCAGGTTGCGATCGGCGCGGTCATCATGAACCGCGTCAAAAGTCCTTCCTTCCCCAATACCATCTCCGGCGTTATCTATCAGAAGGGCGCGTTCACGGCGGTGGCAGACGGGCAGATCAATCTGGAGCCCAACGAAACAGCGTACAGCGCGGCGCGCGACGCCATGAACGGCTGGGACCCGACGTACGGATGCCTTTACTATTACAATCCTGCCGTGGCGACCAGTTCCTGGATCTTCACGCGGGAAACGGTGACAGTGATCGGCAAGCACGTGTTTGCGATTTAAGGAGGGAGTATGGAAGAAAATAAGATCGGGAAGAACACATCGAGCGGCGCCGAAAAGGTAGAAGCGCTCGAGCGTGCCGCGCAGGAAACGGAACAAAGCGCGGAAAAGGCAGAGAAAAAGATGGCGCGCGCGGCGGCGAAAGCGGAAAAGAAAGCCGCAGAAGCGAAAAAACGCGCGGAAAAAGCGGCGAAAAAGGCGGAAAGAAAAGCGGAGAAGATCGTGCGGAGCGAAATGACCGCCGCAGACGCCGCGGGCGAACAGCAGCGCATCGCAGAGCGCGAAAAGCGGGAAAAGATCGCCTTAAAGGCGCAGCGCAGAGAAGCGGAAGAAAAAGAACGCGAAGAAAAGATGAAAGCGCAGGAAGAAAAGCGCAGACAGCGGGAAAAGCAGAAGGAACGGGAGAAAAAGGAACGCGCGAAAAAGCGCGAACACGCTCCCGGGTTCGGCGGCTGGCTGGCGGCGACGATCGCGCTCGGCACGGCATGCCTTGCCCTGACCACGGTCGTGACGGTCGGCTCCATGCGCATGAACGAGATGATGTCGGGGGAAACGTCGGGGTATCGCTCCGCGCTGTATGAAATGGCGTCCGTATCCGAACAGCTCGATGACAATCTCGAAAAGCTGAGCATCTCGGAAGGCGCGGACGAACAGCGCAGGCTCCTGACCGAAGTGCTCGTAAACACCGCCGTGATGGAGGAAATCCTCGAACACTTCCCCGTCGATCAGGCGACGGCGACGGATATTTCCGCCTTTTTGAACAAGACCAATTCGTATGCGCGTACTCTGCTGGATAAACTTGCGCGCGGACAGTCTCTTACGCAGGCGGAACACGCTTCGCTGACCTATCTTTACACGATCAACGACGGGCTGTACCGCGAACTTTCGCAGCTGTCCACGCACTCGACGGACGCGGAACTGCGCGCATTCCTCGACGGAGAAGAGGGAACGATGAGCGAGTCCTTTTCCAGGATGGGCAAGGGCACGCAGGCGCAGCCGGAAGAGGGCGTCAGCGCGCCGTTCTCGCAGGAAGGCAATGTCGGGAAGAACCGCCTGAGCGATCTGGAAGAGGTCTCTTCGTCCCGCGCGGAAGAACTGTGCAAGGAGTATTTTGCCGATTATCACGTCCGCAGCGCGAAATATACGGGCGAAGCGGTGAACGGCGAAGTGTCTTGCTATAACTTCCTTCTCACGCAGGAGGACGGAACGGAGCTGTTCGCACAGATCACGAAAAAGGGCGGCAAGCTTTCCTTCTTCCGCTCGTATGCGCCCTGCAAGGAAAAGAACTTCGATCTTGCCGCATGCGATTCTCTTGCCCGCGAATTCCTCGGAAAACTCGGCATGGAGAAGATCGACGCGGCCTGGACGAGCGAAGCGGGAAACGCCGCGGAGATCACCTATGTTTGCATGCATGACGGCGCGCGCGTCTATTCGGACATGGTACGCGTATCCGTGTGCGAAGGCAAAGGCTGTGTGACGGGCATGGACGCAACCTCGTACCTGCTCAACCATTCGGGCAGCCGTGCGTTTGAGGCGGGCATATCCGAGGCTGAGGCACGGGGGATGCTCTCTTCCGAACTGGAAGTGCTTTCGGCGCACCGCGCGATCGTTCCCGTCAGCGGAACCGAGGTATCCGCATATGAGTTCGAGTGCAGAAGCGGAGAGGCAAAATATATCGTCTATCTCGACGCACAGACGGGCGCGGAAGTGCAGGTCTGGTGCGTGCGCGAAGGGGAACAGGGCCGTTTCCTGCGCTGAGAAAACACACGTTAAAAAGCCGAACGTCAACAACGTTCGGCTTTTCAAAATGAGAAAAAATATGGGTAGTATAAGCGATATCAGGCGGCGCTCTGCCGCAATGTGACTTTATTATATCCGCTTTGCCGCGCAATGTCAAGCATTTGAAGGCGGCAGAAAAAAAGCGTCGGCGTTTTTTTGACCGTGCAAAAAATTTCTTGCAAAATGTCGGAATTTGTAATAAAATAGAGAAAAAAATTTGCGGAGAGGAAAGCAATGTTTCACGTGGTATTGGTTGAACCCGAGATTCCCCAGAATGCGGGCAATATCGCAAGGACATGCGCGGCGACGGGATGCGTTCTGCACCTCGTGCGCCCGCTGGGATTTGAAGTGACGGACAAATATCTCAAGCGCGCGGGACTGGATTACTGGCATCTGGTGGACGTGCGTTATCACGACTCTTTCGAAGAACTGGAAAAGGAAAATCCCGAGGCGAAGTTTTACTTCTTTACGACCAAGGCGCGCAAGGTATACGCCGAAGCGCAGTTTTGCGAAGGGGACTTTCTCGTGTTCGGCAAGGAGACGCGCGGACTGGACGAGGAACTGCTCGTAAAACATGCGGAAACGTGTCTGCGCATTCCCATGATCGGGGAGAGCCGCTCTCTCAATTTAAGCAATTCCGTTGCGATCGCCGTATATGAAGGACTGCGTCAGAATAAATTCGGTGCGCTCCGTACTAAGGGAGAGCTGCACCGTCTCAGATGGTGAGGGATAAGAGCGCCCGCGCGGGCGCTCGTGCCGCGGCTGCCGCCGCGGCTTTGTG
Source organism: uncultured Bacillota bacterium (assembly GCA_949300535.1). Lineage (GTDB taxonomy): Bacteria > Bacillota > Clostridia > Christensenellales > Borkfalkiaceae > Gallimonas. The sequence continues at coordinate 15,657 of CASGEQ010000146.1, forward strand.
TTTATTGTGCATAGCCGCCGTCGTGCTCGGCTGTTTTTCTCCGACGGGAGTATTTGCGGGCAATGCGGGCGAGTGCGTCTTGTGCGAGTGGTCGGACGGGAGCGCCACGCGGGAGGATTATGCGCAGGCGTATGCCGCGCTCACGGGGATTTCCCCCGACGGGACTTATCTCGAATTTTCGCGCGGCGGATGTTCGGGAAGAGCGGAAACGGGCGAAGCGTTCCGAACTGCCTATCGGATTCTCACGCAGGGGTCTCTTGCAGAGATTTTGTCCCTGCGGTTTACGGACGGGACGAGGGTGGAACGGGCGGCGCTTTACCGCGCGTTTTCCGGTCGGGTCTGGTATTCCGGCGCATATTTTGTCTGGACGGGGATGCGCGCGGAGAGAACGGATTCCCCGAAGGCAGACGAACTCGAGCTGTTGGACGGGGAGCTTTCCTCCGCTCTCCGCGAAACGGGTATAAAAACGCTGTATGTACGCGGGGAAAGCGAAGTGAAGGCTTCTGCGTTGGTCGGGAGCAGCGTGGAGGAGATCATGGCGGAAAAGCCGTATTTCTTTGAGGACGGCGCATTGTATCGGGAATCTTCGTCTGGTACCGTTCTCGTTGCGGCTTTGCCGTCCGTGCGGGAATTGACCGTCCGCACGGACACCGTGACCGCGGAAGAAGGCGCGCTTTCTGCCTGCCGCGGACTGCGTTCGCTGACGCTGCCGTTTGTCGGAAATACCGTATTTGTCGACGCGGCGGATTATTGCGGGGATCTGGGCGTTTTATTCGGGCTTTCCGACGAGAGGGAGTATGACGTCCCCGAAACGCTCGTTTCGGTGAAAGTCCTCGGGGGCAGGTTGAGGGGATTCGCCTTTTCGGGGTGTTCGTCTCTGACCGAGATCGACGCCTGCGGGATTCCCGCGTTTGCCGTCAGCAGGCAGGCGTTTCTGGGCTGCGGGGCGCTTCAAAAGATACATACCGCG